>NZ_JAFEJT020000078.1 GCF_018555435.2 Bifidobacterium amazonense
CGAAACGGCAGTCAAGGCCGCATACGCCGAGGACAAGGTCTTCAAGAACGACGTGCAGCAGGAGGGCTTGAAGGCGCTCGCGTACATGAAGGAGCATGACTGCCGCGGCATCGTGCTCGCCGGCCGCCCGTACCACGTCGACCCGGAGATCAACCACGGCATCCCCGAGACGATCTGCTCGCTCGGCATGGTCGTGCTGTCCGAGGACTCGATCTGCGAACTGCAGCCGGGGGAGAAGCTCGACCTGACCGAGTTCCTCGCGGCCGGCGAGCACGATGCCGCGGCAGTCATGCTCCTTCATGTACGCGAGCGCCTTCAAGCCCTCCTGCTGCACGTCGTTCTTGAAGACCTTGTCCTCGGCGTATGCGGCCTTGACTGCCGTTTCGGCCTCCTCGCGCGTCACGTTCGCCCACGCGAACTCCTCGACGATGCGTTCGACCATGAGCTCGTGGTTGGCGAGGTTGAAGTACGGGTGCATGTAGCGCACGCCCTCGTCGCGCAGTTCGGGCATGTTCGCGCCGACGACGAGCGGATAGTTGGCCACGACCGGGCAGTTGTAGTGGTTGTCGGTGTTCGGCACGAGGTTGTCCTCGTAGCTCACGCACGGATAGAAGATGGTCTTGATGCCCTTGTTGAGCAGCCACTTGATGTGGCCGTGCACAAGCTTGGCCGGGTAGCAGATGTTCTCGGAGGCGATCGATTCGATGCCGGTCTCGAACAGTTCGTGGCTGGACCGGCCGGAGATCATGACCTTGAAACCGAGCGACGTGAGCAGCGTGAACCAGAACGGGTAGTTCTCGTACATGTTGAGCGCGCGCGGGATGCCGATCTCTCCGCGGGTGGCCTTCTTGTCGGTCAGGCGACGGTAGGCGAAGCAGCGCTTGTACTTGTAGTCGTACAGGTTCGGGCGGTCGCTTCGCTTCTTCTTCGCGTCGCCGCCGCGTTCGCAGCGGTTGCCGGTCACGAAGCGAGAGCCGTCGGAGAACGTGGTGACGGTGAGCTTGCAGTGGTTCTGGCACAGCTTGCACACGTCGCGTTCGGTCGTCATCGACATGTTGTCGAGCTCGTCGCCGGACAGGATCGACGATGCGGTGTGGTGCACGCCGTCGACGACGACCTCGTTCCGGTGATCGTCGGCGACGTCGGCCGCATTGGTCACGTCGACGCCGGCCATGTCAGCGGACTTGGCCGCGGGATCGACGACGCTCGCGGCCGCGGTGGCCGCGTCGTTCGCAGTACCGTTCGTCGACTCGGCCGACGTGCCGTCGACGAGCACATGCTCGTGATCGTCGTCGGCGACGTCCTCGTAGTGCATGCGCGCGGTGAGCGCCGCGCCGTACGCGCCCATGAGGCCGGCGATGTTCGGTCGGGTCACCTCGCGTTCGGTGAGCAGCTCGAACGCGCGCAGCACGGCGTCGTTGAGGAACGTGCCGCCCTGCACGACGACCGTGTCGCCGAGTTCGCCGGAGTCGCGCAGCTTGATGACCTTGTACAGCGCGTTGCGCACGACCGAATAGCACAGGCCGGCGGCGATGTCCTCGATCGAGGCGCCTTCCTTCTGCGCCTGCTTGACGGACGAGTTCATGAACACCGTGCAGCGCGAGCCGAGGTCGACCGGATGGGTCGAGGCGAGCGCCTTCTGGGTGAACTCCTGAATCGTCAGGCCCATCGACATGGCGAAGGTCTGCAGGAACGAGCCGCAGCCGGACGAGCACGCCTCGTTGACGGCGATCGAGTCGATCACGCCGTCGGTGATGGCGAGGTACTTCATGTCCTGGCCGCCGATGTCGATCACGGCCGTGACGCCGGGGCTGACCATTTCGGCGCCGCGGTAGTGGGCCATCGTCTCGACCACGCCCTCGTCGAGATGCAGGCCGGTGGTGATCAGGCCCTCGCCGTAGCCGGTCGCGCAGGATCGTGCGATCCACGCGCCTTCCGGAAGCTCGGACTGGATCTTCTTGACGATGTTGATGGCCGCGGTCAGCGGGCTGCCCTCGTTGTTCGCGTAGCTCGACCAGACGATCTCGCGGTCGTCGTTGACGAGCGTGGCCTTGATGGTGGTCGATCCCGCGTCGATGCCGAGGAAGTGCGGGCCGTGCGCGCCCTCGAGCGTGCCGATGTGGACATGCTCGCGGTGATGACGCTCGTTGAACGCCTCGCGGTCCGCCTCGGTCGGGAACAGCGGCGGCATGGTGGGCGTGTTGGACGGCAGGTTCTTGAGTTCGTCCAGACGCGCGAGGATGTCGTCGCAGGTGCGCGCCTCGAAATGGTGGCCTTCGTCGTCCTTGTCCATGTCGGCCTGCAGGGCGGCGCCGTACGCGACGTACAGGTGCGCGTTGGTCGGCACGATGAACTCGTCGACCTTGCCGTCGAGCGCACGCTGGAACGCGGCGCGCAGTTCGCTCATGAAGAACAGCGGGCCGCCAAGGAAGATGACGGTGCCATGGATCGGGCGGCCGGAGGCGAGGCCGGCGATGGTCTGCGTGGCGACGGCCGTGAAGATCGACGCGGCGAGGTCCGGCTTGGCCGCGCCGTCGTTGATGAGCGGCTGCAGGTCGGTTTTGGCGAACACGCCGCATCGCGACGCGATCGGATACAGGTTCTCGTAGCTTTTCGCCATCTCGTTCAGGCCGGAGGCGCCGGTGTCGAGCAGCGTGGCCATCTGGTCGATGAACGCGCCGGTGCCGCCCGCGCACGAGCCGTTCATGCGCTGTTCCGGAGTGGGCTTCAGGTACGTGATCTTCGCGTCCTCGCCGCCGAGCTCGATGATGACGTCCGCGGCCGGATACTCCTTGTCGATCGCCTCGGTTTCGGCGATGACCTCCTGCACGAACGGGACGTGCATGCTGTCGGCGAGCGCGAGGCCGCCGGAGCCGGTGATGGCGAGGCGGATCGGCTCGTCGCCGCGGCCGCGCGTTTCGAGCTCCTTGTGGATGTCGACAAGCAGTCCCGCGACGGTGGCGCGCACGTTGGCGTGATGGCGGCGATAGTCGGAGAAGATGGTGTCGCCGAGCGAATCGGACTGGTCGAGCACCACGGCCTTGACCGTGGTGGAGCCGATGTCGAGTCCCACGCGCAACGGCTTCGTATCGTGGCCCGCGGCCGCGGTATGTGCTTCGTTCACCATGCCAACCTCTTTAACGAATTTCCGGGGCGCGGATATCCTGTTGTTCCGGCGCTCGCGGGGGTGTTCGCACTGGCGTCCGCATCCCCGGCGGCGCAACGCGTTCCGCGCATTGCCCGGCCTCTCAGGTTCCTTACTCTAGTCTGAAGCCCCGCCCAAGGGCCCGTTCCCGGGGCCGGTTCGGCGTGATTTATCTAACAGAGGAAGCGGCAAAACCCCGCGCGTTGCACGGTTTTGTCGGATTGCGGGCCGGACGATGGGTGGATGGAGTGACGTCTCCTCACAAAGTTCGCACGATAATGGAGCGCGTGCGAACTTTGCGAGGATTCAGGGCCGTCAAACCTCATAAAGTTCGCACGCCCGTCGTTATTGCGCGAACTTTGCGAAGTCCGGCGTTTCAGCTGGCCTGCGAGTCCTCACCGGACAGACGGTCCTTGAGATAGATCTCGGGGATGTCGCGCTCCTGATCGTGCAGTCCGGCCCAGATGACCGGCTTGCCGGCCGCGAGGGAGGCGGGCACGTCGAGGATGCGCTGGTTCTTGGATCCGCGGAACTGCAGCAGCGAATCGTGCTGCGACTTGATGTACCGGCCGTCGACGAGGACGTCGATCAGTCGCAGCAGTTCGAGCTTGTCCGGCGTCTCGCCGGGGCGCATGAGCTCCTCCCACGTATATCCCGTCCAGCACCAGATGTCCTTGCTCTGGCCGAACTCCTCGCGGATGCGCCGCGCGAGCGGCACGAGCACGGGCGTGTTGAGCAGCGGTTCGCCGCCGAGGAACGTGATGCCCTGCACCCATGGCGCCTTGAGATCGTCGATGATCTTGTCTTCGAGCCGCTGCGTGTATTCGTGGCCGGCCTGGAAGTCCCAGATGGACGAGTTGAAGCAGTCGACGCAGTGGAACGGGCAGCCGGACACGTACAGTGAGTTGCGCACGCCTTCGCCGTCGGTGACGATGAACGTCTTGTAGTCGGCGATCATGAGCTTGGACATGCGCCGTCCGTCCCACTGCCCGGCGCGCGGATTATTCGCCTCGTCGGTCGGAATCGAGGGTCCCCTCCCGGTCTCCCCCGCCGCGAAATCATGCAGGCCCATCTTCCCGTCCATCATCGTCTCCATCATCATCCGTCGTCATAACCGACAAGAGACGATCCGTAACCATACGGATCGTCTCTCAATAATCTTCCGCTTCGCCAAACGTAACGTAACGGATCGGCGAGTGGACTGGGTCAGGAATGCGTGTCGAGACCGTAAAGACTTGGCCAGAGCGGCCCGGAGCGTGTCGCGATACGCATTCCCGACCCAGTCCACGGACACCCGATCACAGGAACGTTACTTAGCTTCTTCGAACCACTCGCGTTCGGTGCCGTCCGACAGCGTCACGTGCCCGGTCTCGCCGCTCATGTGCTTGACGCGGTGCGAGATCTCCTCGTGGCGGCCGTGCACCATCGGGCGCTGGACCGGGTTGCCGAGGTAGCCGCAGGTGCGCTTGGTCACGTTGCACTTGTCCGGGTCGGAGTTGCCGCACTCAGGGCACTTGAAGCCCTCGTCGGTCGGCTCGAAGTCGCCCTGGAAGCCGCACACGAAGCAGTGGTCGATCGGCGTGTTGGTACCGAGGTAGCCGATGCCGATGTTGTAGGCATAGTCCCACACGGCTTCGAGCGCCTTCGGGTTGTCCTGCAGGCACGGGTACTCGCAGTAGTTGATGAAGCCGCCGGAGGCATAGTACGGGAAGTCCTTCTCGTAGTTGAGCTTCTCCATCGGGGTCGGCTGCAGCCAAACCGGGTAGTGGAACGAGTTGGTGTAGAAGTCGTGGTCGGTCACGCCCTCGATGCGGCCGAACTTCTCGCGGTCCATGCGGTTGAAGCGGTCGGTGAGGGACTCGGCCGGCGTGGAGTACACGGAGTAGTGGTAGCCCTCCGCCTTGCTCCACTGCTTGCACAGCTCGCTCATGCGCTTGACGATCGAGAGCGCGAACTCCTTGCCTTCCGGATCCCAGCCGTGGTCGCGGATCCAGTTCTTGCCGTAGAACACGGCGGTCGTCTCCGCCAGTCCGATGTAGCCGAGCGAGACGGTGGCGCGCTCGTTCTTGAACAGTTGGTCGACGTTGTCGCCCGCGCCGAGGCGGCCGAACGCGCCGAAGCGGAACAGGGTCGGGGCGTTGACCGGCGTGGCCTGCTTGCAGCGCATGATACGGAACTGCAGGGCCTGGTGGGCGACCTCCATGCGCTCCTCGAACAGCTTCCAGAAGCGGGCCTTGTCGCCGTGGGATTCGAGCGCGATGCGCGGCACGTTCACGGAGACGACGCCGAGGTTCATGCGGCCGTCCTCCTCGTCCTTGCCGGTGGCCGGGTTGATCCAGCCCTGCAGGAAGGAGCGGCAGCCCATCGGCGCCTTGAAGGAGCCGGTGATCTTGACGATGTTCTCGTAGAAGACGACGTCCGGGTACATGCGCTTGGTGGCGCATTCGAGCGCGAGCTGCTTGAGGTCGTAGTTCGGGTCGCCCTTGTCGGCGTTCACGCCGTGCTTGAGGGTGAACACGAGCTTCGGGAAGATGGCGGTGTGGTGCTCCTTGCCGAGGCCGCGGATGCGGTTGAGCAGGATGGCGCGCTGGATCTCGCGGGCGAACCAGTCGGTGCCGAGGCCGAAGCCGATGGTCACGAACGGGGTCTGGCCGTTGGAGACGCGGTTGGAGTTGATCTGGTACTCCATGGTCTGCATCGCGTCGTAGATCGACTTGCGGGTGCGGATCTTGGCGAGGATCTCGCGCTCCTGCTCGAGCTCGTCGACGTCGGTGTGGAACGGGGTGTCCATCGGCAGCGGCTCGCGGTTGCCGAAGTGCAGCTTGGACGGCTCGTTGGCCTTCGCGTTCTCGACCTGGCGGCGGGCGAATTCGACCGGCATGCCGTCGGGGATGGTCTCGCGGGCCTCCTCGAGGAACTTCTCGTAGTCCTTCTTCGCGTAGACGGCGAGGTGCTCGTCGGCGCGGTTGGCGGTCTGGCCGCCGTACTGGCTGGAGGCCACGTCCTTCATGATCTGGGTGATCTGCGTGGCGGCGATGGCGATGGACTTCGGGGAGGCCATCGGCGCGTTGCCGAGCGTGAAGCCGTTGGCGAGCATGTCCCAGAAGTTCGGGAGGCTGCAGTTGGACTGCGCGGTGAACGGCGAGTAGTCGGCGTCGTGGAAGTGGATGTCGCCCTTCATGTGGGCGTTGGAGACGGCCGGCGGCAGCATGTTGAACGCGGCGGCCTTGGAGACGGCGCCGGCGAGCAGGTCGCGCTGCGTGGCGTACACGTTGGCGTCCTTGTTCGCGTTCTCGTGGATGAGGGTCGGATCCTGGTTGATGAAGCGGGCGACGGCCTCGTTGACGTCCGTGGCCTTGGCGCGCTGGATGTCCTTGTCGAGACGGTAGTTGGTGTAGGCGCGGGCGACGTCGTACAGGTGCGCGTCGATGAGCGCGTGCTCGACGAGGTTCTGGATGTCCTCGATCTTGGCCGGGCCGTTGTAGCGCTCCTTGATCTCGCCTTCGACCTGGTTGGCGAAGCCGCGGATCATCTTCTCCTCTTCGGGGCCGACCTCCTTGTCGAGGTCGCCGAAGGCGGACTTGACGGCCTCGATGATGTTGACCGGGTCGAAGTCGACCACGCGGCCGTCACGCTTCTCCACCAGCACGGTGCCGACGGCGCCGCGGGTGCCCGATGCGGTGTCGTTCATCATCTGAGCTTCCATCTGAAGTCCTTCCATAGATTTGCCTGTTCCCGTCTGTCTTCACTTATCCGGACGGCCCTTGCGGACCGGTGTCGCACCGCCGCGCCTTGCGCGGCCTTAAGTACTGTACGGCAACCCCAACCCGATATCTAGTGGCGACGCGCCGTCTCAAACCTAAATATAGTGGTCATCGGCGGAATGACGCCGGAAAACGACAATGTGTGATTTAAGTGACGAATCACGTCCCGCGTGTCGCGGCGTGCGCCCGTCCGATCCCGCGCCGGCGTCCCGCCGTGCTCCGGGCCAAGGGCCGAAACGAGGATACGGCATGGCATGCCCGGACACGCCGTCGTCCGGCCGGTGGGCGAATCTGGAGGGCATGAACCAGGATATGGGATACCTCACGGGCATGCCGTCCTTCGCGGGCGGCAACGCGCCGGCCGCGCCCCGGCCGATCGACCAGCTGCCGCGGCTGGCCAGCCAGACCACGGCGGAGAACCCATGGCCCGTGTCCGTGCTGAGCCAGAAGTTCCACGTCGCCGTGGACAAGTGGCCCGCGGCGTGGATCTGCGGGCAGATCACCGAGATCAACACGCGCCGCGCCGGCTCGGCGTATCTGACCGTGCGCGACGACTTCGAGGACGTGGCGATCTCCGTCTCCGGCTGGCGCGACTTCGCGCGCAAGGCCGCCGCGTTCCGGCAGGGCGACCGTGTGGTGATCCACGGCAAGGCCGACATCTGGATCAAGCAGACGCGACTGAGCTTCATCGGCGACGACATCCGCAGGCTCGGCTCCGGCGGCGGGCTCAAGGAGCAGATCGACGAGCTGCGCCGCAAGCTCAAGGGCGAGGGCCTGTTCGACGCGGACCGCAAGATCCCGCTGCCGGAATTCCCCTCGTGCATCGGGCTGATATGCGCTCCGCAGGCCCGCGCCGAAGGCGACGTGATCACCAACGTGAACCTGCGTTGGCCGTCCGTCAGGTTCAAGGTCGTGCACGCGCACGTGCAGGGACCGCAGTGTCCGCCGGACATCGTCGCCGCGATCCGCATGCTGGACGCCGATCCGGACGTGGACGTGATCATCGTGGCCCGCGGCGGCGGCGCGTTCGAGGATCTGATCGGCTTCTCCGACGAATCGGTCGTGCGCGCGGCCGCCGCGTGCGAGACGCCGATCGTCTCCGCGATCGGGCACGAGGACGACTGGACGCTCATCGATCTGGCCGTCGATCTGCGCGCCTCCACGCCGACCGACGCGGCGAAGAAGGTCGTGCCGGATGTCAACGAGCAGTGGCAGCTGGTCACCGGGGCGATCGAACGCATGCGCATGCGCATCGAGGCACGCGTGACCAACGAGATACGGCTCGTCGACGGTTACGCGAACCGGCCGAGCCTGACCCGGCCGCTGACCATGCTTGAACCGCACCAGCGGTTCATCGACGAGGCGCGCCGGCGCATGGACATCGGACTGCGGCGCATCACCGACGACGCCAGCCTGACCATCGAGAAACTGCACGCCAGCCTGACCGCGCTCAGCCCGCAATCCACGCTCGACCGCGGCTACGCCGTCGTGCAGGCCGCCGGCGGACATGTGATCGACGATCCGAGCACGGTCTCGACCGGAGACCCGATCACCGTCACGCTCAAGCACGGACAGCTCAACGCCACCGTGTCCTGAGCCGGCCCGCATCCGCCCAACACGTACCAACCATCCCGGAACACAAAGGAACACCCATGACCGACAAGACCAACGACACGCAGACCACCGCATCCTCCCTGACCGACAAGGAGCGCGAGGCCATCGCGCAGATGCCCTACGAGGAGGCCCGCGACAAGCTCATCCAGGCCGTGCAGGCGCTCGAGGCGGGCGGCCTGAACCTCGACCAGTCCATGCGCCAGTGGGAGATCGGCGAGGCGCTCGCCAAGCGCGCGCAGAGCCTGCTGAGCGACGTCAAGGCCCGGCTCGACGCCGCGCAGGCCGAACAGGCCGCCAGCGCCGACACCGCCGGAACTCAGTCGAACCTCGACTGAGTTCTCTTCGCCGCAAGCGGCTCACTTCGCCTACGGACAGTCCACCGGACTGTCCGCTTCACGGCTCAGCCCAATCGAATCTCGACTGAGGCGGCGCCTTCCGTCATCCCACGGCGATGGTGGCAAGCAGCGCGGCGTGATCGGATCCGGGGATCCGCTTGACCTGCATCTGCCCGGCCGTCATGCCCTTGTCGAGCACGACGTGGTCGATGCCGGCGAACCGGGGCAGCGGGAACCGGTCGGCCGGCCACGTGAACGTGAATCCATGGCCGGCCAGCTGCGCCGCGTCCGAGAACCGGTCCCCCAGGAACCCGCGGAACGACGCATGGTCGGTCGTCGCGTTGAAGTCGCCCATGAACACATATCGCACGTTCCCGTGCGAGCGCATCAGTCCGAGCTCGTCGAGCGAACGCTTCCACTGACGCCAGTATCCGCGCGTCGGCGACGTCGTGTGCACCGACACGAACCGCACGTCCGTGCCGTCGAACGTCACGGTGCCGCCCGGCATGAACGAGGCGCTCGAGTTCACGTCGTCGTCGGCAGGGTCGCCGAGCGGCGTGGCCGACCACAGTCCGTTGCCGTACACGCCGTCCGACGTGGACACCTGCGAGTACGGCAGATAGTCGCGGATGCCGGCCTCGTCCAACGCCTGCACGAACTCGTCGGTCGTCTCCTGCAGCGCGAGGACCTCCACGCGCTGTTCGCTGACCAACTTGACGATCGACGCCGCGTCGGCCCTGCCCTTGTACACGTTGCAGGTCATCACGCGCGCGTACGCGTCGCGCGTGTTCGCCGACGCGCCGGAGACGGCCGCGATCGCGGCGGGCGACAGACTCGACGACAGCGACAGGAACGGCCGCTGCCACCATGCCTGCACGACGATGCACGCAACGGCGGCCAGCGCCGCGATCCAGCGACGGCCGGCCAGCGCGAATGCGAGCGCGATGGCCGCGCACAGCGCAAACCATGGCGTGACCGCGATCAGCACCGGCAGATACGGCAGCGCCTGCAGATCGGCGGGCAGCATGCGGGCGAGCGTGCCCGTCAGCGACGTCACGGCCAGCGCCCACGCCAGAACGCCGGCGATGCGGCGGGCCGGGGACGGCGACGGCGGAACGGAGGCTCGGGTCTTGCGATTGGATCGTCCGGCCCCGTTGGAACGGCCGGTGCCGGTCGGTCGGCCGGCACCGGACCGCCGGGCGGTGCCGCCCGACCGGCCGCCGCCCGACGTGCGGCCTGCGCCCGTCGACCGGCTGACGCGCGTCGTCCGGGTTCCCGTTGCGGGACGCGACGCGGATCCGGAGTGCGTCGTCGACCGCCTCGAGCCGCCGTCGTTGCCCGTCCGGCCGTTTGTCCTTGCAACCATGCGCATCCCGTTCCTTTCCGCCACCACCATATCGTGCGCCGCCCGGCCGGCCGCGCATACGCGCGAACCATTCACAGGAGCCACAACGGCGTCGGACGTTCCCGCCACGGCGAGGCGCTGTACGGGCCGCATGTACAATAGAACTTTGTCGCCTCGGTAGCTCAGGGGATAGAGCACCGCTCTCCTAAAGCGGGTGTCGTCAGTTCGAATCTGATCCGGGGCACCGTCACAGGGTCTGAAACCACGCGTTTCGGACCCTGTTCCATATCCCGGCCCTCATGTTTTGCACATACGGGTTCAACGCTGAATCGTCCGAGTGGTCCCGGAATCGCGCTTCGCGCTATTCCGCGCTGCAACGGGTTATCGACATTCGCTATAGGAGGCCCCTTGTGTCGCGCGGCGGCCTGTGGTTTCATGGGTGGCACGGCGGAGGGGACGATGCGCCGCAGACCACGACAGGGGGCAACGATGGTGTACACGACACTCGATTTCGCGGAACGGTATCTGATCAAGACGGAGATACGCCGCATCGAAGACTACCGTCAACGGCCGGATACGGACGGCGAGGGCGGGCGCGCGGCGTTCGACGCGCTCGCCGGCCACTCGATCGACGGCTGACGAAGGCGGCCGACGCACTGTTCCGGCGGAGCCGTCCGACCCCGCCGGAACAGCCCGGCGCGCCCGCGCAGCCGCTATCATGGAGCGCGGAAGACCACGCGACCAATGGAGGCATCATGGCAGGCATCACCAATCCCGATCCGGACGGCATCACGACCAAGGACGGCGCCGACGATACCGCGACGACACCGGCGTTCGACGCGGCGCTCGTCGAACGTTTCTCGTACTGGACGGAAATCGACGGCGACCTTGACGGCTGCGATCCCGAACGGGCTCGCACGATCGCCACGAACCGCTATCAGACGTCCCTGTTCGACCTGCCGCGTTCCGAATACTGGCATGATCCGGACAACGTGGACGCGATCTGCGACATCGCCTACCTGCCGGACGGCGGCACGGACCGTGCGGCCGGGCAGTGCCGCGGCCATCTGCTCGACATCTACCTGCCGCACGAGGCGACGGTGCGAGGCGGGCACACCACGCCCGTGTACATCGACATCCACGGCGGCGGTTTCACCTACGGTTACAAGGAGCTCAACCGCAACTTCAACACGCATCTGGCCTCGCGAGGCTTCGCGGTGGTCTCGCTCAACTACCGCCCCGCCCCGCAGACCGGGCTCAAGGGCCAGCTGGCCGATGTGCAGGCGGCATTGCGCTGGCTGCGCGCGCATTTGGGCGAGTATCCGGTCGATCCGAACGCCGTGTTCGTCACCGGGGACTCGGCCGGCGGCGCGCTCGCGCTGCTCACGCTGGCGATCGAGAACAGCCCGGAGGCGGCCGCCGCGTTCGGCGTCGGGCAGCCGTCCGGGCTGCGGTTTACGGGCGGCGCACTGGTGTGCGGCGTGTATTCGCTCGCCTCGCCCGCGGCCGTGGAGCGCGCGGCCGGCAACGGCATCGCCTACGATCCGGACAAGCGGGTCACGCTCGAGCGGATGCTCGGCACGGAGTTCTTCGACGGGCTCGACGCGGCCGATCCGACGTATCTGACCGCGGACGGCATCGTGGCCAACGTCGATCTGCCGCCGCTGTTCATCCTCACGTCCAGCGACGATTTCCTCGAGGCGGACGCGCTCGCGTTGGCGACCGCACTGTCGCGCAAGGGAGCGGATTTCGAACTGTCGGACCGCAAGGTCGCGCGTCACGAGACGCTCGGCCACGTCTACCCGGTCGGCATGACGTGGCTTGACGAAAGCCAGCAGGCGCTCGACGCGATCGCCCGGTTCTCGTTCGACCGCTGCTGATCGTCTTTGACCGACTTGCCACGACCGTCCGCGGCTGACCGTGCGCGATCGATCGTGCACAGTCAATCGCCGCGGCAGGCTACGAGCGCGCGGCGAGCACCGCATCGATGACCGCGGCGACGCCCCGATCGTTGTTGCTCGGGGCCAGCCAGCCGGCGTGTGCGTGCATATGCTCCTCGGCGTTGGCCACCACGTAGCCGTGGCCAGCCTCCTCGAGCATCTGCACGTCGTTGTACGTGTCGCCGAGCGCGCACGCGTCCGCGACATCAATGCCGAGATGCTCGCACAGGCGGGCGAGGCCCGAGCCCTTGTTCACGCCGGGGTTCATCATGTCGATCCACATCCTGCCGGCGTTCGTCACCATGTAGCGGTCCGACCATGCGTCCCGGTAGGTTTCGCGGTAGACGTCCTCGGCGTCGTTGCCGGGGAAGAACACGGTG
>NZ_JAFEJT020000079.1 GCF_018555435.2 Bifidobacterium amazonense
TGCCGATTCCCGTCTACTTCTTCGCGAACCTGCTGTACTGGGCGTTCTTCGCTGGCATCACCACCGTGCAGTACGGTCTGCCCAGCGAAATGACCGAAAACCCGACCCAGCGCGCGCAGCTCGTCGGCGTCAACCAGATCGCCGGCGCGATCGGCGGCACGTTCCTGTCCGTGCTCAACGTGTACCTGTTCACTATCTGGGGCAAGGACAACTGGGAATCGTACTTCAACATGGCGCTGCTGTACGGCATCATCGGCACCGCCGTGCTGCTGCTCGGATTCCTGTCCATCCAGGAACGGCCGTTCGACGAATCGACCAACGTGTCCGATGCGGACGTCGATGCGAACGTAATCGGCGATGACAATGCTGGCGTCGCGGCAAACGCCGGCAGCCGTCTCGGCTTCGGCAGGCGGCTTGTCTCGGTCGTCTGGAACTTCCTGTCCGTGCTCAAAGTCAAGGAATTCCGCAACTATCTCGGCCTGTATCTCTCGGAGGAATGCTTCCGCACCGTGCGCGGCACGCTCAACACATACTTCGTGATCTTCGTGCTGCTGCTCGACCCGCAGACCGTCTCGCTCGCCACCGGCGTGAACCTGCTGTTCGGCATCGCGTGCGTCGGCTTCTTCATGTGGCTCACCGCAAGGATCGGCGGCCCGCGGGCGTACCGGCTCGGCGGCTTCGAGGTGATCTTCGTGTTCCTCGCGATGTTCGCGCTCGCGATGAACGCCGGCAACCTGCCCACCGGCACACGCGCCGTACTGTACATCGGCCTCGGCCTGTTCATGAACTTCGGCATCACCGGCGTGGTGAACGCGACGCAGTACACGTACACGTTCATCCCCGACGTCGACGAGATCATCACGTCGAAGCGACGCGAGGGCCAGTACGCGGCCATCAACTCGACCATCGACGACATCTTCTCCTCGGCCGAGACGATCGTGATCGGGCTGGTGCTGGAGGCGACCGGATTCGTGGAGGGCGCGACCTCGCAGCCGCCGCAGACCGTGACGGCGCTCGCCTGCCTGTTCGCATTCGCGCCGATCGCGATCTGCCTGATCGGCATCGTGTTCACGTACCGGCTCAAGCTGAACCGCGGGAACCACGAACTGCTGCTGTCCGAGATCGCGCGGTTGCGTGCGGGCGGCTCGATGGACGACGCGACCGACGAGACGCGCGCGCTGGTCGAAAGCCTGACCGGTATGCCCTATGAGCAGTGCTGGGGCCACAACAACGTGATCAATGTGGCGCGGCGCGGGTGAACCGGCTGATCGCTGCGTGGTTTGGACCCGGTGCCTTACGGCATCGGGTCTTTTTTGTATGCGCATATTGATCTGATCGTTGCGACACGCCGGTATCATAGAATAATCTTATCGATGAGATTTGTGATAAGGTGAGTATTGCAAACATCAAGCAAGGGAAATCGAACCGCAGAATCTCAACGATAAGACTCTGTGGGAACCGTGGAACGGACGGAGCAGTCCTCCACCCGCATCAATGATCACACCGCACGCCGTGACCATGCCGCGCGACTTCGATCTTCCATAGAGAAACAGGAGAACCCGAAATGTCCAGCACGACCCCCGCGGCCGGCCGCAAGCTGTCGTGGACGACCAAGTTCACGTACGCGCTGCTTCCGCTGTCGTTCACCATGAGCACGATGGTCGTCACATGGCAGATGATCTACTACACCCAGCCGCTGGCCATCGCCATCGGTGTCGTCACCGCGCTGCTTGCGGTCGGCAAGGCCATCGGCGGCTTCATCACGCCGGTCTGGGGCTACATCTCCGACCGCATGTACGCCACCTCCTTCGGTCGCAGGATCGGCCGCCGCAAGGGCACACTGCTCATCGCCGCCCCGCTCAACCTCATCTTCTACGTGGCGCTGTGGGTGCCGAACATGCCGGTGTGGTACTACCTGGTCGTCAACGTCATCTACTACGCCGTCTACCCGGGCATCAACACCGTCGTCTACTCGCTGCCGAGCGAGATGACCGACGATTCCAAGGATCGCGCGGCCCTCGTCGCCATCCAGCAGATCGGTGGCGGCGTCGGCGGCTTCGCGTTCTCGATGTTCAACACCTACCTGTTCAAGGTCTGGGGCGCCGACGGCTGGCAGCCGTACTTCAAGGTCGCCATGATCTACGGCGTGCTCGGCACCGTGCTGCTCGTCATCGGCGCGCTGTGCATCAAGGAGCGCCCGTACGACGAGACCACCGACATCGCAGCCGCCGACAAGGGCGACGCCGGGAAGGTCGGCTTCTTCGGCCGCCTCGTCTCCGTGTTCTGGAACTTCCTGTCCGTGCTGCGCATCAAGACCTTCCGCAACTACCTCGGCATCTACCTCGCCCAGCAGACCTTCCGCATGGTCCGCGGCACCATCAACGGCTACTTCATCCTCTTCGTGCTGCTGCTCACCCCGGCCGAGGTCTCCCTGTCCACCGGCTTCAGCTTCCTGTTCGGCATGGTGTGCGTCGTGGTCTGGGCCACGGTCATCTCCAAGCTCGGCGGCATGCGCTCCTATCGCCTCGGCGCGTGGGTCACCATTGCGCTGTTCGTCGGCATCCTCATCCTCGGCCTGAACGTCGCCAATCTGCCGAAGTCCACCGTCACGCTCGTGTTCACCGTGCTCATCACCTTGTTCACGCTCGGCAACTCCGGCATCGTCAACGCGCAGACCTACGTGCAGTCCTTCGTGCCGGACGTCGACGAGCTCGTCACCGGCAAGCGCCGCGAAGGCCAGTACGCCGGCATCCAGTCCACGCTCGAGGTCATCATCAACACCGTCGTGACGATCATCGTGGGCGTCATCCTGCAGGCCGTCGGCTTCCAGTCCGGCGCCGACGTCAAGACGCAGTCGCCGTTGGTCGTCAACGTGCTGCTCTACATGTACTGCGGCACCGTGATCGTGCTCGCGTTCGTCGGTATCCTGCTGACCTACCGCATGCACCTGACCGAGAAGACCCACGACATCCTCGTCGCAGAATCCGCCCGCCTGCGCAACGGCGGCCTGATGTCCGAGGTGAGCGACGAGACCCGCAAGGTCGTCGAGGATCTCGCCGGCATCCCGTACGAGCAGTGCTGGGGCAACAACAA
The DNA here is from genome assembly GCF_018555435.2 of Bifidobacterium amazonense. Lineage (GTDB taxonomy): Bacteria > Actinomycetota > Actinomycetes > Actinomycetales > Bifidobacteriaceae > Bifidobacterium > Bifidobacterium amazonense. The sequence goes on from NZ_JAFEJT020000079.1 coordinate 3,094, forward strand.
CGTGATCAACGCCATGCACAAGGCGGCCTGATCGCGGCCTGAGACAGCCCGAGACAGGAGGTCCGCCACCGGATATGAGCCCGTCCGGTGGCGGGCCTCCTGTCGTTTTCGGTTCCCTTTCCGGTTCCGGGCTTATCGGCGTGCATCCCGGGAGCCGGTGGTCCGGTCCTTGCGTAGCAGATCGGCCATCGCCGTGGCGAAGCGGGCGTGATTCTCGCCGTCCATGTGCAGCTTGTCGAGATCGCTCGCCTCGGCGATCTGCGCGGCGTCAAGGAACAGGCACCCCTCGCGTTCGGCGACCTGCCGGTACTCCCCTGCCAGCCGGTGCGACAGTTCGACCGCGCGCTCGTCGAAGCCGATGTATCCACTGGTCGAAATGCCCGGCTTGATGTAGATCGGCGAGACGATGACGATCCGCGGCGTCGGCGCCCCGCGATTGTCGGTGATCTTGACCTCGTGGACGAGCATGTCGATGCCGGCCGCGATCACGCGCGCGTCGGCCTGGAACATGGTCTTCATGTCGTTGGTGCCGAGGCTGAGGATGACGTAGTCGAGCGGCCGGTGCGTGATGAGCGCGCCCGGCAGTGCGGCGAGGCCGTTGCGATGCGGTTCGATCGGATTGTCGAACACGGTGGTGCGTCCGCCGAGTCCTTCCTCGATGACGTACCAGTCGTCGCCGAGCAGCCGCTGCAGTCGGCCCGGCCAGCGTACGTCGCGCGCGTGCCGCCCGCCTGCCGGGTTCGAGCCGTTCGTGTTGGAATCGCCGAAGCACAGTACGTTGATCATGATGAGCATCTCCTTGCCGCAGCTCGCTGACATGCTGCCGTGACTCGACTTCCGATCATACGAATGTCGCGGGGCGTACGTCGGCGACATGCCATGGTTTGCTGCAACGTGTGTCCGTCCGTGTGCGTTGGTGTCCGTCTACGTCCGTCCGTGTCCGCGCGCATCCTCCGCCGGCTACAATGAATCTCAACGATGAAGTACTGTCGCGCCAACGAAAGGGAGCATCATGGCAACGCTGAAGGACGTCGGCAAACTGGCGGGAGTCACGGCCACGACCGCGTCCGCCGCGCTGCGCGGCAAGGACTACGTGCGCCCCGAAACCATCCAGCGCGTGCGCGAGGCCGCCAAAAAACTCGGATACAAGACCAACCTGTCCGGCCGCTCCCTGCGCTCCGGCCGCAGCGACACGATCACGTTCCTCACGTCCGGACTCGAAGGCGACTATTTCTCGCATCTGTCCATGTGCGTCGCCGACGAGGTCAACCGCCGCGGCTCGCACATGCTCATCGAACTGTCGCGGTACCTGAACGGCAGCAACGACTTGTCATACACGTTCTCGGACGGCATCATCGCGATCAACGCGCCGCGCGCGCTCAACATCCTCAAAGAGCACCCGTCCGTCATGCTGGAAAACTACGAGACCGGCACCGGCATCGACACCGTCAACGCGCCAAGCGCGGAGGGCTCGCGCGCGGCCATCGAGCATCTCGTCGCGCGCGGCTGCACGCGCATCGGTATCATCGGCGACAACCGCGACCCCGGCAATCCGAACATCATCCCCGGATCGCGCGACCTGCGCATGCACTCGGCCAAGGCCGCGATCCTGGCGGCCGGCCTGCCGTTCGACGAGACGCGCGACTTCATCAAGTCGCCATGGTCGATCGACGGCGGCATCGGAGCCGGGCATGCGGTCGCGAGTTCGCTGCGGGAGACCGGATACGACGGACTGTACTGTCTGAACGACGGCATCGCGATCGGCGTGCTGCGAGGACTGGCGGACAGCGGCGTGCGCGTGCCGGACGACGTGATGGTGATCGGATTCGACGGCATCACGTCCGGCCAGTACAGCGTGCCGTCGCTGACGACCGTCGCCACGGATTTCAAGGGCATGGCGAACACGGCCGTGTCGCTGCTCATGCGGCGCATCGAGCACCCGGACGAGGAGTATTTCCCGCAGACCGTGAGCGTGGGGTACAAGCTCATCGAGCGTGAGTCCACGGCGTTGCGATAGAGACGGTCGGATTCCTTTATTCGGATTCCTTTATTCGGATTCCTTTACGATGGAAGATGCGAGAACGGACTCGCATGAGGGGGCACTGGCGGCGACTATCGTGCGATGGCCGTAACGGATACGGCAAGCGCGGAGGACAGCTGGAGTAGGGAAGGACTATGCGCTTTATGAAATTTTATGAACTTTTATGATTCTTGTAGAATTTGAAAGATGTTGTAGAATGTTTATGAAATTTTATGATTTTTTATGAAAGAGGTGGATATGGTGTCCAACCCGTTCAAACCAAGCGCAGGGCACCTTCCCCCCATTCTCATCGGCCGTGAAACCATCCTCGCCGACTTCAACGAAGCGCTTGAGGATGGACCGGGTGCGCCGGGTCGTCTTATGCGCGTCACCGGTCCGCGAGGCGTTGGGAAAACGGTGATGCTTGCCGAATTCAGTAACACCGTCAAAGCGCTCGGATGGCAGGTCATCGCCGAAACCGCCAGAAAAGACATCGTGCAACGCCTGATCGAGCGGCTGCAGCCCGTCAAAGGCAATTTCAGGTTTACTATCGATCCCAGTATCAGCGTCATGGGCGTGGGTGGTAGTCTGGGCGGCGTCAGCTATGAGAAGCAGCATCACATTGTCGACCTGAGCGACGCATTGGCCATTCGCTTGGACGAACTGGATAAGAAGAACTCCGGTCTGCTCGTCACCATTGACGAGGCACAGTCGATCGAACGGGATGACCTGACCGAAATCGCCACGGCGGTGCAGAACATGACCATCGCACATCGGAACATTGCGTTCGTGTTTGCCGGCCTGCCTTCCATGGCGTCCAAATGGTTGAACAACGAGGCGACGACGTTCATTCGCCGGGCGCAATACGAACCCTTAGGTGAAGTGCCGCTCGAAGAAGTCTCTGAGGCGCTGCGTGATACGTTCCAAGACACGGGGTTGTGGCTGGATGGCGATCCATTACATGTCGCCACGCAGGCCACCGCAGGATATCCGTTCATGATCCAGCTGGTCGGATACCACATCTGGCGGAACGCCAATCGTCGTCGGAACGGAGAAACGGAGGCGTTCGCAGTCACCGACGCCGATGTAAGGAGCGGAATATCCAGTGCTCTTACCCGTTTGGGCGACACCGTTCATGGTCCGGAATTGGATGGATTGTCGCCGGTCGATAAAACCTATCTGCTTGCCATGGCGCAGGATGACGGGCCATCGTCCACTTCCGTGATCGCGGAGCGAATGGGAAAGGACGTCCGGTATGCCAGCAGGTATCGCGCACGATTGCTGGAGGCGCAAGTGATTGTGGAAAAGGGATATGGCTGGGTTGATTTCGCAGTGCCGTATCTCAGGGAATATCTACGGGAACACGCGGCGTACGTGAGAATGACGTCGTCGGAGGAGGGCTGAATTCGGACTCGCCTGCGGCGAGGCTGTTTGTTTGAGCGAACGGCGAGGCCGTTCGCGGGGAGTTCGAGCGCGGCTGGGCCGCGCCGAACTCGGGATAAGGAAAGGCCCCGCAAAGTGCGGGGCCTTGCTGTGCTGGAGGTTTTTCGCGTGCGCGTTCGCTATAACGCGAAAAACCTCCTACGTTTGCGTGTTGGGAAGCCCACCGGGCTTCCCAACCGTGAATTGCAGCGCCAGCTGCAATTCACGACGCAAACGTCAGCCCGTATTCTGCAGGCCGGCGGCGACGCCCGAAACGGTGCACAGGATCAGGTAGATGAATCCTGCCTGCTGGCTCTGCGAGAGCTCTTCCTTGTCCACCTTCTTACGCAGCGAGCGCAGGGCGAGCACCTGCGTGACGGACAGCGCGTCCACGTACGGCGAACGCACGCGGATCGCCTGGCCGAGCACGTGACGATGCTGCAGCGGCCACTGGTCGCCGACGATGCGCAGCACCCACTTCGTGGTCAGCTCCATCTCGTCGAGCACCTTCTTCGACAGCTCCTCGTCGTCGCCGAGCGCGAGGTACATCTTCGCGATACGCTCGTCGGTCTTGGCCAGCGACATTTCGATGTTGTCGATGAACGTCGAGAACAGCGGCCACTCCTCGTACGCCTTGCGCAGCGTCTCCAGATCGCCGAACTGCTCGCACGCGGTGCCCAGGCCGTACCATGCGGCCAGGTTGATGCGGGCCTGCGCCCACGAGAACACCCACGGGATCGTGCGCAGATCGTCGAGCGACTTCGCACCCAGGCCGCGCTTGGCCGGACGCGAGCCGATCGGCAGCAGGCCGACCTCGGTCAGCGGCGTGACGGTCGAGAACCACGGAGCGAAGTCCGGGGTCTGCAGCAGGTCGAGGAAGCGGTTGTGCGCGGCCTCGTCCAGCTTCGCCGTCATGTCCGCATACTTCGCGGTCATTTCGGTGTTCGTCTTCTCCACGCTCGGCGCGGACTGCAGCAGCGTCGCGGCGGCGACGGACTCGATGTGGCGCACGGCCAGCACCGGGTTGCCGTAACGGGCGAAGATCACCTCGCCCTGCTCGGTCAGCTTGAAGCGGCAGTTCACGGAACCCTTCGGCTGTGCCAGCACCGCGCGGTTCGCGGGGCCGCCGCCACGACCGACGGCGCCGCCGCGGCCATGGAACAGGGTCAGATCGATATCGTGCTTCTCAGCCCAGGCGACGATGCGGGATTCGGCCGAATGCAGCGCCAGCGTCGCGGTGGTCGGGCCGGCGTCCTTCGACGAATCGGAGTAGCCGAGCATGACCTCCATCTTGCCGCCGGTCGCCTTCAGACAAGCCTGCACCTCGGGGATCTTGACGATCTCCTCGAGCACATCCACCGAGTTCTCGAGATCCTCAAGCTGCTCGAACAGCGGGATCACGTCGATGGTCGGCACATCCTCCGGATGCGCGAACGCCAGACGGTTCAGCTCGTACACGTCGCGCACGTTCTGCGCGGACTTGGTGAACGAGATGATGTAGCGGCGCGCGGCCTTGATACCGTTGCGCTTCTGGATCGAACCGAGCGCGCGGAACGTGTCGAGCACCTCGTGCGTCATCGGCTGCAGCGGGCCACGCTCGCCGTGCAGGCCGTGCTCGCGGATATCCTCCAGCGCGCGCGAATGCACGACGGAATGCTGACGGAACTCCATCTCGACCATGTGGAAGCCGAACGTCTCGGCCTGCCAGATCAGATCCTGCAGCGGGCCATAGGCGGAACGCTTCGCGCCGGCCTCGGCCAGCGAACGCTGCACGACCTTCAGGTCGGCGATGAAATCATCGCAGGTGTGGTACATCAGATCGGCGTCGCGCTCCACGGTGTAGTGCAGGCGGTCGGCCATGACCAGCATGACCGCGCGGTGCAGTTCCTTGGTGGAGATCAGCGCGGCCTTGTCGGTCAGGCGCTCGCTCATTTCCTTCTGATGGTTCCACAGGTTCTTCAGCTCGGCGCTCGCCGGGGTCGTCTCCGATTCCATCGTCAGGTTGCGTCCGACGGTGCGGGTCGCCTCCTCGAGGGCGGTGATCACATGATCGGAGAACTTGCGGGCCACCTGACGGCTCACCTTGGCGGTGACGTTCGGGTTGCCGTCGCGGTCGGAGCCGATCCAGCTGCCCGGGTGGAAGAACGCGGGGCACACCGGCTCGACGAGACCGGCCTTGTCGCCCAGGACCCAGTCGTCGAAACGGCGGTAGACGGCCGGGATCGTCTTGAACAGCGTGTTGTCGAAGATGTCGAGGATCGTGTCCGCCTCTTCGACCGGGGTCGGCTTCTTCAGCGCGATCGGCGAGGTGCGGAACAGGGCGTCGATCTCGTTGTAGAGACGACGGCAGTTCTCCTTGCGGTCCGAGCCGCCCAGCGTGCGGTGCGCCTCCAGCAGCTCCGCGATGCGGCGGATCTTGCCTTCAACGGCCTTGCGGCGGGCCTCGGTCGGGTGCGCGGTGAACACGGGATGGAACTCGAGCTTGTCGAGCAGCTCCTTCGCCTTCGCCGGGCCCATCTCGTTGATGAGCTGGTGGTAGGCGCACGTCATCTCGTTGACCGGGTCGACGGCCTGATCGCCGGAGACCTCGTTCTCGCGCTGGTGCAGCACGGAGACGCGGTAGTTCTCCTCGCTCAGGTTCGCCAGATGGAAGTACGTGGCGAACGCGCGGGCGAGCAGCTGCGCGTCGTGCAGATGCATGTTGTCGATGGTTTCGACGGCCTTCGCCAGTCCGTCGTGCTCCGGATCCGGATCGGCCAGAACGCCTTCGAAATGCTCGGCGCTGGCCTCGACGGCATAATTGCGCACGGTGTCGAACGTGGCAAGCAGTTCGGGATCGAATTCGCCCAGGACGTCGCGCAGAATGCGCAGACACAGGTCCATATCGTATTTGAGCGATTCGGGAAGATCACGCTCTTCGGGGCCTTTGGTCCCCAAACCTGACGTCACGATCGTGGCGTCGGCGGGCGTGATCTGCTGATCATTAGTTGTCATCAGACCTCCTTTGCTGAACTCCCGGTTGCTCGGTCTGCCGGTCATCCGCGGCTCCTCCGCGGTTGTTTTGGCCGGTCGTTGCAAGCCCAAAGCCGTTGGTTCAACGGTTGTGGGGCTATTGTATGACCCGGTTATCGACACTTTCGTTACAAAGTCCGGGTTGGGTTCGGGTTTCGAGACGCGGCGGTCGGCGCGAACGTGCGCGGTCCGGCCGACGTACGCGTGCGATCGTCGGCTGGGAGGTCGGTTATGAGACGGGCTGGTCCGAAATGCGGACGCAAATATGACCGTCGATGCACTCGCCCACGCCGCGCGGTAAACCTGAAAACGTGAGTCAAGGGCATCAATACGAACGAGAGAACGGCGAAACCAGCGCCGTCGCAGTACAGCATTTCCACACGCACTCCATCCCGCTCGACATGGAGGACATCGAACGCGACTGGGACAAGCCCATTGCCGAAGCGGGCATCGCGGCCAAGGCCAGCGTCATCGTACGCGTCGGCCTGCTCGACCTGTCCGCCGGCACCGGCTCGTTCCGCGTGCGCGAAATGATGCACCGCATCGCCTACCCGCTCGGCGTGCACGTGCGCGCCGACGTCAACCTCACCGACATCGAAGCCGCCTGCACCGACGGCAAGGACCGCATCACCGAAGTCATCGACCTGCCCACCACCGGCGTCAACACCGAACGCATCTGGCTGCTCGAACACTTCGCCGACTGGTTCAGCGTCAACCTCGGCGAAGACTCCATGTACCACACTCGGGCCGAGGTCTCCGCCGGACTGATGCAGCACCTCGACAGCAAGGACGCCTCGCAGGTCTCCGCCGAACTCGCCAAACAGCTGCGCGAGGAGAAAAAGGAAAAGGAACAGGCGGCCCGAAGCGGACAGGACGCCGTGCTCGACGCGCTCGAAGCGGCCAGCGAACACCTCGACCCCGGCGAGCCGGTCGCACCCCAGCTCGACGTACGCGAAACCGACTGGTCGCAGTCCGCCATGACCCAGTCGCTGGCGGCGCGCGCCGCCGTGGACAAAGAGGAGCAGGCCGAAAAGGCCGCCGCCGAAAACGCCGGCGAGGACTACCGGATCTCCGGGGACGCGAGGCCCGTCATCGGCATCGCCGATGCGGACAACGCGGATAGTCATGCGACGAACGGCGACGGTGTCGTCCCCGAGACCCTTGCCGCGGCATCTGCGGCATCCGCGGCGACGTCGGGCGAAAACGATTCCGCCGGCACCGCGGCCGACCGACCCGTCACCGACCATGTCCGCAAATACCGCAACGCCCCCGAAAGCGGGTTCCTGCCATCGTCGTCCGACGCGCACAAGCATGCGCACAAGCCGCCGAAGGGCGAATACGCCGCCCACTTCGACCACGTCGGCAAGGAACGCGTCTCCGGACGCCCCGGCATCACCGTGCGGCAGGCCCACCAGCGGCTCGACATGATCGAACGACGCAAGCCGCTCTACTCCCCCGCCTTCGCCGGCCTCGCCTCCGCGATCGCCTGCGCATCCTTCGTCTTCCTGCTCGGCGGCGGGCCGTACGACATGGTCGGCGCGTTCGTCGGCGCCGGACTCGGCCACTGGCTGCGCCGGCTCCTGTTCAAGCGGCATCTCAACCAGTTCTTCGTGACCTTCGTATGCGTCGCGGTCGCGGCGCTCGCGTGCACCGGCACGCTGCGACTGATCGGCATATTCGCCCCGGTCGCGCTGCAGCACGACACGGCGTACATCGGCGCGATGCTGTTCGTCATCCCCGGATTCCCGCTCATCACGGGCGGGCTCGACATGGCGAAGATCGACTTCCCGTCCGGTGTGCAGCGCGTGACCTACGTGTTCTGCATCATCCTGATGGCCACGCTCGCAGGGTGGATGGTCGCCACCATCGTGCACCTCAACCCGACCGGATTCGAGCCGCTCGGACTTAACCCGCTGGTCAACATGCTGCTGCGCGCGGTATTCGCGTTCCTGGGCGTGTGGGGCTTCTCCGTGATGTTCAACTCGCCGCAGCGCATGTGCCTGACGGCAGCCGTGATCGGTATGATCACCGACACGCTGCGCCTGGAAATCGTGGACATGGGCGTGCCGGCCGAGGCGGGCGCGTTCATCGGCGCGTTTTTGGCCGGCATTCTGGCCACCGTGTGGCGCTCCTCGGTGCGTAAGGGCTGGCTGCCGCCGCACCTCGGCTATCCGCGCATCTGCCTGACCGTGCCGTCGATCGTCATCATGGTGCCGGGCATGTATATGTACCGCGCGATGTGGTACCTCGGCAGCTTCGAGACGCTGCACGCGCTCGACTGGGCGTTCCGCGCGTTCATGGTCATCATCTGCCTGCCGATCGGCCTGGCGATGGCCCGCGTCATCACCGACAAGTCCTGGCGGTACGACATCTGAGCTGTCTGCGTATCCACACACGCCCGGGGCCGAATCATCGTATCGGTCCCGGGCGTTATATTATTCCGATTTGTGGATGCAGTTTGACGATCGAGAGGCTGTTTTTTGAGTTTGTCGGGGTCAGTTTGACGATCGAGAGGCTATCGCAGTCGCCGGCGTAGGCCCAACCCGTCCAATTTCCGTTGGGAATGGCGTAGCCGGGTGAGCGATGCGCGGGGACGACGCCTCTCGATCGTCGAACTGACCTAGGCAATGGGCTATTTTGGCCTCTCGATCGTCAAACTGCCGCATAACCCGTCGATTTGATTGTGGTTTGTGCGTGTCTGTATGCGGCCTTGGCGATGTCGTGGATGTCCTCGGAGACGATGCCGGCTCATAGCGTGAGACGTTTG
>NZ_JAFEJT020000080.1 GCF_018555435.2 Bifidobacterium amazonense
CATCGACCGCACCGAGGCCATGACCACGATCGACGTGAACACCGGCCGGTTCATCGGCAAGGGCAAGTCGCTCGAGGAGACCGTGACCCGATGCAACCTTGAGGCGGCAGAGGAGATCGCGCGCCAGCTGCGCCTGCGCGACATCGGCGGCATGGTGATGATCGACTTCGTCGACATGGTCATGCCCGCCAACCGCGACCTCGTGCTGCGCCGCCTCATCGAATGCCTGGCGCGCGACCGCACCAAGCATCAGGTGGCGGAGGTCACCTCGCTCGGCCTCGTGCAGATGACGCGCAAGCGCATCGGCCAGGGCCTGGTGGAGGCGTTCTCCGAGGAATGCCCGACCTGCAAGGGCCGCGGCTTCATCCTGCACGACGAGCCGACCGTGAACGCGGATTATGATGATCCGTATGCGCTCAAGGGCGGCGATCCGTTCATCCGCACGAACAAGCACGGCCGTGGCACGGACGTGCAGGTGCCGCAGGGCTCCTCGGCGGATGTGAAGGCCAAGCTCGCGCAGATCGCGGCGGCTGCCGTCGCCGCGAACAACGCGGAGAGCGAGGAGTAACGGAGGACCGTGTCGGGTCGGCGTGCGACACACGCCGATTTGACACGCCGAATTCAACTTGCGTTAGTACACGGGTCGGTGTAAGTTAGACAGTCGGTGTCTGACCAGCGGCTTGCGTGCGTCAGGCAAGTAGCTTTATAACACCATAGTTAGGACTAAGCATGTACGCGATTGTGAAGGCCGGTGGCCATCAGGAAAAGGTCGAGGTCGGCGACGTCATCCTCGTCAACCGTCTCGACGCCAAGAAGGGCGACGCCGTGGAGTTCCCGGTTGCCCTCGTTGTCGACGGCGCCAAGGTTGTTCTGGGCGCCAAGGATCTCGCTGCGGTCTCCGCCAAGGGCGAGGTCGTTGATGATGAGGCCAAGGGCCCCAAGATCAACATCATGAAGTACAAGAACAAGACCGGCGTGGCCCGTCGCAAGGGTCATCGTCAGAAGCTGACCGCCGTCAAGATCACGGCGATCGCCTGAGCGGAAACGACCAGGCTTAGCTAGGACCGAAAGGAACAGATCATGGCACATAAGAAGGGCGCTTCCAGCTCGCGTAACGGTCGCGATTCTAATGCGCAGTACCTCGGCGTCAAGAAGTTCGGCGGCGAAGCCGTCGTGGCCGGCAACATCATCATCCGCCAGCGTGGCACCAAGTTCCACCCGGGCGAGAACGTCGGCATGGGCAAGGATCACACCCTGTTCGCCCTCACCGACGGGAGCGTGAAGTTCGGTGTCCGCCGCGACCGCAAGGTCGTCGACGTGATCGCCGCCTGAGACACGCACCATCAAGCGTAAGAAAAGCCGCGCCCACCCGGACGCGGCTTTTTCTATATCCTCTTCCTTCCCTCCCTCCCGCACGATCCACAAAGCATGACTATGACTATGCCGATGCGGCCGCGGTCCCACGATACCGACGCGTAGCTGTACGGCAGGGCATGCGTTGCTCGACCGTATGACTCGGCCGAGCGGCCCGGAGCGTGTCGAGCAACGCATGCCCTGCCGTACAGCGGCAGAAGGCACACGCCAGAGGGCACGTACAAGACCAAAGAGAACGATAAGGTAACAACATGAGTGATTTTGTGGATCGCGTGACCGTCCATGTCAAGGGCGGCGACGGCGGCAACGGCTCCGCCGGCATCCGACGCGAAAAGTACAAGCCCCTCGCCGGCCCGAACGGCGGCAATGGCGGCGACGGCGGCTCCGTCATCTTCGAGGCGACGCGCAACGCGAACAGCCTGCTCGACTACCGTTTCATGCCGCACCGCGCGGCCGGCAACGGCACGATGGGCCTCGGCGACACCAAGGACGGCTCCAAGGGCGAGGACCTGATCCTGCCCGTGCCCGTCGGCACGGTGATCTTCGCCGCGAAGGGCCCGGCCGGCAAGCCGAAGCAGCCGGGCGAGCAGCTGGCCGATCTGCGCCGCGAGGGCGACCGTTTCGTCGCCGCGGCCGGTGGCGCCGGCGGTCTCGGCAACGCGGCCCTCGCGAACCGCACGCGCCGTGCGCCGGGCTTCGCGCTGCTGGGCGAGCTGGGCGACGAGCGCGACGTGATCCTCGAGCTCAAGTCGATCGCCGACGTCGCGCTGGTCGGCTTCCCGTCGGCCGGCAAGTCGAGCCTGGTCGCCGCGATGAGCTCGGCCAAGCCGAAGATCGCCGACTACCCGTTCACCACGCTCGTGCCGAACCTGGGCGTGGTCATGGCCGGCGACGCGCGCTATACGATCGCCGACGTGCCGGGTCTGATCCCGGGCGCCTCCGAGGGCAAGGGCCTGGGCCTCGAGTTCCTGCGCCACATCGAGCGCACGGAGATCATCGCGCATGTGATCGACTGCGCCACACTCGAGCCGAACCGCGACCCGATGGCCGACTACGAGGCGCTTGAGCACGAGCTGGCCGAGTACGCGGACAAGCTGGAGCTGCCGCTGGGCGCGATCCCGATCCCGGAGCGTCCGCGCGTGATCGTGCTCAACAAGGTCGACGTGCCGGAGGCCAAGGAGCTGGCCGACTTCGTGCGCCCGGACTTCGAGAAGCTCGGCTTCAGGGTGTTCGAGATCTCCACCGCCTCGCACGAGGGCCTCAAGGAGCTGAACTTCGCGCTGGCCGCGATGGTGGCCGACATGCGCAAGGAGGTCGCCCGCCGCGAGGAGGCCGAGGAGCAGGAGCGCGTGGTCATCAAGCCGCTCGAGCAGGCCGCGCGTCGCCGCCGCCGCGCCGACGAGGGCGGCACCGCGCTCGACTTCACCGTGGAGCGCAAGGAGAACGGCAACGGCGATGTCTGGTACGAGGTGCTCGGCACCAAGCCGGAACGCTGGGTCATGCAGACGAACTTCGACAACGACGAGGCCGTCGGCTATCTCGCCGACCGTCTCGCCAAGCTGGGCGTGGAGGACGAGCTGCGCCGCAAGGGCGCCAAGCCGGGCGACGAGGTGCGCATCGGCCGCGGCAACCGTGCGGTCGAGTTCGACTGGGATCCGACGATCGCGGCCGGCGCGGAGATGCTCGACGGCGCCCAGCTGGGCGCGCGCGGCAAGGATCTGCGTCTGGAGCCGGAGGAGCCGGGCGGACGCCGCCGTACGAATTCGGAACGTCGCCGCCAGTACCACGAGATGATGGACGCGCGCGCCGCGGTGCGCGAGGCGATGATGGCGGAACGTGCGGCCGGCCACTGGGCCGATCCGTCCGTCGACGACGATCGCCACGACGAGACCAGCCTGTTCGGCCGCGGCGAGGACGTGGACGAGGCGTAGCGCGATCATTCGCGGGGGAGGAGTCATCATGGTCACCGAATCCGAGGTGCGTCAGGCGGTCGCGGGGGCCCGGACCGTCGTCGTCAAGGTGGGGTCGAGCTCACTGACCAAGCCGTCCGGGCATCTGGACGCGGGCCGGCTGGGCGCGCTCGTCGCCGCGCTGTCCGCGGCCGCGACGGAGGGCGCGCGCGTCGTGCTCGTCTCGTCCGGCGCGATCGCGGCCGGATTCGGCCCGCTCGGCTTCGACTCGCGTCCCGCGGACGTCGCCACGCAGCAGGCGACCGCCGCGGTCGGCCAGGGACTGCTCATGGCCCAGTACGAGGCCGCGTTCGGCCGGTTCGGCGTGCGCGTCGGACAGATCCTGATCACCGCGGAGGACACGATCAGGCCGCAGCAGTACCGCAACGTGCAGCGCACGCTCGGCAGACTGCTCGACCTCGGCGTCGTGCCGATCGTCAACGAGAACGATTCGCTGGCCAGCAATGAGATCCGCTTCGGCGACAACGACCGGCTCTCCGCGCTCGTCGCGAACATCGTGCGCGCCGACGCACTCGTGCTGCTCACCGACGTGGACGCGCTGTACACGGCCCCGCCGTCGCAGCCGGACGCGCGGCGCATCGGCTTCGTGTCGGACGTGGTCGAGACGCTCGGCGACGTGACCGTGACCGGACCGACCTCCGGGGTCGGCACCGGCGGCATGGTCACCAAGCTCGAGGCCGCGCGCGTGGCCGCCGTTTCGGGCATTCCGACCGTGCTCACCTGCGCGTCGAACGCCGGTCCGGCGCTGATGGGAGACCCGGTGGGCACCGCGTTCGCGCCGGTCAAGCAGCGCGGATCGTCACGCCGGCTGTGGATCGGGTTCGCGGCCGAACCACGCGGCACGATCGTCGTGGACGCGGGCGCCGCGACGGCCGTGCGCGGCGGGCGGGCGAGCCTGCTGGCGGCCGGCGCGCTCGAAGTGCGCGGCGCGTTCTCCGCCGGCGACCCGGTGTGGATCGACGACGAGTCCGGCACGCATCTGGCACGCGGTCTCGCCGGCTTCGACTCGGAGGAGATACCGCAGATGCTCGGGCGCACCACCGTGCAGCTCAGACGCTTCCTCGGCGAGGAATACGCGCATCCGCTCGTGCACCGCGACAACCTCGTGCTCGTGTAGGCCTAGGGAGTGCCGATCGGCGGCGCGACACGCTTCCATACATCGCGCCGCGGGTTTATCTTAGAAGCCATGACTATGGCTGAATGGCAAACTCTTTCCGACCGCATCAACCACGTGACCCCGAGCGCCACCCTGGCCGTCGACGCGAAGGCGAAGGCAATGAAGGCCGCCGGGCTCGACGTCATCGGATTCGGCGCGGGCGAGCCGAACTTCCCGACCCCCGACTACGTGGTGGACGCCGCCGCGGCCGCCTGCCGCGACCCGAAGAACTACAAGTACACGCCGACCCCGGGCCTGCCCGAACTGCGCGAGGCGATCGCCGCGAAGACGCTGCGCGACTCCGGCTTCGAGGTCGCCCCCGAACAGGTCGTCGTGACCAATGGCGGCAAGCAGGCCGTCTATTCGACGTTCCAGGTGCTGCTCAACGACGGCGACGAGGTCATCATCCCCACCCCGTACTGGACCAGCTATCCGGAAGCCGTCAAACTGGCCGGCGGCGTGCCCGTCACCGTGTTCGCGGGCGCCGACCGCGGCTTCGAGCCCGATCTTGCGGCGCTCGAGGCGGCGCGCACCGAACGCACCAAGGCGATCATCGTCAACTCGCCGAACAATCCGACCGGCGCCGTCTGGACGCCCGAAACGGTCGTCGCGATCGGCAAATGGGCCATCGAACACCACATCTGGATCATCTCCGACGAGATCTACGAGCATCTCAACTACGACGACGCGAAGACCACGTACATCGGCGCGGCCGTGCCGGAATGCCGCGACCAGCTGATCGTGCTCAACGGCGTGGCCAAGACGTATGCGATGCCCGGATGGCGCGTCGGCTGGCTGGTCGCGCCGCTGCCGGTCGCCAAGGCCGCCGCCAAGCTGCAGGGCCACATGACGTCCAACGTGGCGAACGTGTCGCAGCGCGCCGCCCTGGCGGCCGTGTCCGGACCGCTCGACGCCGTGTACGCGATGCGCAAGGCGTTCGACGTGCGGCGCAAGGCGATCGTCGCCGCGCTCAACGACATCGACGGCGTGACTTGCCCGACGCCGACCGGCGCGTTCTACGCGTTCGCCGACGTGCGCGAGCTGCTGGGGCGCCCGTTGGGCCCGAACGGCACCGTGTCGTCCAGCTCGAGCGAGCTGGCGGCCGCGCTGCTCGACGAGGCGCACGTCGCCGCCGTGCCGGGCGAGGCGTTCGGCGCGCCCGGATACCTGCGATTCTCGTACGCGCTCGCCGACGACCAGCTCGCCGAAGGCATGCGCCGGTTCAAGGAATGGGCGAACCGTTAAGCGCGAAGCCCGGTGGGCTTCGCGTAGGTGAGCCCTGAGCGAGACGAGAGTCGAGCGAGGGCAGGATTGGGTCCGAGCGTAGCGAGGTCCGTGATTGCTGGACGAGCCGTTAACATTTTCGCGACATGCCGAAGAATCGTTGAAATCCCGTGGTTTTTCCACGGGATTTCTTGTTCGATTGGACGAATCGGAAAATTCCCGCTACTATAGCGACTTGGCGGTTTTGCCAAGCGCAAGCGTCCGGTTTGGACCGGAGTGGTTGCACTGGATGGCAAGTTCACCTAGGGAAGTGGCGCAATTGGTAGCGCAACGGTCTCCAAAACCGTAGGTTGTGGGTTCGAGTCCCGCCTTCCCTGCCAAGTCTCTTGAAAACATGCTCTAGCGTAAGGATGGTTATGGCGAAGGCAAGCACATCTGTGGAAGCGAAGAAACCGAACATCTTTATGCGCGTCGGCCTGTTCATCAAGCAGATTATCGACGAAATGCGTAAGGTCGTCACCCCGACCGCCAAGGAGCTGTTCTTCTGGTCGCTGGCCGTGTTCATCTTCGTGCTCTTCCTGATGGCGCTTGTCACCGGCATGGACTTCGGTCTGGGCAAGCTCACGCTGTGGGTGTTCGGCTGATCGTTACGACACAACCCAAAAGGTGAAATAACGAATGACTGATGAAGTGAATTTCGAGGATCTCGACGCCCGTCCCGACGTGACCGATGACGACGCCGCCCAGACCGAGCCCGAGGTGAACCTCGACGCCGTGGCCTCCGCGGACGAGGACGAAATGAACGAGTCCGTCTCCGCCGATCTGCCGGGTATCTCCTCCGTTGCCCCGGCTCCGGTCTCCACCGAGGATGCCGACGAGGCCGATGCCGAGGACTCCGACGACGATGAGTCCGAGGATTCCGAGGATCAGGCCGCCGACTCCGACGAGGATGCCGCCCCTGAGGACGCCGGCGCCAAGGCCGTCGAGGAGTTCTCCAAGTCGCTGCGCACGCTCGAAGGCAAGTGGTACGTGCTGCACACGTACTCCGGCTACGAGAAGCGCGTGAAGACCAACGTCGAATCCCGTATCGTCAGCTTCGGTCTCGAAGACAAGATCTTCCAGGTCGAAGTGCCGATGGAGGAAGTCGAGAAGCACACCGACAAGGGCAAGAAGGTCATCACCCGCGTGCGCGTGCCGGGCTACGTGCTCATCCGCATGTGGCCGGACGAGGACGCTCGCCGCATCGTGCGCGAGACCGAGGGCGTGACCGGCTTCGTCGGTCCGACCAAGGATCCGGCGCCGCTGTCGCGCAAGGAAGTCGTGCAGATGATGGCCCCGATGATCTCCGCCGAGGCGCTGCGCAAGGCCGGCGACAAGCCCGCCGCCGCCAAGAAGCGCACGGTCGAGGTCTCCTACGCGGTCGGCGATCAGGTCACCGTCACCGACGGCCCGTTCACCACGATGGCCGCCGTCGTCTCCGACGTCGAGCCCACCACCCAGAAGCTCACCGTACTGGTCTCCATCTTCGGCCGCGATACGCCGGTGGAGCTCGGCTTCAACCAGGTCGAGAAGCTCCAGTAATTTCCGCTAAGGAGCGCCTTCCGCGTTGCTCCTCGGTCGCGGTACCAAGTACCGCTTCCCTCGGTGCGCCTTGAAGTCGCACGCGTAGCGAAAATTACTTCGTAGATCGTTGATCCCCGCCTTCGGGCGGGGATTTTTCGTATGCACGACATGTCTGCCGGCCACTCCGTCAGCCGTGTGTCTTTGTCGCGAGGGCACAGCATAATAGAAGAGTTTGTGTCTGGAGGGCAAAGCGCGGCGGCGACGCATGCGACGGCCCGCTAGCACAGCACAGCAACCATACGATTGCGGGAGGAGTCCGCCGCGGGAAACCAAGGCGTTCGCCACTACCACCGCTTCACAGAAAGAAGAACCAATAACATGGCTCCTAAAAAGAAGGTCACGGCGCTGATCAAGCTCCAGATCCAGGCTGGCAAGGCCAACCCGGCCCCGCCGCTGGGCCCGGCCCTGGGTTCCCATGGCGTGAACATCATGGACTTCTGCAAGGCGTACAACGCCCAGACGCAGGACAAGATGGGTCAGGTCATCCCGGTCGAGATCACCGTCTTCGAAGACCGTTCCTTCACCTTCATCCTCAAGACCCCGCCGGCCGCGGCTCTGCTCAAGAAGGCCGCCGGCGTCGACAAGGGCACCGAGAACCCGCTGACCCACAAGGTCGGCTCCGTCACCAAGGCTCAGGTCCGCGAGATCGCCGAAATCAAGATGGCCGATCTGTCCGCTCGTGACATCGAAGCCGGCATGAAGATCATCGAGGGCACCGCCCGTTCGATGGGCATCACGGTCACCGACTGAGAAGAGGAGAAGGACTAATGGTACAGCGTTCCAAGAAGTATCGCGAAGCGGCCGAGAAGGTCGATCGCAACAACCTCTACACCGCCAACGAGGCCATCGCTCTCCTCAAGAGCATGCCGGAGTACAAGTTCGACCAGACCGTGGAAGCGGTGCTGCGCCTGAACGTGGATCCGCGCAAGGCCGACCAGCTGGTGCGTGGCTCCGTCCTGCTGCCTCACGGCACCGGTAAGACCGCCAAGGTCCTCGTGTTCGCCCGTGGCCCGAAGGCCACCGAGGCCACCGAGGCCGGCGCCGACATCGTCGGCGATGACGATCTGATCGCGAAGGTCGCCGACGGCTTCCTCGACTTCGACGCCGTCGTCGCCACCCCGGACATGATGGGCAAGGTCGGCCGCCTCGGCCGCGTGCTCGGTCCGCGTGGCCTCATGCCGAACCCGAAGACCGGCACCGTCACCATGGACGTGACCAAGGCCATCAAGGAGATCAAGGGCGGCAAGGTCGACTTCCGCGTCGACAAGCACGGCAACCTCTCCTTCCTCATCGGCAAGATGAGCTTCGACGAGGCCGCTCTGGACGAGAACTTCAAGGCCGTGGCCGACGAAGTCAAGCGTCTGAAGCCGTCCACCGTGAAGGGCCGCTACGTCACCAAGGCGACCATCACCTCCACGATGAACCCGGGCGTCCCGGTCGATCCGATGACCGTTGCCTGATTCTCGTTTGAGAGATCATCGTCACGGCTTGTGATGCCGTGACACGAACAAGGACCCGCGTTGCGTTCTCGCAGCGCGGGTCCTGTCGTATTCGACGGGTCGACCGCCTATGTCCCGCGATCCGATGGATTATTGTTCCGTAGCGCCGTTACCGTGCGATACGGCCCAGGGCGATGGCGGTGCGCAGCACGTAGGCCTCGCGCGGGTCGGTGGCGTCCCAGCCGGTGGCGTCGGCGGCGCGCTTCAAACGGTAGCGGACCGTGTTCGGATGGACGTTGAGCGCCTTCGCCGTGGTCTCCAGAGAGCCTCCAGACATGAGGAACGTCGAGACGGTCTCCAACGTCGGATCGTCGGGGCCGGCCGCGGTCAGGCTGCCGTAGACGGCCTCCACCAGCTCGCGTTTCGCGTCCGCGTCTCCGATGAGCGCACGTTCGGGCAGCGCGTCCTCCGCGCGGATCAGTCGCAGTGCGTCCGAGCGCGGATTGCGCGGAACCGGCGCGGGTTGCGCGGCACCACCCGCGAACCGAACCGCCGGAGCGGCCGCCAGCGTGCTCAACGCGGCGAGCACGGTCGCCGACGCGCCGTCCACGCCGTGCCGGACCGGGCCGAGCGCCACGGGCCGGTCGTCGGCGAACGCGGGCATCATCGCCGTGCAGGTCACTTCCGGCGTCGCCGCGGCCTGCGCGGCCGTCAACGCGACACACACGCCGTCATGCTGTCCGGCGATCGTCAATGAGCCTCCCAGATCGCGCACTGCCGCACGCAACCGGAGCAGCGTCGCGGACACGCCACAGGCATCGTCCGCATAACCGGCCACCGCAAAACAACGGGCGTCATCGGGCCAGCCGAGCACATGCATCAGCGACGCCGTGCGCGCATCCGTCAGCCCATTCACCAGACATTCGAACGCGACCGTCTCCGCATCGCAGCCATGTTCGGCCAGCATCCCCAGAAAATCATCGCCCATACGTTCCGTCATGGCTCCCAGCTTAGTCGGTCGTACCGTTCGGGCAATCCGGCCGGCGCAGCGGCGCTACCGGTCCGAACGTCACGCCGGGTCGCCGGGATCGGCCGCCGCGCGATCCGCCCGCGCCGCACGCGACTCGCGCCAGAACGTCAGGCACACGAAGCAGAACACGAACGCGACCGGCAGCATGTGCCGTTCGAAGTTGTTCGCCGGCGCGGTGGCCATCACGCCCATGAGCAGCAGCAGCGGGAAATGCGTGAGCAGCGTGCGCCAGCGTCGCAGCACCACTTCGGCCGCGCCGATGAGCAGCGTGAGCGTCACATAGAAGTTGCCGTGCGTGACCCATCCGAGCAGCGGGATCGAGCCCCAGTCGCGCGCCTTCTGCGCGACGGTTTCGCGCCAGTCGTGGTTGACGAGCTTGAGCCACGTGCTCGATTTCTGCACGTAGTCGCTGGTCACGTAGTAGTCCATCGACACGTACGGCATGTCGGTGGGGTTGAAGTAGCCGAAGCATTCCGCCAGCAGCGCGTCGAGCGCGATCACCGGGTTCGCCTTCGTGATCTCGAGCCACGCGGCGTTGAACTGCTGCATGTCCTCGGGCGTGACGGTGCGCCACTTGTAGCTCACCTTCTTCGACTGGATGCCGGAGGATTTGACCGGGTCCGCATCCTGCCGGAAGTACGATTCGGCCATCTGGTCGAGGTTGAAGATCGGCTCGAGTTTCTCGCGTGCGGACTCGGGGATGCCGTCCGGGTTGAGTTTGGCGACGCGCGCGATCATCTGCAGCTGCACGCCGCGGCTTTCGATCGGGTCGCCGGTGATGATCGAGCCGGTCGCGCCGAGCAGCGAGATGCCGCCGTGGATGACGATCACCGGCAGCAGCAGCGCGACCGCATACGTACGCCAACGTTTGCGATCGGCGAACGCGACGAGCACGATCTGCGCGGCGATGATGTACCACGCATACTTCGCGGAGATCAGCATCACGCATGTCGACAACGCGAATGCGGCCAACGTATGCTTCGGCGTATGCACGATCGCGTCGAGCGGATTGCGCCCGCCCGGCCGCCACGTCATCAGCAGTTCGTACCACACGCCGAACCACCAGGCGAACGCGAACGCGAACAGCGGCGATTTGGTGAGCGAGATCGTCGAGAACAGCACCAGCGGGCAGGTCAGGAACATGACCAGCGTCACGAGTCGCGCGAAGCCGCCGGCCGCGCGGTTCGGATACGCCATCGGCCGCAGTCGCGTGATCGTCAGCGACGGGACGACGCCGCGCTCGGGATGCGCGAAATCGGCCTGGCGAAGGTAGGGCGGGCGTTCGGGACGTGCGTGGTCCACGCGCTCAGTCGCATGCGCGGGCCTGAGCCACGGCAGGTTGAGGAACCGGTTCGCGGCCGAAGCGCAGCAGAACGCGGCGAACAGCCACTGCAGCGCGGACAGCGCCACGAAACCGGCGTCGTTCGAGTCGGTCAGGTAGCGCGAGATCGCCGCCGCGCCGCCGTAGAGGACGGTGAGCACGATGTTGTGCTGGTCGGTCAGGTAGGTCGGGCTGCTCGGCCACATGTAATGCGCGGTGGGGTAGATGTCCATCGGCACGAACGAGAAGAAGCCGATGTACGGCTGTTTCATGCCGGTCCACTGGTTCCACGCCCAGCTGAACTCGCGCGCCTGCGAGCGCACGTCCGCGCCGAACGCGCTCATCAGCGTGGCGGGCACCCACAGCCAGCCGACGATGAGGATGAGCGAGATCTTCCAGCCGCGGTCGGTGATGCGGGTGAGTCCGCGGCCGGTTGCGGCGGCTGCGCGGCGAGTGATGGACGAGAGATATGTTGCGATGGTTCGCAACGTGCGGTCGAGCTTGGGATGGGTGCTGGACAGTCGTTCTGCGATCGTTTGCGTGACGAGCGTGGCGATGGTGCGCCACAGCGGTGGTTCGCATGACCGGGACGTGCCGTGCGGACGGCCCGAACGCACCAGCAGGCCGACGATCGACAGCGTGATCAGGAACGTCGCGATGAAATACAGGGTGTTGGACTGCGTCCAGTCGGCGATCGATCCCTCCGCCCAGTAGAGCGGGCCGATCGCCACGCACAGCGCGATCCACAGGCAGGCGAGCACGGCCAGCGTCCAGCGGGCGACCGAGCCGAGGCGGGCGACGGTCACGCCGTGGGCTCGTCGTTTGGCGGGGGAGGCGGGGGAACGGGAATCGCTGGCTGTGGTCATAGCACGACATTCTAATGGTCGGGCCCGTCGGGCGGTCCCGTGGGCGGCCGGCGGGCCGTGATATCCCGCGATGCCGAACTGTGTCGTGTTCTGTGACGTTGTGTAAGACGCGGTGTGCGATTGTGGCGCTATTGCTGTTTTCGTGGGTGTGGGTTCGTTGTTGAGTCGTTGAGGGAGTAAGAGAAAAGCGCTTTCTGGGTAGGATGTTTAACGACCAAGAAAAACAACAACCAAAAAGCGCCTGATGAAC
>NZ_JAFEJT020000081.1 GCF_018555435.2 Bifidobacterium amazonense
TCTCGCTACTCATGTCTGCATTCTCACTCCCCAACAGTCCACGGACGTTTCCACCCCCGCTTCGCCCCGTTGGGGACGCTCTCCTACCCAACGACCATACGGCCGTTGCCGCGTCTTCGGTGGCGTGCTTGAGCCCCGCTACATTGTCGGCGCGGAACCACTAGACCAGTGAGCTGTTACGCACTCTTTCAAGGATGGCTGCTTCTGAGCCAACCTCCTGGCTGTCTATGCGACTCCACATCCTTTCCCACTTAGCACGCGCTTGGGGACCTTAGACGACGATCTGGGCTGTTTCCCTTTTGACGACGGAGCTTATCCCCCGCCGACTCACTGCCGGCATACACGCCACGGGTATTCGGAGTTTGGCTGCTGTTGGTACCCGATACGGGCCCGCAAGCATCCAGTAGCTCTACCCCCCGGACGCAATCAACCGACGCTGCACCTAAATGCATTTCGGAGAGAACCAGCTATCACGGAATTTGATTGGCCTTTCACCCCTAGCCCCAGGTCATCCCCCCGGTTTTCAACCCAGGTGGGTTCGGTCCTCCACACGGTCTTACCCGCGCTTCAACCTGCCCAGGGCTAGATCATCCCGCTTCGGGTCCAGGACACGCGACTCAAACGCCTTTTAAGACTCGCCTTCGCTACGCGTACACCACACGGCTTACGCTCGCCACATGCCACTGACTCGCAGACTCATTTTTCGATAGGCACGCCGTCACCCCGAAAGGCTCCGACGGTTCGTAGGCGCACGGTTTCAGGAACTGTTTCACTCCCCTCCCGGGGTGCTTTTCACCTTTCCCTCACGGTACTAGTACGCTATCGGTCGGACAGATATACTCAGGCTTACCCGACGGTCCGGGCAGATTCACGCGGGATTCCACGAGGCCCGCGCTACTCGGGAAACACGATCACGAGGTTCCGACGCTTCGGCTACGGGACTATCACCCCCTACGGTCCGGCCTTCAAACCGGTTCGCCTCCGCCAGAACTTTATCACTCGCGCCCGCCTCGCCGGCGACGGGACACATGCTCCCACAACACCCCACGCGCAACCCCCGACGGGTATCACACGCGCAAGGTTTAGCCATCATCCGCTTTCGCTCGCCACTACTCACGGAGTATCCTTTCCTGCAGGTACTGAGATGTTTCACTTCCCTGCGTACCCCCCGGCCCAAGCCGGTGACCACCCATGACGGTGGCCGGGTTCCCCCATTCGGAAATCCTCGGATCAAAGCCCTGTTGGCGGCTCCCCGAGGCATATCGTCGCCTCACACGTCCTTCATCGGTCCTGTCCGCCAAGGCATCCACCACACGCCCTTGCAAGCAACCAACCACAAGCCGGTTGCACGCAAATTCCATAGCAAGATTCGCTTGACGACAAATCATCACACTAACGATCACAAAACGATCAACACTCGAAAAAACCCAAAAAAATTGAGCTCTCGAAATCAACAGCAAAGAAAAACAAGAAACATTCTTCTTTGCTCGCGTCCACTATCCAGTTCTCAAACCACCACGCACCCCGCCCCACGCAACCGGCCAAAGACCGACCCATGCGACCGGGGGCACGGAACCGCACCAGACACCAAGGCCTGGGGTGACGGTCCGGGAACCCAAGAACATGCCCATACCACCAAGAACCGCCATGATCTCTTCCACACCAGCAACCCCGACCGAACCGGAACCATTCCGGCCGCGGGGCACACACCGGCTCCCAAACAGGAGCCTGAACTCTCCGTAGAAAGGAGGTGATCCAGCCGCACCTTCCGGTACGGCTACCTTGTTACGACTTAGTCCCAATCACGAGCCTCACCTTAGACGGCTCCCCCCTCAAAGAGGTTAGGCCACCGGCTTCGGGTGCTGCCCACTTTCATGACTTGACGGGCGGTGTGTACAAGGCCCGGGAACGCATTCACCGCGGCGTTGCTGATCCGCGATTACTAGCGACTCCGCCTTCATGGAGTCGGGTTGCAGACTCCAATCCGAACTGAGACCGGTTTTCAGGGATCCGCTCCATGTCACCATGTCGCATCCCGCTGTACCGGCCATTGTAGCATGCGTGAAGCCCTGGACGTAAGGGGCATGATGATCTGACGTCATCCCCACCTTCCTCCGAGTTAACCCCGGCGGTCCCCCGTGAGTTCCCACCATCATGTGCTGGCAACACGGGGCGAGGGTTGCGCTCGTTGCGGGACTTAACCCAACATCTCACGACACGAGCTGACGACGACCATGCACCACCTGTGAACCCGCCCCGAAGGGAAACCACATCTCTGCGGTCGTCGGGAACATGTCAAGCCCAGGTAAGGTTCTTCGCGTTGCATCGAATTAATCCGCATGCTCCGCCGCTTGTGCGGGCCCCCGTCAATTTCTTTGAGTTTTAGCCTTGCGGCCGTACTCCCCAGGCGGGACGCTTAACGCGTTAGCTCCGACACGGAACCCGTGGAAAGGGCCCCACATCCAGCGTCCACCGTTTACGGCGTGGACTACCAGGGTATCTAATCCTGTTCGCTCCCCACGCTTTCGCTCCTCAGCGTCAGTAACGGCCCAGAGACCTGCCTTCGCCATTGGTGTTCTTCCCGATATCTACACATTCCACCGTTACACCGGGAATTCCAGTCTCCCCTACCGCACTCCAGCCCGCCCGTACCCGGCGCAGATCCACCGTTAAGCGATGGACTTTCACACCAGACGCGACGAACCGCCTACGAGCCCTTTACGCCCAATAAATCCGGATAACGCTTGCACCCTACGTATTACCGCGGCTGCTGGCACGTAGTTAGCCGGTGCTTATTCCAAAAGTACACTCAACACCCGAAGATGCCTTGATCCCAATGAAAAGAGGTTTACAACCCGAAGGCCTCCATCCCTCACGCGGCGTCGCTGCATCAGGCTTGCGCCCATTGTGCAATATTCCCCACTGCTGCCTCCCGTAGGAGTCTGGGCCGTATCTCAGTCCCAATGTGGCCGGTCGCCCTCTCAGGCCGGCTACCCGTCGAAGCCACGGTAGGCCGTTACCCCACCGTCAAGCTGATAGGACGCGACCCCATCCCATACCGCACCAGGCTTTCCCACACTCGCATGCGCTCATGTGGAGCATTCGGCATTACCACCCGTTTCCAGGAGCTATTCCAAAGTACAGGGCAGGTCGGTCACGCATTACTCACCCGTTCGCCACTCTCACCCGTTAGCAAGCTAACAGGATCCCGTTCGACTTGCATGTGTTAAGCACGCCGCCAGCGTTCATCCTGAGCCAGAATCGAACCCTCCACAAAAAAACTTGCAAAGAGAACCAAACAATGACTCTCACAATATTGACGGAACATCCTATAAGGAAGGACGTTCGCACAAAAACCCCACTCCCAATTACCCACTCTCATGGAACCCAACCCCCACAAAGAAGACCAGGAAAGGAATGAACTGGCAATCAAAAAACGACTCTAAAAAGTAGTACAAACACGCTCTTGAGTTCTCAAACCACCACCACTCGACCAGCTTCCCATTCTCAAGGAAGAGAACCAGTCGCTGACCGGCAGCAAGAGATAAACATACACGAGGGGCCGCCCACGCGCAAGCCGATGGACGCAAGAAACTCGAGAACCGTTGAAAACACAAGGTTCCCTCGGCGTGTCGCAAACGCACTTTTCCACGTCTGAAACCATCCTAAACCCCAAAAACAACGCCCAGATGAACAACACGCAACCGTCAGACGGCGTGTCGAAGCCGGTCGAGACAACACGACAGCAGGCAGCGCCCAACCGATCGGCGCAACGATCGGCACATGCGCCAACCGGCCCGCACCGACCCGCACCGACCCGCACCGACCCGCACCGATCAACCCGCACCGATCAACCCGCACATATATACAAAGCGGGGTTCCGTCTCAACCAAGACGGAACCCCGCATTCATCCCCGTATCCATCAGCCATATCGGCCACATCAGCCGTATCAGTCGTATCGGCGAACGATGCCGGCAACAGTCGACGACAGACGGCCGGGCGAGTCACTCCTCGGTGATCTCGGCACCGAACAGTTCGGCGAGCATCTGCTGGCAGGAGATGCCCTCCGACAGCACGCGGCTCATCGCGTACGCCAGCGGAGTCGGCACATCCAGCTCGTCGCCGAGCGCGACGACCGCATCCGTCGTCGGCACGCCCTCGGCCACGCCGTTGCTCACGCGCGTCGCCTCCTCAACGGACAGTCCCTTGCCCAGATTCGAGCCGAACGTATAGTTGCGGCTCAACGGAGAGCCGCACGTCGCGATCAGATCGCCCACGCCGGCGAGGCCGGCGAAGGTCTTCGGATCGGCGCCGGCCGCCTTACCGAGCGCGGTGAGTTCGGCCAGACCGCGCGTCTCGATCATCGCGGCCGTGTTCTCGCCGTAGCCGGCGCCGCGGGCCATGCCGACGGCGAGCGCGACGACGTTCTTGAGCGAGCCGCACATCTCCAGTCCGATCACGTCGGTGGTGACGAACGCCTTGAAATAGTCCGTGGTGCACGCCGCGGCGACCTTGCGCGCGTTGTCGATGTCCACGCAGCCGACGACGGTGGCGGCCGGCTGGCGGTCGGCGATCTCCTTGCTCAGGTTCGGTCCGGAGATGGCGGCGAACCGTTCGGCCGGCAGGTCGAGCGCCTCGCGCACGACTTCGTCCATGCGCTTGCTGGTGCCGCGTTCGATGCCTTTCATCAGGCTGACGACGATCGCATCGGACGGGATAAGGCCCTTGAAGTCGGCGAGCGCGACGCGTGCGAACTGCGCGGCGATGGCGACGACGACGATCTCGGCGTCCTTGACGGACTCGGCGCGGTCGCCGGTGGCGGTCATGTTGTCGGGCAGCTTCTCCACGGACAGCAGGCGGACGCCGTTGTGATGGTGGTCGCGGATGCCTTCGACGATTTCGGGCTCGCGCGCCCACATCGTCACGTTATTGCCCGCGTCGGCCAGCACCTGGCCGAATGCTGTACCCCATGCGCCTGCGCCCAGTACCGTGATATTCATACGTTTACTCCTTACTTACGTTCGTTTCAGTCCGTGACCCGCTTCATCGTGCGGTAGTCCCAGTAGCCGTCGGGCGCGGACTCGCCGCGGATCTCGGCCATGATCGCGGTCATGCGCACGCGGATGCGTCGCGTGAGCTCGTCGGCGAGCGCCGCCGGCACGCCGTCGATGCCTTCGTCCCACGAGTCGCAGTCGGCGAGCAGGTCGGCGTAGTCGAGTTGCGCGTCGTAGCACATGACGACGTTCTTGCGCGGCCACGGCCACCAGTGGTTGATACTGGCCGCACCCCAGGTCACCGCACAGAACAGCGGGATCTGATGGCCGAGCCTGCGCGAGGCTTCGAGCGCGATCACACCGACGCCGTTCTTCATGCTCATCGGCCATTTCTTCGGGTCGCGCGTCACCGTGCCCTCCGGCCAGACCGTGAGCGGCCGGCCGCTCGTCAGGATTTCGATCGACGTCTCCTCGATCGCCTTGGCCTTGCCGCTGCGGCGCTGCACGGGCTGCATGCCGACGATCTGGAACCACTTGCCGATGACGGGCCAGTGGGCCATCTCCGCCTTGGCCATGTACCGCGGGCGGCGGCCCATGTGAAACAGGCTGGCCATCGGCACGAACACGTCGAACATGGTCACGTGCGTGGCGGCGGTGATGAACGGTCCGGTTTCGGGGATGTTGTCGAGTCCCCACGCGAGCGTCTTGCAGCTGGCGTTGAAGACGATATCGACGCCCTTGAGCAGACGTCGCGTTCCCTTCGGGTTCTGCGCGTCGATTTCGGCCTGGTTGATGCGCCGGTTCGGTCCGGTCGGCAGGTCGCGCATCGGGTCGACCAGATGGTGCGTCTTTGCCAGTTTCGCCACCTGCGCGTCGGAGAGCGGCTTGACCGCGGAGCGCGGTGACGGTTTTCCTTTGGATGCCATGCGCCCCATTGTACTGAGATCCGTGCGCAGCGAACCGTTCTCAATACGAATAGTGCGAGGATCGCGCGGGCCGAATCGAACATGCGGTTCTTGTAATCGTTGCCGTTCCGCCGATTCCATAATGTTCGGTTGAGCGGTATCGCGCGTTTGGCTCGCACGTTCCCCATTGAGAACGATTCGCCGGACACACGCATACTTTACATACCGACGGTCGGTATGTAAAGTATGCGACAACAGCTACGTCAATCGATCAATCAGGAGGCCCACCATGGCACGCAACGCGCACCCGGAGGTGACGGAGCGGCGCATCCTCGCGGCCGCCAAGAAGCTGTTCGCGGAACAGGGCTATGAGAAGACGACCATCCAGGACATCGTCGACGAGCTCGGCGACCTGTCGAAAGGCGCGATCTACCATCACTTCAAGTCCAAGGAGGCGATGCTCGAGCGGCTCAACGACGACGACTGGGCGGCCTACCAGCAGCTGCACGAGCAGATGGACTCACGCAACGATCTGACGGGACTGGAGAAGATCCGGCTGCTGTTCTCCACTTCGATGGACAGCACGGAGCATCTGGATCTCGCCCGCGACACGATGCCGCTGCTCGACGATCCGGCGACGCTCGCCGCGAACCTGCAGTTCTGGTCCACCAAGCTGCCGACGTTTCTCCGCACGTTCATCGACGAAGGCATACGCGACGGGTCGCTGCCCACCGAATACCCCGCCGAAGTCGCGCAACTGCTTGCACTGCTGTGCAACTACTGGCTGATGCCGCACTTCTACCCCGCCACCCGCGCCGAGATGGAGCACCGCATACGATGCCTGCGCACGATGCTCGACGCGGTCGGCGCGCCCGTGTTCGACGACGAGCTCGAACGACGGGTGCTCGACGGCATGATGCGCATCGCGGCCGTACGGCAGTAGCATGGCCGCCGTCCACAGTCCTCCGATTTCCCGGAATTGTTGCGCTGACGATGACTCAGTGCAACGATTCCGGGACGCCGGGAGTCATTTCCCGGATTTCTTGCGCTGAGCACAATTCAACGCAAGGATTCCGGGAAACAAGGGATGATTCCCCGGAATCCTTGCGCTCAGTCGTGCGCAGCACAAGAAATCCGGGACACGGCCGCCGGTACGGGTACATCTTCGTGAGATATTCGCGCCGCACGGCCTCTGCATCACCTTTGATAATCATCAGTATTTTTCATACCGTCGGTCGGTATGAATAAAAGGTAACCACGAAAAAGAAAGGAACAACCGACCATGTCCGATCCAACAGCAACATCAACAGCAACGTCAACAACAGCAACATCAACGACCCATTCCGCAACAGACCAGACCACAGACCAGACCACCACCCCCTCCCCGCTGCGCTCGCGCGACTTCGCGCTGCTCATCGCAGGCCAGGGCATCTCACTGTTCGGCGACTCCATGCTCGGCTTCGCCATGGCGATGTGGGTGCTCGACCGCACCGGCTCGGCCACGGTCTTCGCTTCGATCCTGGCCGCGGCGGTCGTGCCGACCATCATCTGCTCCCCGTTCGGCGGCGTGCTCGCGGACCGCATGAACCGCCGCACCATCATGGTCGCGCTGGACGCGGGCAGCTCGGTCATCGTGGCGGTCAGCGCGATCGTATTCGCAACGGCAGGCTTCCACATCGCCGCCGTCGCGGTCATGCAGATCCTGCTCGCCGTGCTCAAGGCGTTCGAAACGCCGACGGTACAGGCCGCGATCCCGCAGATGTACCGCCGATACGGCGAGGAGACGGTGCGACAGGCCACGGCCGTGACCAATCAGGTGCAGATGCTCAGCAACCTGCTGCCGAGCTTCCTCGGCGGCGTGCTGTACTCGGCGCTCGGCATCCGCGCGATGATGCTCATCACCGTGGTCAGCTTCGCGGCGGCGGCCGTGCTCGAGCGGTTCATCCGGCTCGGTGCGCCGGAACGCGACGGCGAGCTTCCCTCGCCGCTCGACGATTTCAAGGCCGGGTTGCGTTTTCTGCTGCACGATCGGCCGAACGTGTTCAAGCTGGCGCTGTTCGCGGCCGGTCTGAACTTCGTGGTCATCGGCTATGCGAACGTCGGCGTGGCGTACACGATCCGCACCGTGCTGGGATTCGACGCGACCGTGTACGGCGTGGCCGACGGTCTGGTCGGCGTGGCGGGCGTGGCCGGGGCGATGCTCGCGGGCATGTTCGCGGCGAAGCTGTCGATGGACCGCATGCCCGCGGCGCTCGTCGCGTTCACGCTGACGATTCTGCCGCAGGGACTGGTGTTCCTGCTGCCGGTCGGCGCGTGGACGAAGCTGGTGGTGATGGTCGCGTTCGAATGCGCGTCGATGGTCTGCTGCTGTTTCACGAATCTGATCGCCGCGCCGGCGATTCAGCTGAGCACGCCGGAGGCGATGACCGGCAAGGTGATGTCGATATTCGGCGCGCTGTGCATCTGTGCGCAGCCGCTCGGCCAGATGGCGTACGGCTGGGCGTACGACCGGTTCCCGGTCGCCGCGATCCTGCTCGTCACGACCGCGATCTGTGGCGTGGTCACGGCGATGATGACGCCGTTCTCTCGTCGATTCGACGAGTAAGCGAAACGGCCGGCATCCGAACCATACGGATGCCGGCCGTCAGTCAATCAACCGGTCAGTCAGTCGCGACCGATCCGCAGCACTCAGCCGATCGATCGCGATCGAATCGCCAACATATCAGTCGAAATCGGCGCCCAACGCCGCGAGCTTGCCGCGGAAATCCGCGTAGCCGCGGTCGATGAGCGAGATGCCGTGCACGTCGGACGGTCCGGACGCGGCGAGCGCGGCGATCAGGTGCGAGAATCCGCCGCGCAGATCCGGCACGTCGATGTCGCGGCCGGTCAGCGGCGTCGGTCCGAAGATCACGGCCGAATGCTTGTAGTTGCGCTGCTGGAAGCGGCACGGGAGGGACCCGAGGCACTCGCGGTACAGCTGGATCGTCGCGCCCATCTGCACGAGCGGCTTGGTGAAGCCGAAACGGTTCTCGTACACGGTCTCGTGCACGATCGACAGGCCGTTCGCCTGCGTGAGCGCGACCACGAGCGGCTGCTGCCAGTCGGTCATGAAGCCGGGGTGCACGTCGGTCTCGATGGCGACCGGCTTGAGGTCGCCGCCCGGATGCCAGAAGCGGATGCCCTTGTCGGTGACCTCGAACTTGCCGCCGACCTTGCGGAACACGTTGAGGAACGTGATCATCTCCGGCTGGGTCGCGCCCTTGACGAAGATGTCGCCGTGCGTGGCGAGCGCCGCGGACGCCCAGCTTGCGGCCTCGATGCGGTCGGTGAGCGACGTGTGCGTGTAGCCGGACAGCTCCTTGACGCCTTCGATGCGGAACGTGCGGTCGACGTCCACGGAGATGATCGCGCCCATCTTCTGCAGCACGCAGACCAGGTCCATGATCTCCGGTTCGGTCGCCGCGCCAGACAGTTCGGTCTTGCCTTCGGCGAGCACGGCGGCGAGCAGCGTCTGCTCGGTGGCGCCGACGGACGGGTACGGCAGGTGGATCTTCGCGCCGTGCAGGCCGTTCGGCGCGGTGATGTGGATGCCGTCCTTGTGTTCCTTGTCGACCGTCGCGCCGAGCTTGCGCAGCGTTTCGAGATGGAAGTCGATCGGCCGGCCGCCGATGTTGCAGCCGCCGAGCGCGGGGATGAACGCCTCGCCGAGACGGTGGACGAGCGGTCCGGAGAAGAGGATCGGGATGCGAGACGAGCCGGAGAGCGTGTCCACGTCGGCCACGTCGGCGAGCTGGACGTGCGACGCGTCGATCGTGACGATGCCGTTCGCACCGTCCACGTCGACCTCGACGCCGTGCAGTCGCAGCAGATCGGACACGACGTGCACGTCGCGGATCTCGGGCACGTTCTTGAGCACGGACTTGCCGGGCGCGAGCAGTGCGGCGACCATGGCCTTGCTGACGAAATTCTTCGCGCCGCGCACCTTGATCGTGCCGTTCAAGGGCTTGCCGCCCTCGACATGCAGGACGTCTTCCTCCGGGTTCATGGCCACGCTAACCTCTTTCAAACGCTGGTGATGCTTGGAACGCTCACATAGGGGACATAACTACTGATAGTTTGCCACAAGGTGTGTGGTGACGCGGTGAAAGACCGGCAAAGCCACTCGCAGAGCGGAAACGGTGTATAGTGGTGCCTCGTAATTGACGACATGCGAACAGCATTCGCTTGGATTCAAAGCCCGGCTGGTTGGCTTGGCAGTTCAATGTCGGTACCCCTAGGCGTAGGCGGGTGCGAGTCCCGTCGAGGCCCATCCCGTGGGGAGACCGGCGGGATGAACCTTCGTATACCAGTATGTTGCAGACATTTCTCATCGCCGTTTCCGTGTCCATGGACGCTTTCGCCGTCTCTATCGGCAAGGGTCTGACCGTGCGCAAGCTACGTCATCTGGACGCGCTCAAGACCGCATTGTGGTTCGGTGGATTCCAGGCGCTGTTCCCGTTGCTCGGCTATTTCTTCGCCTCCACGTTCGCCAGCTACGTGACCGCCGTCGACCATTGGATCATCTTCGCGCTGCTCGCGTTCATCGGCGGCAACATGATCCGCGAGGCGTTCGAGGAGGATGAGGAGAACGCCAAGGAGACCGCGGAATTCGATTGGAAGCACATGCTGCCGCTCGCCGTGGCGTGCAGCATCGACGCGTTTGCGGTGGGTGTGAGTTTCGCGTTCATGCAGGTGCATGTGTGGAGTTCGGTGATCACGATCGGCATCACGACGGGCGCGTTCTCGGCGGCCGGCCTGTACATCGGCCGCATGTTCGGCTCGCGTTGGCAGAAGCCCGCGCAGATCGCCGGCGGCGTGGTGCTCATCATCATCGGTCTCAAGGTGCTGCTCGAGCATCTCGGCGTGCTGTGAGTCCAAGCGTGAAGTTGCTGAAATCATCGAGATCACCGAGGTTGCGATGACCGGTCGTTTCGCGCCCACCCCGTCGGGCCGCATGCACATCGGCAATATCTACGCGATGCTCGGCGCGTGGCTGTCGGCCGCAAGCCGCGGCGACGGCGTGATCCTGCGCATCGAGGACATCGATCGTCCCCGCGTGCGGCCCGACGCCGACCGTTGGATCATGGACGACCTGCATTGGCTCGGTCTTGACTGGATCGGCGAGCCGGTGTACCAGTCCGCGCGGCTGGACCGGTACGAGGATGCGTTGCGCGTGCTGCGCGACGCCGGTCTCGTCTATCCGTGCTTCTGCTCGCGCGCCGACATCCGCGCCGCGTCCGCCCCGCAGGAGGGCGACGGATTCGTGGTGTATCCGGGCACCTGCCGCCGGCTGTGGCAGGCCGATCCCGCTGGCGTCTGGCGTCGGGCGGAGGCCGGGGACCGGCATTCGCTGCGTCTGTTCGCGCCCGATTGCGACGTCGCGTTCGACGATCGCGTGTTCGGTCCGCAGTCGTTCGATCTGGCCCGCGATCTGGGCGACACGGTGATGCGGCGTTCGGATGGCCTGTTCTCGTATCAGCTTGCCGTGACCGTCGACGATCTGGACATGCGGATCACCGACATCGTACGCGGCCGTGATCTGCTGCGCTCGACCGCGCTGCAGCTGTACATCCGCGGTCGACTGACGGAACTCGGCTTTGCGACGGACGTCACGTCGGCAGTCATGCCGCCGGACTCCGCAGCCGACTCGGGCCGGACGGCGATCCCGCGTCCGTCGGCGACCATCCTCCCCGTCTTCGCGCACCTGCCGCTCATCGACAACGCAGCCGGACGACGACTGGCCAAACGCGAACGTTCGCTGGACATGGGCATGCTGCGCACCGAGGGCCTCTCCCCCGAACAGATCATCGGCTACTGCGCACGATTGCTGGGACTTTCGGATCTGCCGGCAGGAGACGCCGACGACCCGTTCGGCACGCCCATGAGCCTTGACG
>NZ_JAFEJT020000082.1 GCF_018555435.2 Bifidobacterium amazonense
GTCGTCGGCGAGGTCGATGGTCACGGTTTTGCCGTCGTTCGACGTGTGGAACGGGCGGCCGCCGGCGAGCCAGATCATCGCGTCGTAGAAGCTCGCGTCGCCCGAGTCGGCGGCGATGTACACGCCGATCTGCTTGAGTTTTTTCGCGGCCTGGTAATAGTCGTCCCACGTGGTGATCTTGGTGGCGTCCACGCCAGCCTGACGGAACACATCCTCGTTGTAGAAGAACGCCATCGGTCCGGAGTCCATCGGCAGGCCGTACACGCGCCCGCCGAGGTGCACGGACGCCCACGTGCCCGGCGTGTACACGCTGTCGTAGCCGTCGACCCGGTCGGTGATGTCGAGCAGCTGGCTGCTGACCGCGTATTGCGGCAGGGCGAAGTATTCGAGCTGTGCGACGTCGGGCAGCCCGTAGCCGTCCTGGATCGCGCTGTTGAGGTTCTCATAACCGCTGGTGTTCTTGATGGTGATGCGGATGTCCGGATTGGCTTTTTCGAAGTCGCGCGCCAGCGTGCTCATGCTGGGCTCCCACGACCATACGACGATTTCGGTGCGCGTGTCCCGCTGCCCGCATGCGGCGAGCGCGATCGTGGCGACGAGCGCGCAGGCGGCGGCAAGCATGCGTTTCGCATGGTCGATGGTCTGCCGTGCGCTCATGTTCGCCGCTCCTTGCTGCCGATGATGCCAGTATGCCGGTGGCCGATATCCGTATCGAGTCTACACACCGGAGCATAAGAAGGCATAGAAAAACGGCTCCCCTCGCGTTGATGTGCGAAGAGAGCCGTTGTCCGTCGATCTATACGACGTATCAGATCGGGCCGGACTAGCGCTTGACGATGGCGACACCGTTCGGGTCGATCGTCACGGTGCCGTCGTCGTTGGCCTGTGCGAGCGAGGCGACGATCGTCTCGCCGTCGACCGGCACAGTGACGGACCGGTGCGTGCGGTTGAACAGGAACGCGAACGTGACGTCGCCGGTCTCGTTCGTACGTTCGACGCGCAGCACATCGCCGTTGCCGGCGACGGACGGCACGTCGATGTCCATCGCGTCGAGCAGTTCGGGCAGGCTCTTGGCGATGCCGTCGCGGCCAAGTCGGCAGCCGACGTACGCGGCCTTGCCGTCGCCGTATTCGTTGACGGTGATCGCCGGCACGCCGTTCATGCCGACCCACGGCTCGGACTTGTACGTCTCGAGCACGCGCGCCGAATCGGCGACGGACGTGATCACGTCGGCGAAATCGTGCGCGACCGTGCCGTTGGTCAGGTCGAGGTGATCGAGCGTGCCTTCGAAGTCGGTGCCCATCGGCGCGAACTCCTCGATGCGCACGCCGACCACGTCGCGGATCGAACCGGGGTAGCCGCCGAGCCAGATGTGGTCCTTCTCGTCGGAGATGCCGGTGTAGTAGGTGACGAACAGCTTGCCGCCGCGGGCCACGTAGTCGCGCACGCGGCGCGTGGTCTCCTCGTCCAGAATGTACAGGCTCGGCAGCACGACGGCCTCGTACGAATCCCAGTCGGAGCGCACGGGCACCACGTCGGCGGTCACGCCCTGATCGGCGAGCGCGCGGAACCATGCGAGCGGCTCGGTCCAGTGGCGCACCTGCTGGGTCGGGGTGGCGGTGTGTTCGGTGGCCCATTCGGACTCGTAGTCGAACACGACGGCCACGCGCGACTTGGCGAGCTTGGTGCCGAGCAGTCCCTCGTCGGCTAGGCGCTGCAGGTCGCCGCCGAGTTCGCACACGTCGCGGAAGTCCTGCGAATCCTCGCCCGCATGCGGCACCATGGCGGTGTGGAACTTCTCCGCGCCGGCCTTGGACTGGCGCCACTGGAAGTAGCAGATCGCGTCGGCGCCCATGGACAGGTGCACGAGCGCGTCGCGCACGAGCTGGCCGGGCTCCTTGCGGTAGTTGATCGGTCGCCAGTTGACGGCGCCGGTGGAGTTCTCCATGAGGAACCACGGGTTCTTGCGGGCGATGCCGTCGGTGAGCGCGGCCGAGTAGGCCATTTCGTCGAGGTGCGCCTCGCCCGGGGTGAAGTAGTGGTCGTTGGAGACGAAGTCGACTTCCGAGCCCCAGTCGTCGTAGTTCATGCCGGTGCCGCCGGCGGAGACCATGAAGTTGGTGGTCAGCGGCCGGCCCGGGGTGAGCTCTTCGAGCAGGTCGCGCTCGGCGATGTAGAACGCCTTGAGCGCGTCGGAGCTGAAGCGCTTCCAGTCGAGCAGCTTGCCCGGGTTCATGAAGTTGCCGTCGCCGATGAAGCGCGGCAGGACGATTTCGGAGAAGTCGTTCATGTGCTGCGCCCAGAAGGCGGTGCCCCACGCGTCGTTGACGGCGTCGATGGTGCCGTAGCGCTCCTTGCACCAGTCTTGGAAGGCGCGCTCGGCGTCTTCGGAGTAGTCGAAGCGGTTGTGGCAGCCGTATTCGTTGCTCACGTGCCATGCGACGACGTACGGGTTGTCCTTGTAGTGTTCGGCCATGGCGCGGCACAGCTTGAGCGCGTACTCGCGGAAGACCGGGCTGGTGGGACGCCAGTGCTGGCGTGCGCCGGGCTGGCACACGTCGCCGCGGTAGTCCTGCCAGAGGACTTCCGGATGGGCCTGGGTGAGCCACATCGGCGGCGAGGCGGTGGCGGAGGCGAGGTCGACGGCGATGCCGGCCTTGCCGAGTTTGTCGATGATGCGGTCGAGCCAGTCGAAGTCGAACTCGCCTTCGCGCGGTTCAATCTTGGCCCAGCTGAAGATGCCGACGGAGACGAGGTTGACGCCGGCTTTGGTCATGAGCCGGATGTCGTCGTCCCACACGTCTTCCGGCCACTGGTCGGGGTTGTAGTCGCCGCCGTACCAGATGCGGGCTTCCTGGCCCTCAAGTGGCTGCGGCCAACGGAATGGTCTGTGCGCCATTGCTGTCCTTTCGTTGCATCGCGTGTTGTTCCGCCATACTGCGGAGCCTTTCGATGTTTGCGTTATCATAATAGCACCGTCAGCGACAAAGTCCAGCATCCGGCGTGGCAGCCCGCGCAGCAGGAACGCGGAATGGTATGGTAGATTCTGATAACGAAAACACCGCCGTTTCATGGAGAAGTTAGGTAGTAAGCAGTATGGAACGCACATCAACGTCCTCGGTCTCAATGCAGGACGTCGCCAAGGAAGCCGGAGTCTCGCCCCAAACCGTGTCCCGCGTCGCCAACGGCAGCAGCGCGGTCCGACCCGAAACGCGCATGCGCGTCGAAGCCGCGATGGAAAAGCTCGGCTATCGGCCCAACTACGCGGCCCGCGCGCTCAAGCACGGCCGTTTCCAGGACGTCGGCGTCGTCATGTTCAACCTGTCGTCGTTCGGCAACGCGCGCATCCTCGACAGCATCGCCACCGCGGCCAACAACGATGATTACGCAATCACCGTGCACTCCATCGGACGCGGCCGCGACCGCACCATCAAAGCGGCCGTCGAACGCATGAAGCAGCTGCCCGTGGACGGCGTCATCATCGTCATGGAAGAGCAGCTCGCCGACTTCGCCGACTTCCAACCGGCCGCCGAACTGCCCGTCGTGCTGCTCAGCGAAAACCCGGCCCCGTACTGCCCGACCGTCGACGCCGACCAATACGGCTGCTCGCAGACCATCGTCGACTACCTGCTCAGCAAGGGACACCGGACCGTCTATCACATCTCCGGCCCGGCCACGTCGCGCGCCGCGCAAAGCCGCGAACAGGGCTGGCGCGACGCGCTGTCGGCCCGCGGCATCAGCGTGCCGCCGCTGTACACGGGCGACTGGGAGGCCGACAGCGGCTACCAGTGCGGCCTCGCGCTCGCGCACGAATCCGACTGCACGGCCGTGTACGCAGCCAACGACCAGATGGCGTACGGCGCGATGCTCGGCCTGCGCGCGGCCGGCAAGCGCGTGCCCGAAGACGTGAGCGTGATCGGCGTGGACGATTCGCTCGCCGGCACGATTCCGCGGCTAGAGCTGACCACCATGCGCATGCCGTTCGACCGTATCGGTCGCAAGGCGTTTTCGATGGTACGCAACCTGTGCGAAGGCGCGGACGTGCCCGCGAACGTGAAGACCGTGATCCCCACCGAGCTAGTGGAGCGCGGTTCCGTGCGCGATCTGAACGCCGCATAACGGGGGCGGCTCCGTCTGGTTTTCGCAAACAGAGACCGCCTTGCCCTGTCGCGGTTCCGCTATATCGTGGCGGTTTTCGCTCGTCTGGGACGTCCTGAGCGTCCGATTTCTGCCACGTAAAACCCACCGTGGCAGAAAAGACCCGATGACGGCATGCTCAGCGAGCGGTTTCTGCCACGTGCCGACTGAGACCGGGCATCCCCAGCGGCACGCGCGACACGAATTCGCGCGGCTCGCCGCTGACCGGGTCGACGAACGACAGTCGCCGCGCGACGAGCTCGAGCGGTTGGGAGAAGTCGTCGTACGCGCGCGTTTCGATGCGCGGATAGAAGTCGTCGCCGACGATCGGCAGGCCGATCGAGTTCATGTGCACGCGCAGCTGGTGCGTTTTGCCCGTGCGCGGATGCATCGTGTACGCGCGGATCGGCGTTGCGTGCGTTGATATTTGCGCTGTTGACGTTTGCGATGATGCGTACGACGATATTCGCGTCG
The DNA here is from genome assembly GCF_018555435.2 of Bifidobacterium amazonense. Classification (GTDB taxonomy): domain Bacteria; phylum Actinomycetota; class Actinomycetes; order Actinomycetales; family Bifidobacteriaceae; genus Bifidobacterium; species Bifidobacterium amazonense. The sequence goes on from NZ_JAFEJT020000082.1 coordinate 4,612, forward strand.
GCTCGTGCGCGACCGGCTCGTGCGCGACCGTCTCCCCCAGTTCGATCACCGTTTCCGCGTTGACCGAGCCCGACTCCTCGTACGCCTGCAGGATGCCGCGCTGCTTGACAATGCGCGACCGGCGCCGCAGCGGGAACACGCGCGGCGGCTCGAGCGGTTCGATCGTGCCGTACCGCGGCCGCCGAATCGGTGCTGCCGGCGCGAGGCACTCGTACACCTTGGTCGTGCGCCGCTCTTGGAACAGCATCTGATACGCCCCGCGCAACGCCGGATCGCGCACGAACACGACCACGCCCGCCGTCAGCCGGTCCAATCGGTGCGCGGGCACGATGTCCGGCTCGCCGTACCGCTCGCGCAGCCGGATCAGCGCCGTCTCGCGATACCACATGCCGCGCGGCGTGACGGCAAGAAAATGCGGCTTGTCAATCACGATGATCCCCGCATCCTCATACAGCACGTCGAAATCAAACGGAATCCGCGGCTCGTCCGTCACCCAGCGATGATGTTGCGTCGTCATGCCGCCATCTTCCCCGATTCCGACGACGATTCCGACATCACGACGATCATAACCCCCGTATTCAGGTGCTGTTCGAATGCTGATTCTTCCTCGTCTTCATCATGTACCGTTTCCACCCACACCACGTCTGACCGACACGATGAATCAGCCTCATCGAATACCGGGTGTGGGCATAAGTGGATCATTTTCCACGCTGAAAACCAGTTCGAAGATCGACCCCGCGCTGTGTGTGGGTGTAAGCGGGCTATTTGGCCCAATGATCGTGGGCATATCCGGTTCATATACGGGAGCGTGGGCATAGACGGGTCATTAAGAACGGTCATGAGCCGCGTACGTGTACCGTCCATGCCCACACCCTCACACCCACACGCCCGTACACACCCAAATACGAAAAGCCTCATTGGTTCGGCACGCATCGCCGCGCATACACAACATGCGTACGGGTTGTGTTGCCGTTTTCGCCGTGTCACACTATGCAGCAACGGGATGCACTGCCGGCCCGGAAACAATGCGCCCGACTATGCAAAGGAGACCACGATGAAGTCGCTCCGAATCCAACCAGCCCGCACCATCCACGCCGCCGCAATCGTGTGCATCATGCTCATGCTGTGCGCCGTTCCGGGATGTTCCTCGTCACCCGGCGACGGCGCTTCACAAAGCGCGCAGCAGCAGTCCTCGACGCAGCAGAACGGCAAAACGCCGTCGCAGGGCGAACGAGTCGCCTCGTCGTTGCGGGAATACGAGCAGCGTCTGATCGACCTGGACTCGCAGCGCTCCGACGATCAGACCCGCATGGCTCCGGAACAGAAGGCGATACTGCAGCGCGCCATCGATAACGGCGGCGAAATCTCCGTCTCCGACTACGAGGCCGCATGGTCGAACTATAAGCAATGTATGGTCGACAAGGGATACACGACGCCGGTGCTCATCAAATACTCAAACGGCATCATGCAAGAAGCCGGCGCGTACATCGACCCCGCATCCGGCAAACGGGACAAGTTCACCGAAGACGACACCGATTGCAAGACCATTCACGTGCTTGACGTCGACACCGTGTACGGCATGCAAATCGGCAACCCACAGCTTTATTCACATCCCTATCCCGGTACCGTGGACTGCCTCAAGCAAGAGGGTCTGGCCGATTCGAAATACACCGTCAAACAGCTTGAGCAGGATATCGAAAAATACCGAGCCAACGACTCGTCGGCGACCGTCGATCTAAGCAATCCGGTTGCAGCCGGGTGCATGGCGGCCAATCGACTGGTGATCGGCCGCGTCGGCGACGACGAACCCACCTGGTATCCGCTCGGCCAGTAGCCGCAACGTTCGCTAGACGAGTCAGTTCCAGCGTCTATTCGACGGTGACGGACTTGGCGAGGTTGCGGGGCTTGTCGACGTCGTAGCCCTTGAGCTTGGCCATGTCCATGGCGAACAGCTGCAGCGGCACCACGTCGACGAGCGGGCTCATCAGCGTGGGCGCCTTCGGCCGCCAGAACACGACGTCCGCGTAGCGCTCCACATCCGGATCGCCCTCCTCGGCCACGGCGATGATGAACGCGCCGCGCGCCTTGACCTCCTCGATGCCGGAGATCACCTTCGCGTGCAGCACGTTGCGGCCGCGCGCCGGCGGCACGATGAACACGATCGGCTCGCCTTCGTCCACGAGCGCGATCGGGCCGTGCTTCAGTTCGCCGGCCGCGAAGCCCTCCGTGAACGTGTACGCGATCTCCTTGAGCTTGAGCGCACCCTCCATCGCGACCGGATAGCCGACGTGGCGGCCGAGGAACAGGAACGACTTCGCGTTCACCATCTGCTCGGCGGCCTTCTGCACGGCCTTGGCCTGCGTGTCGAGAATCCACTGGATCTTGCGCGGCATGGCCTTGAGCGAGTCGAGCGTGGACTGGATTTCGTCGCGGAACATCGCGCCCTTGACCTGCGCGAGGTACAGGCCGAGCACGTACGCGGCGGTGATCTGCGCAACGAACGCCTTGGTCGAGGCGACAGCGACCTCGGGGCCGGCGTGCGTGTAGAGCACGGCGTCGGATTCGCGCGGAATGGACGCGCCCTGCGTGTTGCAGATCGCGAGCACCTTGGAACCCTGTTCGCGCGCGTGACGCAGCGCCATGAGCGTGTCCATCGTCTCGCCGGACTGCGAGATCGCGACGACGAGCGTGCGCGGTGTCAAGATCGGGTCGCGGTAGCGGAATTCGTGCGCAAGCTCGACTTCGACCGGGATGCGCACCCAGTGTTCGATCGCGTACTTGGCGACCATGCCGGCGTATGCGGCGGTGCCGCACGCGATGACGATGATCTTGTCGATCGCCTTGAAATCGTGCGGTTCGATGCGCACTTCGTCGAGGTTGATGTCGCCGTGCTTGTCGAGTCGGCCGAGCAGCGTGCGCTGGACGGCGGCCGGATCCTCGTGGATCTCCTTGTCCATGAACGAGTCCCAGCCGCCCTTCTCGGCCGCCGACGCGTCCCAGTCGACGGTGTACGTCTTCGGGTTCTCGACGACGTTGCCGAAGAAGTCGGTCACGATCACCTTGTCGGCGCTCACGCACACGGCCTGGTCCTGGTCGACTTCGAGCGCGCGCTTCGTGTACGCGACGAACGCGGCCACGTCGGAGCCGAGGAAGTTCTCACCGTCGCCGAGGCCCACGACAAGCGGCGAATCGTGGCGCGCGCCGACGACGATGTCCGGCTGGCGGCAGTCCGTGGCGAGGATCGTGAATGCGCCTTCGAGCATGCGCGCGAGGCGGCGCACGGCCTTGAACAGGTCCGGCTTGCCTTCCTCGGCGATGATCGTGTCGACGATCTTGCCGAGCAGTTTCGCGGCGACTTCCGTGTCGGTGCTGGATGCGAACCGGTAGCCTTCGGCCTGCAGGTCGAGTCGCAGCTGGGACGCGTTTTCGATGATGCCGTTGTGGATGATCGCGACCTTGCCGTCACGGCTGGTGTGCGGGTGCGCGTTCACGTCGCTCGGCACGCCGTTGGTCGCCCAGCGCGTGTGGCCGATGCCGACGGTCGCGGCCGGCATGGGCTTGCGTTCGATGTCCTCGACGAGATTGGACAGACGACCGGCCTTCTTGCGCACGGCCACCCGTTCCATGCCGGGGGCGGAGAGGGCCACGCCGGCCGAATCATAGCCGCGGTATTCGAGGCGCTTCAAGCCCTGCAAGCACACTTCCAACGGCTTGCCGCACGCGGTTTCCACTTTTCCTGCATATCCAACGATTCCACACATAACGCCCTACCCTACCGGACGCATGTTGCATCCCGAAACCCCGACCCGCCATCGTCACGCGTTCGGCGCATTCCCGCGCCCACCCCTATTTGGTCAGCATGGTGCCATAGCGCTCAAGCAGTCCTTGATTCACGCGTTCGAATTCGGGAATGTAGTCGGTGATGATCGCGTCCACCAATCGCATCGCCTTGTCCACATCGTAGATGTGCGCCGAATCGTTGCGGTCGCGCAGCATGCGCAGCCATATCGTTTCGTCGACGAAATCGTAGTACTGGAACGCGGTTTTCAGCACGTCGCGAGGCGAGCCGGAAGCCGACACCGGATCTCCCTCGTATGCCAGCAGCGCCTTGAACAGTTTCCAGCCAAGTTCAAACTGCAGCTCGAACTTGTCGATCACGCCGCTTTGCACGAACTCATTGGTCAGGTCCTGCTCAGGCGCATGACGCAACGATCGCAGCGCCGAGGCGTAGTTCTCATACTTTTTCATACAACACCTTCCCGGTCGTAGCGATCTCGTCGCGCAACTCTCCGGTGATCGGCTCGTCCAAGTCGATCACGTCGATCTTGAGCAGCGACCATAGGTCGTCCTGCAGCCGCCGGTACAGTCGTTCGAAATCGGGACATCCCGCGATCGCGACGTCGATGTCGCTTTTCGGCCTCGCGGTGCCTTTTGCCCGCGAGCCGAACAGCACGACCTTCGTCGCCCCCGCATCGACGGCGAAGTCGACGATCTGCCGATACACATCCTCGATCGGAACCATGATCGCCCCTTCCTGCATCCTGACATCCTCATTGTAGGATGCCCGCGGCGATATCCCGGCATCGGCGACGGGGTCGTTCCGGGGACTACACTGGGTCGCGTGAGCTGTATGAGGGGAAACATGTTGGTCTCGACGGTCGGATTGCTGGGGGATGCGGCGCGGACGGCGTGGTGGACGACGGCGGATGCGCTGCGTATACGGCCGGCGATGACGGTCGCGATGTGGACGTCGAATCTGCTGGTGATGGCGATGCCGTCGTTGCAGGTGTGGATGATCCGTTGGGTGACGGGCCCGACCGGGCTGGCCGGCTCGCCTTCGGACATGCGTATCGGCGCGGTCATTCTGCTGTTGACGTTGGGTGCGGTGGTGATCGCCGTCTCGTACGAGGTCACGTCGCGCATCCGCGAACTGCTCGTGATCCCGTTGGGTGCGGAGTACCGGACGCGTCTGACCCGCGCGATGGCCGACATCACGCCCGCACAGACGCTCGACCGTGATCTCAACGACCGGATCCGCGCCGCACGCGACGCGATCCCGTACAACATCGCCGACCATGCGTCCAACGCGACCGTCGTCGTAGGCGCCGTGTTCTCCATGGTCATGCTCGCCGCGTCCCTGTGGACCACGAACCCGATCGCGGCCGTGCTGCTCGGCGCGGCGATCATCCCCGAACTCGTCGCGCAGGCCGCCAACGCGCGGCTCGGCAGCGACCTATGGCCGTTGCAAGGCAGGTATTCGCGCCGCGCGGCCTATCTCGAACAGGTGCAGGACTATCCGCCGGCAAGCACCGAACTGGCCGCCACCCGCGGCTCGTTCGGCGTTCCCGAACAGGCGCACGACAGTTACATGGCCATGTCCGGCCTGTGGCGACGCATCTCGCTGCAGGCGTTGCGCGGGGCCGGACTGAGCGCGCTTGCGTTCGCGGTGCTTGCGGGCGGCGCGTTCGCGTTGATCATCGTCCACGATCATGCCGCGCTCGCCACGGTTGCGGCGGCCGTGGTCGGCGTGATCACCGCACTGTCGGTCACGCGCAGCACCGGCGACGCGTTCGGCGAGCTCATGAGTTCCACGCCGATGGTCATCGCCTACCGGCGGCTCATGGACACACTGACGGCGAACCCGACGATTCCCGAGACGCATGGACCGGTGGGCGTACGAGTGGAGCATGTCACGTACCGGTATCCGATCGCGGACGACGACGATAAAGCCGACACCGACGAGGTCGGCGGCACGACGGACGACGCTTCCGACGCAACGACGCAGTCGGATCCTTCCGATGCGGCCGCCCGTCCCGCATTGGACGACGTCTCACTCTCCATCGATCCCGGCTCGATCGTCGCATTCGTCGGCGAAAACGGTTCCGGCAAGACGACCCTGGCGAAGATCATCGCCGGCATCCTCGAACCCGATGCCGGCACGGTTTCGCTGCCCAGACCCGGGGATTCCACGGTCACGACCCCGTTGGCGCGGCTCGGCGCGACGAGCATGACGTTCCAGGATTTCACCAGGCTCGAGGTGACCGTGCGCGAGTTCATCGACCCGGACGGGCGAAAGACGGACAGACAGCTCTGGGACGGGCTCTCCCGTGCCCATGCCGATGCGATCATCGCCGGCCAGCCGAACGGACTGGACGCCCAGCTCGGCGCGCAATGGGGCGGCATCGGCCTGTCGGGCGGTCAATGGCAGCGCCTCGCATTGGCCCGCACGTTCCTGTCCGACCAACCGTTGTGGATATTGGACGAACCGACCGCCGCCGTGGACGCGACCGCCGAAGCCGCGATCTACCATGACCTGACCGTGAACCGTCCGGACGGCACCACCGTCATCGTCATCAGTCACCGGCCCCACGTGCTCGTTCACATGGACCGGATCATCGTCATCAGTCACGGCCGGATCGCCGAAACCGGCACCTACGACCAACTCATCGCGAATCACGGCATGTTCAGCCGACTGGATCACGACAGTCTGGAATAAACCGGACGCGACGGCGCCGATCCGATCCATGCGTATGCGTACGTTTCTGCGGCCGGTTCCGCAAAACCGTACACACAGCGGCATCCTCTGTACGGTCTTGCGGTAGTTTCCGCGAAAACGTACACTGACGCATCCCATACGTACGGTTTTGCGGCTCTTCGCATTTTGG
>NZ_JAFEJT020000083.1 GCF_018555435.2 Bifidobacterium amazonense
CTTCGACGTGCCCGGCAGCGAAATCCCCTCGCGCGTCACGTCGGCGACCGTCTTCGCGTTCGGATCGCGCACGTCGAGCAGGTCGCGCACGTGCACGAATCCGATCACGTCGTCGAAATCCTTGCCGGTGACCGGATAACGCGAGTACGGCATTTCGCGAACGTACGCAGCCGCGTCGGCGATCGACTGCGAGCCGTCAAGGAACACGACGTCCGCGCGCGGACGCATGACCTCGGCTACGATCGTCTCGGACGCGTCGAACACGTCGTCCAGAATCGTGCGCTCGTCCTTGCTCAGCGACGTGTTCGTGTTGACCAGCACGCGCAGCTCGTCGTCGGAAACCTCGCTCTCCGTCTCATTCGGGTCGAAGCCGAGCAGACGGACGATGCCGTTCGTGTTCTTGCCGATCAGCCAGATGATCGGACGGCATACGGTTGCAAAAATATCGATCGCGGGCACGACGGCGCGCGCGATCTGCTCGGTGCGCTGCATGGCGATGCGCTTCGGGACCATTTCCGAAATCACGATCGAGCAGTACGAGATGATGAGCGTGAGGCTGATGGTGGTCAGCGGCGCGGCGATGTGCGCGGGCACGCCCCAGCCTTCGATGACGGGCACAATGTACGGGGAAATCGACGATTCGCCGAACGATGCCGACAGGAAGCCGGACAGCGTGACGCCGATCTGCACGGTGGACAGGAACGTGTTCGGGTCGCGGGCGATCTTCGCCACGCGAGCGCCGCGGGCATCCTCCTGTTCCATCTGATCGATCTGCGAACCGCGCAACGAAACCAGCGCGAGCTCGGTACCGGAGAACACGGAGCCGAGCAGCAGGAAGACGAAAATCAGCAGGATGTTCATACCAAGTGACATGCACTCCACTCTAGGGGAGCGGCACGTCAATCAGAATGATGGCGCCTGATGATGTTGGCTGGTGATGTTGGTTGGTGATGTTGGTTGGTGATGGTGGTCGATGGCGCAGTGATGATACGTGTCATTCGACCGAACGCAGTGAGCGGAGAAATCTTTGCCGCGCAGTGGTTCTGAACGATTTCTCGACTCGGCTGCGCCTCGCTCGAAATGACACGGCTGATCGCGAGATCAGAAGCTGAGCACCTCGACCTTGCCGGTGGTGAGCTGGTAACGGGCGCCCACGATCATGAGCCGCTCGTGCGCGAGCGCGTCCTGAATCACTTCGGAACGCGTGACCAGCTCCTCGATCGTGTGCGCGATATGCACGCGCTCGAAGTCCTCATGCGCGTCCAGTTCGGCCTGCCTCGCCTGCCACACGGACATGCCGACCGTGCGCAGCATGATCGACTCGGCCTCGGCGATGCGCTCGTCCAGGCTGTCGATGCCGTCCGCGGCCTCGAGCGAACCGGCCGCGTCGTCGGTCGTCGCCACGATCATGTCGTCGAGTTCGCGCGCGGCCATGTCGATCGCGCCGCAGCCCTCGTGGCCGAGCACGACGAGCAGACTGACGTGCAGTTTGCTCACGGCATATTCCAGCGAGGCAAGCACGGCGTCGTCGATGATCTGCCCGGCCGTGCGCACGGTGAACAGGTCGCCCAGTCCGGCGTCGAAGATGATTTCCGGCGGCACGCGCGAATCCGAGCACGACAGCACAGCCGCGTCCGGATTCTGCCGGTCGATCAGCGACTCGCGCGTGGTCTTGTCCTGCCACGGATGCTCCGGCTTGCCCTCGGCAAAACGACGATTACCGGCCAGCATGCGACTCCACGTTGCGTTCGCCGTCGACTCTTCAGCCATATGTGTACCTCCAAAGGTTGATTCGGGTCCCATCTTAGCGTGCAGTGCGGCGCGTGCGGTTTCGCCGTGAGGGGCGGACGGGCGCGCGGTTTTGCCGTGCGGGCGTGCGCGGGTTGGTGCGGGTGTGCGTGCGGGTGCGGTGCAGTGCGGCTGATTGCTGGGCAGGGTGACTTGTCGCGGCGCAAGGCGATTGGCTTCTGCGCTGTGATTATCCTCATAGCGTTCGCGGCATGTTCGCCCTGCGCGGCGAACGCGATTCGGGATAGGATGAAATCGGTTTGTCGTCACCGATTTCAGAAAGGAACAATGATGACTCTTCTGCAGCACGAACTCACCGATTTCAAGGTTCAGGCGTTCCAGAACAACGAATTCCGCGAGGTGACCAAGGCCGACGTGCTCGGCCACTGGTCCGTGTTCTTCTTCTACCCGGCCGACTTCACGTTCGTGTGCCCGACCGAGCTTGAGGACCTCGCCGCCAAGTACGAGGACTTCAAGAAGATCGGCTGCGAGATCTACTCCGTCTCCACCGACACGCACTTCGTGCACAAGGCGTGGCACGACGCGAACGAGAAGATCGCTAAGATCCAGTACCCGATGCTCGCGGACCCGACCGCACTGCTCGCGCGCGACCTCGACACCTACAACGAGGCCGACGGTATGGCCGAGCGCGGCGATTTCATCGTGAACCCGGAAGGTAAGGTCGTGGCGTACGAGGTCATCTCCTCCAACGTCGGCCGCAACGCCGACGAGCTGCTGCGCCGCGTGCAGGCCTCGCAGTTCGTGTACGAGCACGGCGATCAGGTCTGCCCCGCCAAGTGGCAGCCGGGCGAGGACACCATCGAGCCGAGCCTCGATCTGGTCGGCCTGCTCTGATCTGCTGACGAAATTCGGAATTATTGTCACGACTGTGCTGAATGGGCGGATTTTGCCGATGCGTGATGTGATCTCGTGCCACGTATCGGTAAAATCCGCCCATTCTAACGGGGTGTGACAGCGCCTGTGTCACGCTTGCGCGCAGGATCAAGATTATGCGAGAGTGTGACAAGGAGTACGGTTTTGGCATCATCTTGGGATGACTGGAATTCCAAGGATTGATGGTATTGCCCGGCAAGGTGATGCTGAAGCGGCCTGTAGGCGTGATGTCACGCATTGCAGAAAATCGCGGTGTTACGGATGGTGTGACACGGTATTCTGCCACACCGCCTACGCATGGCGCATTGTATGAAGAGTGTGACAGCCTATCCAGCCCATCCTGTTAACAAACTCTCTCAGCCCATGTCCTCATGACTTCACGGACAGGTTGGGATGGGGCGTCACATCCCCTTGCGATGTCGATTAAGGAGCTTTTTGTATGACTGACACCAGCAATCTCTACGACGTGGTGGTGATCGGCGGCGGCCCGGCGGGACTCACCGCGGGCCTGTACCTCGCGCGCGCCCGCTACCGCGTGCTCGTGCTCGAGAAGGACGATTTCGGCGGGCAGATCACCATTACGAACGAAGTCGTGAACTACCCGGGCGTCGGCCGTACGACCGGCCGCGCGCTCACCCAGACCATGCGCCAGCAGGCGAAGGACTTCGGCGCGGAGTTCCTGTCCGCCGAGGCCACGGGGCTCGACGTCGACGGCGACGTCAAAACCGTGCACACCTCGCGCGGCGACCTGCGCACGTTCGGCATCGTGCTCGCCACCGGCGCATCCCCGCGCAAGCTCGGCTTCGAAGGCGAGGCCGAGTATGCGGGCCGCGGCGTGGCCTACTGCGCCACCTGCGACGGCGAGTTCTTCACCGGCAAGGAAGTGCTGGTGATCGGCGGCGGATTTGCCGCGGCCGAGGAATCCGTGTTCCTCACCAAATACGCGTCCAAAGTCACCGTGCTCGTGCGCGAGCCGGACTTCACGTGCGACGCGTCCGTCGCGGCCGAGGCGAAGAACAATCCGAAGATCGAAGTGCGCTACAACACGGTGCTCGACGGCGTGACCGCCGGACAGGGCGGCCTGCGCGAGGCGACGATCCGCAACGTCTCCACCGGCGAGACGGAGACGTGGAAGCCGGCAGACGACGGCACGTTCGGCGTGTTCGTGTTCGCCGGATACGTGCCCGCGACTGATCTCGTGCGCGGCATCGTCGAACTCGACGATCACGGCTACGTCGTCACGCACGGCTATCTCGAAACGTCGGTGCCGGGCGTGTACGCGGCCGGCGACCTGCGTGTCAAGAACCTGCGTCAGGTCGTCACCGCGACCGCCGACGGCGCGATCGCGGCCGTCGAACTGGAACGTTACGCGAAGTCGATGAGCGAGAAGACGGGTCTGGTTCCGCCGCGTCCGACCGCGAGCGCGTACGAACAAGCCGAGGCGAGTGCGGCTGCGAACGCAAGCGCCGTCGGCACGACGCCCGCTCCCGCGCCGGTCAAGCGCAGTGTGGACGCTGCCGCCGCGAAGAAGCCCGGCGAACTGTTCTCCGCCGCGATCAAGCAGCAGCTCGGCGTCGTCTTCGGCCGCATGACCCGTCCGGTCACGCTTGCGCTGGAACTCGACGACACCCCGCTGTCCGCGGAATTGCAGGGATTCGTCGGCGAGATGGTCGCGCTGTCCGGCGGCAAGCTGAATTCGGTGGCGATCGATGCGGCCGGCGTGGTCACCACGGTCGACGGCGAGTCGGTGCCGTCCGGACTGGTCGCGGGCGAGCCGGCGGAGATCACGCTGCCGAACGGCGACGCGCTGCCGACGTACGGTTCGCTGGACGATTCCGGTCGTGCCGAGTTCGATCCGGCCGGACTGCTTCCGGTCGCGCGACCGGCCGTGCGACTGTGCGTGGTCGGCGATGACGATCGTCTGGTCGCGACCGGACTTGCGTTCCACGGCGTGCCGAGCGGCCACGAGTTCAACTCGTTTGTGCTGGGACTGTACAACGCGGCCGGCCCCGGTCAGCCGTTGGACGACGATCTGCGCGAGCGTGCGGTGTCGGCGAGCCCGACCGACATCATGATCCTGGTGTCGCTGACCTGCACGATGTGCCCGGAGACGGTGCTCGCCTCGCAGCGCATCGCGTCGTTGAACCCCGGCGTGAGGGCCGAGGCGTATGACATCTCGCACTTCCCCGAGCTCAAGGACCAGTACGGCGCGATGAGCGTGCCGTGCATCGTCATCAACCGCGGAGGCGAGCAGAAGGTCGAGTTCGGCAAGAAGAGCGTGCCCCAGATGCTGAGCCTGATCGGGGCGTGAACATGGCTGTCTGGTCGCTGTACGGCGGTCTGCCTTTCGATTAGGGGTCGTTGTTGATAAAAACATATAAAAGCCTCCGCCGGAGTTGGGCGGAGGCTTCGCGGCTGTCTGAAGCAGGGCCGGACCGGCTGGGTTTGGATGGTGGGCTTATAGGCGGCTCCTTGGTCGACGGTTGTTGGCTGCGGGTGCGGTCACTTGTCGAAGACGACGTGGTAGGTGCGGGTGGCGGTGCCGTCTTCGGAGACGACGATCACCTGCGTCTCGTCGTCGCCTGCCGTGGTGCCGGGTACGACGGTCACGGCCGCGTTGGTGCCGGTCGGCAGCGTCTCGATGGTCGGAACGTGACCGGCGGTACCGGCGGGATCTGCATCGTCACCATCCGTGCGACCTGCGACGTGCACTGTCTCGGCCGCCGGGTCGAATCCGGGCAATACCTCGCCGTCCACCAACAGTCCCGCGATCGTCGCGTCGGAGTTGAGCGCCGGAATCTGCGCGTCACCGCGCACCTCGGTGATCGCCACGACCTCGCCGGGGGCGGACTCGAACGTGATGCGCATGCGCGACGTGCGCACCATGTCGAATGAGTATGTCGTCTCGTCGCCCTTCGACGACATCGATGAACCGGGCTTGTCGCCGACCGTCGCGTACACCCACGCGGCGTCGTTGGTCTGCTCGACCGGATGCGACGCGACGGCGAGGTTCCTCACCGGTCGCCAGCTGCCGTTCGCGTCCAGATACTCGATGTCGACGTGTTTCGGCAGTGCGACATGTTCTCCGTCGAGGCAGTAGTACACGGTGAATGCGTCGAGGATGAACGGCGTCTCCTCGCCGTAGCCGAAACGGTATTCGAGTGATGCGGTGCGCGACGGGTTGCCGGTGGTGGACCAACGGTTCTTCAGGTTGTAGCCCACGCGCGGCGTATACGAGACGATTCCGTCCATGAGCAGAGAGCTGTCCTCCTGCGCCTTCGGGTCGGGGTTCGTGTAGGAGGCGCGCACCTGCGGGTACACGTCGTTGCGGTAGGAGAACAGGTCGCGGTTCTGGACATGGTTGTCAGTCACGCGAACGTGTGCGACCGCCCGCTCGTCGATGCCCTCGACCGTACCAAGCAGCGAGAATGTGCCCGGATGGCGGTACGTGGACGGGTCGGGTATATCCCAGGTGACCCGGCGCTGCTCCTTCGTGCCGTCGGACCAGTGGACGGTCACTTCCGGCACGGTTTCCTGCACAAGCGGTTCGATGCCGGTGATCGTCGCGAGTGCGACCGTTTGCACGGCAACGACTTCGACGACCTGCACAGTGGTCGTCACGTCGCGATTGAAGCGTGCGATCGTGCCGCGCAACGTCACCTCGCCGGCGTGGTCAAACGTCTCATCGGATGCCGGTTCCCAAACGATCGGCAGCGGCGCGTCGACGCCGTGGCCGAACGTGACGGTCGCGGTCGCGGGCAGCGTCGGTACGGTGCCGACGACGGTGCGCGTGGTGGCGACGGTTGTGCGGACCGGGGATTTCGGTTCGCTTCCGGCCGCGACGGTGATGATCGTCGGGGTGCCGGATACTGTCGCGCCGCCGTACGTGACGGTCGCGGTGATCTGCGTGACGCCGCTCAGCCTGGCCTGCACCACGGCCTTCGCCTTGTCCGTATCGTCGGCGGCGACACCGGCCACGGCCTCGTCGCCGGATGCGAACGTTACGGTCACGTCGTCGTTCATGGACAGTTCGATCGGATTGCCGACCTCGTCGCTCGCGCTGACCGTGAGCGTTGTCGTCTCGTCCTCGGACAGCGTGCACGTCGGCGGTGTCAACGTGACTTCGGCGACCGGTGCGGGCGGCACGTCGAGATCAAGCGCGTACGAGCCATGCTGTTCGCCGTCCTCCGACGTGACGCGCACGACGTACGAGCCGTACGGATAGTGTAGCGGCGGCACGACGTACGCGGTCGCGTTGCCGGCCGTGGTGACCTCGATGACCGGCGCGGGATCGGTGTACGCGCGACGCAGCGTGTAGCGGTGCGCGTCGGCGGTGAACCCGGCGATCGGTACGCCGTCCACGATGATCGCCGTGAGATCGGTCGTGTCGTGCGCGATCGGTGCGGGGGTTTCGGCGGCCGTTGCGCTCGCCGCGGCGGGCGACGTGGCATCGGCGACGCGCACGGTGGCCGTGACCGGCAGGTCGTAGTCGTCCGGAGTGCCGCTCAGTGTGACGATGCCCGGCGTGGCCCACGTCGACTGCGGAACGGGCTGCCATGCGACCGGGGTGTCGGTTTCGCTGCCGTCGTCGAAGACGACCAGCACTCGGGAAGGAAGCGCCGGTTCGGCGCCGGCTGCGGCGGCCAGCGTGACCGGGCGGACGGCGATCGGATGTGTGACGGTGACGGTCGCGTGCACCGGCAGACCGGTGGCCTCGCCATCGACGACGAAGGATTGCGCGCCGGATCTGGATTCGGTCGCGGAGGTCTTGTCGAGCAGATCGGCGGTCGCCCACTCGACCGAAACTTCGGTGCGGGTGTTGTCCGCGAGCAGTGCGGTCACGGTCTGCGGCAGAGACGGTGTTTCGCCCGCGCGTACGCGTACGGCGGCGTCGCGTACGGCGAGGACGGTCGCCGTTGCGCCTGCTGTGTCCGCCGCGGATGAGGGGCTGTTTGCGTTCGCTGCGTCCGCCTCCTTGCTCCCCCTGAAGGGGGAGCTGTCAGCATCGCTGACTGAGGGGGTGATGGGGGTCGTCTCGCCGGTCACCCCCTCAGTCGCCTTCGGCGACAGCTCCCCCTTCAGGGGGCGCAGGTGTTCTTCCTCGGTAAGGAACACGTCGACGCTGTCGGAACGCAGCCCCTTGGCGGTGGCGGTCACGCGGATCGGCTGGCCCGAGCCGTCGGATGCGACGATCGCCAGCACCTTGCCGGAGTAGGCGGAATGCACCGGCGACTGCAGCGGCTCGGTGTTCGCCTGATAGCCGTTGTCCGTCCCCAACAGTCGTCCGTGTTCCACGTGAAACACGATCTCGTTGTTCGCGCGCGGCACGATCACGCCGGCATCGTCGATCACGTCGGCCTCGATGAAACTCAGGTCGTGGCCGTCGCCGTCGATCACATGACGATCCGGGATCAACCGGATCCCGGCCGGCGTACCGGCCGTCGTAATCGAATCGCGCGCAACCGCATTGCCGGCCTTGTCGTACGCGACAACCGACACCGTACCCGGCTCGAACGGCACCTCCCACTGCAACGTCAGCTGCTTCTCCTCGTTGCCGTTCTTCTGGTAGCGGTACTCGAACGGCTTGTCGGCGTACTTGTTGCTCAGGTGGAACGTCGCCTCGTGCGACTCGAACTCGCGCCGTCCCAGCGACCGTCCGTTCACGAACAGCTCGGCGGACGCGGCATTCGTGTACGCCCACACGGCCACCGACTCGCTCTCGTCCCAGTTCCAGTGCGGCAGCAGGTGAATCATCGGCGCATCGTCCGGGTCGGTCCACAAGGCCTTGTACAGCCACCACGGGTTCTTCGGGAAGCCGGCCGTATCGACCATGCCGTAGTACGAACGTAGCGGCGCGAGCACCGAACCATCCGATTCCGGCATCTGAGGCTTATTCCAATAGAAATTCGAGATGTACGGCGCCGGCTCGCCGATGTAATCGAAGCCGGTCCACGCGAACTCGCCCACATTGAACGGCAGATTGACCAGTCGGTCGAACGCGATATCGAGCGGGTATCCGCGGTTCGTGGTGACGTTGTAGTCGGAGATCTCGTACGTGTCCTCCGTCCACGGCCGGCGGCCCTTGGCGAACGGATAGTCGCGGCCGCGCAGCTGCCACTCGTCCGTGAGGATCGTCGGGTGCACGTAGAACCCGCGACACGGCGTGCAGTTGCCGGATTCGGAGTTGAGGATCACGTCGTTCGGGTGCCGCTCGTGCACCTGCTCCATCTGGTCGCGGTTGATGTACGAGTAGCCGCGCACGTCCATCTGCTCGTGGATTTTGTTGCCGATGCCGTCGATGCCCTTGGACAGGTACGAGGCATCGTTGACGGAGTTCGGCCGGGTCGGGTCGAGCAGATGGCAGCGGCGGGTCAGATCGGCGGCGATCGGAATCTCACTCTCCTGCCAGGCGACCTCGTTGCCTATGCCCCACATGAATATGGCCGGTTCGTTGCGGTCGCGCAGGATCATCGCGGCGAGATCCTCCGGGTAGTCGGTCGCGAAGTAGTTGCTGTAATCGTTGCGGTTCTTCGGCGCGGTCCACATGTCGGTGAGCTCCTCGAGCAGCAGGAAGCCCATGCGGCTGCACTCCTCGGCCCACACCTTCGAGCACGGGTTATGGCTGGTGCGGATCGCGTTGACGCCCGCGTCCTTGAGGATCTCCAGCTGGCGCACGACGGCGCGGCGGTATGTGGCCGCGCCCAGCGCGCCGAGGTCGTGGTGCATGCACATGCCGAGCGCGCGCATGTTCACGCCGTTCAGGTACAGTCCGCTCGCCGGGTCGAGTGTGATCCAGCGCAGGCCGATCTGCGTGTCCATCATGTCGAGCGCCATGCCGTCCGTACCGTCGGCGTTCGCGGCATCGATCACTATCGTGCGCAGCGTGTACCGGTACGGGTCGGCCGTGCTCCACAGGTGCGGATCCGGCACGGCGACGGTCTGCCCGTACCGGTTGGCCGCGTCCGCGTCGTCGTAGTGCGCGGCCGCGTGCGTGGTGTCCGGATGGTTCGCGGGAACGGTGACGTGCTCGCTGACGGATGCGACGATCGTACCGTCCGCGTCGATGACAACGTTGCGCAGAATGACCGGCCGGTCGTCCGCTGTTTCGTTGGCGATGATCGTCGCGACGCGAACGTTCGCGACGTGATCCTTGACGTCCGTTTCCAACGTGGGCGTGGTGACTTGGGTGCCGAATCGCGCGACATGCACCGGCTCGGTGACGGTGAGCGTCACGTCGCGGTAGATGCCGGCTCCCGCGTACCAGCGTGAGCTCGGCTCCTCGTTGTTGGAGCGGACGGTGACGACGTTCTCCTCGCCGAGCCTGAGCCGGCCCGTCAGGTCGACGCTGAACGCGGTGTAGCCGTAGTGGTGTTCGGCGATTCTCTCGCCGTTGAGCCAGATCTCGGCACGGTCCATCACGCCGTCGAAGTCGAGCGTGGCGCGCTTGCCTGCCAGCGTGGTCGGGGCGGTGAAGGTCTTGCGGTACCAGCCTTCGCCGACCTTGAGGTAGCCGACGGTGGCGCGGGCGTTGCGCGAGAACCTGCCTTCGACGCCGTAGTCGTGCGGCAAGGTGACGGTTCGCCAGGCATCGTCGTCATAGTCCGGTTTCTCCGCGCCGTTCGGTGTGCCGCGGAAGAAGCGCCAGCCGTGGTTGAAATCGTTGGCGCGTTGCGAGAACGCATGCGCGTCGGGATTCGGGATTGTCGGTGTCGTCATCGTAAGGCCTCCATTGACTGGTGATGAGCGAGCTTGTGCATCATTGCGTGGGTGTGAGTCTTGGCTTCCCCGGCAAGAGATGCTCGGGAACTTCCGGTGCAATCAGCATATCATCTTATCGATAAGATCGCTGAAACTTACCAAATTTCGCGGTATTCAAAACGCCGCTGATGGCGCATAAATCTTAACGATGATATAGTGCTGAATCAGATCGGATACACAGCGTCAACGGCGTGTCGCGAAGCGGCGGCACGACGGACGAACGCCGGAACCATGGCATGGTCGCAAGCCGCGCGACCTGTGACCGTCCGGCCGACCGTCACCGCCGACGCGCCAAAGCAGGAAGGACAGTGACACCGATGTCGCAGTCATCACCAGACACATCCCCGCATAACGGCCACTCCCCCGTCGACGCGACCATCAGGCCGCTGCCGTGGAAGGCCAAGCTCGGCTATTCCACGTTCTCGCTGTCGTACGTCATGCAGACCATGATCGTCACGTGGCAGATGTTCTACTTCACCACGTTCCTGAACGTGCCGATGGCCGTCACCGCCGTGCTCATCGCCACCGGCAAGATCGTCGCGTCCGTGATCGGGCCGGTCTGGGGATACATCTCCGACCGCATGTACCGCAACGCGCTCGGCAGACGCTTCGGCCGCCGCCGGTCGATCCTCATCTTCGCGATCCCTGCGAACTTCGTCTTCTACCTGCTGCTGTGGATCCCGGACCTGCCGATTCCCGTCTACTTCTTCGCGAACCTGCTGTACTGGGCGTTCTTCGCTGGCATCACCACCGTGCAGTACGGTCTGCCCAGCGAAATGACCGAAAACCCGACCCAGCGCGCGCAGCTCGTCGG
>NZ_JAFEJT020000084.1 GCF_018555435.2 Bifidobacterium amazonense
CGGATGCGCCGGCACACGTCCGCGCCGGTGATGCCGCCCAACGCCATGTCCAATACGAGCACGTCCGGCCTCGTGTGCGCGTTGTGACAGTGCTCGATCGCCACCGCAGGCGAACCCGTGCTCCACACGATGCGCAAATCACGGGACATGGCCGCGATCATCGCGCACATCGCATCCAACGCGAACGGATCATTATCCAACACGCCGATGCGGATCACGTTCGCCGTCTCCGGCTCGTTCCCACCCATGACACCCACTGGGCTGATTCTAGTTGTGGTTGCAACGCCTTTATGTTAGCAAAGTGTTAGGAATCGCCGCCGTAAGTTCCCGCGCATATATGTAACCCGTAAAAACCGGTCCTCGCCCCGCCCTGAATTCATACGATGAAAACGAAATGACTCGATGACGTTGTCGGCAGCCGCGCAGGCCACTCCGGAGCATATGACTCCGCGAGACAGGCAAGGCGGGGCTGCGGAATACGGCACCGGGTCCGTTCGATGATAAGGAGAAAGACATGCCTTGGTGGGTGGATGTTGCCTACGTTGTGAGTACGGTGGTCATCTTCGTCCTGTTCGACCTGTTCGGAAAGTGGGTGGACAGACTATGACGACGTTCTTCACTGTGCTGGGTGTCATGCTGGGTGTCGCGGGAATCGCGTACATGATTTATTCCCTGTGCCGGCCCGAGAAGTTCTGAACCATACCGGACTGTACTTGAGAGATCTTAGGAATCAAAGGTTCATCACATGGTATATGTATTTGCGATCATGGCATTCGCGCTGATTGCCATCATCCTCGCGGCGATATACAAGCCGCTTGGCGATTACATGTTCAACGTGTTCACGACCGACAGGGACCTCTTCTTCGAGAAGTGGATCTACAAGGTCGTCGGCATCGACTCCAGGAAGGGCCAGACCTGGAAGGCGTACCTGCGCGGTGTGCTCGGGTTCTCCCTGATGAGCGTGCTGGTGCTCTACCTGCTGCAGCGCGTGCAGCAGTGGCTGCCGTTCTCGCTGGGCTTCCCGAACGTCCAGGGCCCGCTCGCGTTCAACACCGCGGCCTCGTTCGTGACCAACACCAACTGGCAGTCGTATTCGCCGGACGTCACGCTCGGCTACACCGTGCAGTTCGCCGGCCTCGCCGTGCAGAACTTCGTGTCCGCGGCCGTGGGCATCGCCGTGGCCGTGGCGCTCGTGCGCGGGTTCGCATGGCGCAGGTCGGAGACCATCGGCAACTTCTGGGTCGACCTGACCCGTTGCACGATGCGCATCCTGCTGCCGATCTCCATCGTCATGGGCATCATTCTGATGGCGCTGGGCGTGGCGCAGAACTTCGCCGGGTTCGTGGACGTGAACACCGTCGCCGGTGGCACCCAGAAGATCATGCAGGGCCCGGTGGCCTCGCAGGAGGTCATCAAGGAGCTCGGCACGAACGGCGGTGGCTTCTTCAACGCCAACTCGTCGCACCCGTACGAGAACCCGAACATGTGGACCAACCTCATCGAGATTCTCCTCATGCTCGCCATTCCGGTGGCCCTGACCCGCACCTTCGGCCGCATGGTCGGCGACATCCGGCAGGGCTACGCGCTGCTCGGCGCGATGGTCATCATCTTCGGCATCAGCTTCTTCGCCGTGGTGACCGCCGAATCCTTCGCCAGCGACCCGATCACCTCCCTGACCGGTGGTTCCATGGAAGGCAAGGAGACCCGCTTCGGCATCGTGTGGTCCGGCCTGTTCGGCACCACCTCGACCTCGACCTCCACTGGCGCCGTCAATTCGATGCACGACTCGTACACCGCACTCGGCGGCATGATCTACATGCTCAACATGATGCTCGGCGAGGTGAGCCCGGGCGGCGTGGGCGCGGGCCTGTACGGCATCCTCGTGATGGCCGTCGTGGCCGTGTTCATCGCCGGCCTCATGGTGGGCCGCACGCCGGAATACCTCGGCAAGAAGATCGGCCCGCGCGAGATGAAGATGGCCTCGCTGTACTTCCTCGTCATGCCGATCACCGTGGTGGTGGGCGTCTCCCTGAGCTTCGCCGTGCCGTTCGCACGTCAGTCGATCTTCGACACGTCGCTCAACAACAGTGGCAACCACGGCTTCTCCGAGGTCGTCTACGCCTTCACCTCGGCCGCGAACAACAACGGCTCCGCCTTCGCGGGACTCACCGCCGACACCCCGTGGCTCGACACCACGCTGGGATTGGCGGTGCTCATCGGCCGTTTCCTGCCGATCGCCCTGGTGATCGCGCTGGCCGGTTCGCTTGCCAAGCAGGACAAGGTGCCGGTGACCGCCGGCACGATGAAGACCGACAACGGTCTGTTCGTCATCCTGCTGGTGTTCGTTATCTTCCTGATTTCCGCGCTGACGTTCTTCCCGACGCTTGCTCTGGGACCGTTGGCAGAAGGTTTGGTGGCTTGATATGACTTCCGCAACCGCGAACGACGTCAACAACAGCGCGACCTCCATCGCGAACGACGTCAAGAAGTCCAACGAGCAGTCGTTGGGCGCGATGCTGGGCAAGAGCCTGCCGGATGCGTTCCGCAAGTTCGACCCGCGCAACATGTGGCACAACCCCGTGATGTTCATCGTGTGGGTGGGCGCCGCGTTCCTGACCCTGCTGGGCGTGTGCCAGCTGTTCGACGCCGCCCTCACCGACGGCGAGCCGGTCTACTTCACCTGGATCGTGGCCATCGTGCTGTGGGCCACCGTGCTGTTCGCCAACCTCGCCGAGGCCGTGGCCGAGGGCCGCGGCAAGGCGCAGGCCGACGCGCTGCGCAAGACTCGCACCACCACGCCCGCCCGTCTGGTCAAGGGCTACGACGAGAAGAACGACCCGGACGTGCGCGCCCCCGAGCGCGGCGAGGGTCCATCCTACATCGAGGAGGTCCCCAGCTCGGACCTGAAGCTCGGCGACGTGGTCGTCGTCTCCGCCGGAGAGCTCATCCCCGGCGACGGCGACATCATCTCCGGCATCGCCTCCGTGGACGAATCCGCCATCACCGGCGAATCCGCGCCCGTCATCCGCGAATCCGGCGGCGACCGCTCCTCGGTGACCGGCGGCACCCGCGTGCTCTCCGACCGCATCGTGGTGCGCATCACCCAGAAGCCCGGCGAAAGCTTCGTGGACAAGATGATCGCCTTGGTCGAAGGCGCCAACCGCCAGAAGACCCCGAACGAGATCGCCCTGGACGTGCTCCTGAGCTCCCTGACCATCATCTTCCTCGTGGTGGTGCTGTGCATCAACCCGCAGGCCTCCGCGGTGGGCGCCTCCGTGAGCCTGACGGTGCTGGTCGCCCTGCTCGTCTGTCTCATCCCGACCACCATCGGCGCCCTGCTGTCCGCCATCGGCATCGCCGGCATGGACCGTCTGGTGCAACGCAACGTGCTCGCCACCTCCGGCCGCGCCATCGAGGCGGCCGGCGACGTGACCACGCTGCTGCTCGACAAGACCGGCACCATCACCTACGGCAACCGCCAGGCCTCCGAATTCCACGCCCTGCCCGGCGTCGACCACGACGACATCGTCAAGGCGGCCGCGTTGAGCTCGCTGGCCGATGCCACGCCCGAAGGCCAGTCGATCGTGGCGCTTGCCAAGTCCGACGGCTTCGACGTGGACGAGGTGCCGGGAGCCGTGGCCGTGCCGTTCACCGCCGAGACCCGTATGTCCGGACTCGACCTGCCGAACGGCGACCGTATCCGCAAGGGCGCCACCTCCGCCGTCGAGGCATGGATCGACAGGGAAGGCGGTGCCATGACCACCGAGGTGAGGGACGCCCTGCACGATCGCGTGGCCGCCATCTCCGGCCAGGGCGGCACGCCGCTGGTCGTCGCCGAGCAGTATGCCAACGGCGAGGCCAAGGTGCTCGGCGTCGTCCAGCTCAAGGACGTCGTCAAGAAGGGCCTGAAGGAGCGTTTCGCCGACCTTCGCAAGATGGGCATCCGCACCGTCATGGTCACCGGCGACAACCCGCTCACGGCCAAGGCCATCGCCAAGGAGGCCGGCGTGGACGACTTCATCGCCGAGGCCAAGCCCGAGGACAAGCTCGCCTACATCAAGAAGGAGCAGGCCAAGGGCCAGCTCGTCGCCATGACCGGCGACGGCACCAACGACGCCCCGGCCCTCGCCCAGTCCGATGTCGGCGTGGCCATGAACTCCGGCACCTCGGCGGCCAAGGAGGCCGGCAACATGGTCGACCTCGACTCCGATCCGACCAAGCTCATCGACATCGTGGCCATCGGCAAGCAGCTGCTCATCACGCGCGGCGCCCTGACCACCTTCTCCATCGCCAACGACGTGGCCAAGTACTTCGCCATCATCCCGGCCATGTTCATGGAGAAGTTCCCGGGACTCGGCCTGCTCAACATCATGGGTCTGCACAGCTCGCTGTCCGCCGTGCTCTCCGCGATCATCTTCAACGCGATCATCATCGTGCTGCTCATCCCGCTGGCCCTCAAGGGTGTCAAGTACCGCGCCGAGGCCAGCGAGAAGATCCTGGGCCGCAATCTCAGGGTCTACGGTCTGGGCGGCATCATCGCGCCGTTCATCGGCATCTGGATCATCGACCTGTTCGTCCGTCTGATCCCGGGCTTCTGATCCGAGGATCGACTAGGAAAGAGTGATTGTCATGAAGAATACCATTTCGCTGAACCTGCGCGCCTACTGGGCCGGGCTCAAGGCGGTGATCGTCTTCACCGTCATCGTGATCGTCTACACGTTCGCGATGACCGGCATCGGCCAGCTGGGCATGCCCGACAAGGCCAACGGCTCGATGATCGCCAACGCGCAGGGCGAGGTCGTCGGCTCGTCGCTGATCGGCCAGTCCTTCACGGACGCCAACGGCGACGCGCTGCCGCAGTACTTCCAGTCCCGCCCGTCGGCCGCATCCGACCCGAACAAGGACGAGGACAGCCAGGGCTACTACGCGGCCGCGTCCGCCGGCACCAACAAGGGCCACGCCGACGCCGATTTCATCAAGTCCACCTCGGAGCTGCGCCAGACCATCGCCAAGCGTGAGGGCGTGAACCCCAAGGACGTGCCGGCCGACGCCCTCACCGCGTCCTCCTCCGGGCTCGACCCGGAGATCAGCCCCGAATACGCGGCCATCCAGGTCAAGCGCGTGGCCAAGGAACGCGGGTTGAGCGAGGAGCAGGTCGAGAATCTGGTCAGGAAGTGCACCACCGGTCGTGGGCTCGGGTTCATCGCCGAACCCACGGTGAACGTGGTCCGGCTCAATCTGGCGCTTGACGAGCTCAGGTGAGTCGGCACGCGGTCCGTCGGCGATTCGGCTGACGCGTTGTCGTCGATCGCCGTGGCGGGCCGCGGCCGGCCGCCAGGGGTGGTGATGCGGGGTATTCGCGTCACCACCCCTGACGGCGTTTATCGTATACAGTCGTATTGGAATGTCTGGGAATACAGGGGCTGATGATATGGCACAGGCACGAGGAACGTTCAGGGTGCTGCTGGGCGCCGCGCCAGGCGTGGGCAAGACGTGCGCGATGCTCAGGGAGGGGCATCGCCTGCAGGAGGACGGCAAGGACGTGGTCATCGCCCTGTTGGAGACCCACGGGCGCGCCGCCACGGCCAAGGCCGCCGAAGGGCTCGAGATGATGCCGCGGCGCCGGCTGCGCTACCGTGGCATGTGGCTCGAGGAGATGGACCTGTTCAAGATCATCGAACGGCATCCGCAGGTGGCGCTCGTCGACGAGCTCGCCCACACCAACGCGCCCGGATCGGTGCACAAGAAGCGCTGGCAGGATGTCTTGGACCTGCTCGATGCCGGCATCGACGTGATCACCACCATCAACGTGCAGCACATCGAATCGCTCAATGACGTGGTGCGCGAGATCACCGGCAGCACGCAGAAGGAGACCGTGCCGGACAAGGTGCTGCGCTCCGCCTCCCAGGTCGAGCTGGTAGATCTGCCGCCCGAGGGCCTTCGCGAGCGTTTGGCCGCCGGATTCGTCTACAAGCCCGACCGCGTGGATGCGGCCCTGAGCAACTACTTCCGCGTCGGCAACCTCACCGCCCTGCGCGAGCTGGCCCTGCTTTGGCTGGCCGGGCGCGTGGACGAGGCGCTCAAGGCCTACCGCGAGGAGCACCACATCAACGCCAAATGGGAGACGCGCGAGCGTGTGATCGTTGCGCTGTCCGGCGGGCCCGAAGGCGAGCAGCTGCTGCGGCGCGGGGCCCGTGTGGCCCGGGCGTCCGGTGGAGGCGACCTCATCGCCGTGCACGTCACCCCCGAGGACGGGCTGGCCGGCTCCAACCCCGCCCTGCTCATCAAGCAGCGCGAGCTCGTCGAGGAGCTGGGCGGCACCTATCATCAGATCGTCGGCGAGGACATCTCGGAGGCCCTGCTCGACTATGCGCATGCGAACAACGCCACGCAGGTGATCGTCGGCGTCTCCCGGCGCAACGCGCTTTCGCGTTGGCTGGGCCGGCCCTCCACGCCCAACGGCATCATCGAGAAATCCGGGGACATCGACGTCCATATCGTCACGCACTCGTTCGTCAACAAGGGCTTCAGGATGCCCTCCTCGAACAGGCATCCGATCGCGTGGAGGCGCAGGGCGGCCGGGTTCGCGTTCGCCATGCTGTCCGTGCTGCTCACCGGCTGGATGCTGTACCGGTTCAGCGCGCCCGCCTATGCGCAGCGCGACGCCCTGGTGCTGCAGATGCTGGTGGTGGTCTCCGCCGTGATCGGCGGGCTTATGCCCGCCATGGTGTGTGCGGTGCTTTCCGGACTGGTGCTGGACCTGCTCTACACGGTGCCCATAGGCGCCTTCCACGTGGTGCGCGCCTCGGACATGGTGACCATCGTGCTCTACGTGCTCGTGGGCATCATCGTCTCCGCGGTGGTGGACCGCGCCGACACCATCGCGCGGCAGGCCCAGCGTGCCAGCGCCGAATCGGAGATCCTGGCCAGCGTGGCCGGGGCGGTGCTGCGCAGCGACGATCCGCTCCAGGCCATCGTGCACCGCACCCGCGAGGCGTTCGGCTTCTCCTGCGTGCGCGTCGTGCAGGGCGGTCACATCATCATCTCGGACGGCGAGCCGGGTACGAAGACGGATTCCGCCACCGACGGAGGCGGAGACGTGGCCGCCTCGGTCGCGGAGCCGGAGACCATAGCCATGTCGGACGCCGGGCCGGAACTCAAGCTGTACGGCAAGCCCGTCGAGGCGTTGGACCAGCGCATGCTGCTGGCCATCCTCTCACAGATCCAGACCGTGCTCGAGCACAAGGATCTGGAGCGCAAGGCCAGAGAGATCGGCCCGCTCGCCGCCGCCGAGAAGGTGCGCACCGGCCTGCTCAACGCGGTCAGCCATGACCTGCGCCGTCCGCTTGCCTCGGCCACCGCCGCCGTCTCCGGCCTGCAGCGCATGGGCGACACGATGAGCGCGCGGGACCGCAAGGAACTGCTCAACGTGGCCTCCAACGGTCTGAAGCAGCTCACCAAACTCGTCACCGACCTGCTCGACGTCTCGCGCATCCGCGAGGGTGCGCTGCCGCTGTCGCTGGTGGCCACGGACGTGGGAGAGGAGATCATCCCGCTGTTCGACGAACTCGGCATCGGGCCGTGGTCCATCGACCTGGACATCGCCCCCGACCTGCCGCTGGTCGTGGCCGACCCGGCCCTGCTCCGCCGCGCGCTGTCGAACGTGCTGGTCAACGCGATGCGGTTCACCCCGTCCTCCAAGCGGGTACGGCTGTCCGCCTCCTCGTTCAACGGCATGGTCGAGATCCGCGTGGCCGATCAGGGCCCCGGCGTGCCCGACTCGCGCAAGAACGACATCTTCCTGCCGTTCCACCGGCTCGGCGACACGGACAACACCACCGGTCTGGGTCTGGGCATGGCGCTGTCGAAGGGGTTCGTCGAATCGATGGGCGGTTCGATCAGTCCCGAGGACACGCCGGGCGGCGGCCTGACCATCGTGATCACCCTGCGCGTGGCCGACCAGAAGCTGCGCGCCGGACAGCCGATTCCGGCCGGCGACCGGCCCAATCCGGCCGACATCCTTGCCAAGGACACGCTGAACGTGTCGGGGGCCATGTCCGATGTGATCCTGCCGCTGCCGGGCAGTGGGCAGTCCGACGAGCGCGGGCTCGACCGGTTCATCAACTACGGCATCATGCGCGGCGGCAAGGATGCGGGGGATGCGGACGCCGACGATTCCGGCTCCCCGGCCGACGGCGACGCCGGGGCGGGTGCGGAGTCGGCGTCGGGCTCCGATTCCGCACCCGACGAGCGGCGGGACGCTGCGGACGCGGATGTTGACGAACAGCGCTACGACGGCGTTTCCGCAGACGGCCTGCGGTCTGGCGAGGAGCCGGCCTTGATGGATGTCGTCGACGCCGGCACCGGTGATAGAACGACGGGCATGGGCCCGTCGATGACGGATTCGGGAGAGGAGGCACGCCGATGAAGATTCTGGTGGCGGACGACGATCCGCAGTTTCTCAAGGCGTTGAAGATCACCCTGCACTCGCAGGGCTACGACATCGTCACCGCGCGTGACGGCGTCGAATGCATCACGGCGGCGGTCGAGGAGCATCCCGACCTGTTCATGCTGGATCTCGGCATGCCAAGGATGGACGGCATGGGCGTGATCCAGGGCGTGCGCGGCTGGACCGAGGCGCCGATCCTGGTGGTGTCCGGGCGCACCGACGCGCGTGAGAAGGTGGCGGCGTTGGACGCGGGCGCCGACGACTATGTGACCAAGCCCGTGTCCATCGACGAGCTGCTGGCCCGCATCCGCGCCCTGCTGCGCCGGGTTTCGCAGGAGAACTCAGCGGAAAGCGAGACGCCGCTGATGCGGTTCGGCGACGTGACCGTGGACCTCAACGCGCACGCCGTGTTCCGCGGGGGAGCGGGACGCGAGATTCGCGTGCGGCTCACACCCACCGAGTGGAAGGTGCTCGAAGTGCTGGTGCGCAATGCCGGCAAGCTCGTGACCCGTCAGGACCTGCTCACCTCGATCTGGGGGGCGCAGCACGTCAAGGACACTGGTTATCTGCGACTGTATGTTTCGCAGCTGCGCAAGAAGATCGAGCCGGACCCCGCGCGGCCCAGATACCTGAGGACGGAGACCGGCATGGGCTACCGTCTCGACATCGAGGGCGGGCCGGAGGCCTGAGACGCGGGTGCGGTTGCGCTCCGCTGGACCCCGGTCGGGCCCCCATGCGACGGCCATCACGCGATGACGTCGGCGGTGGCCTCAGGGATGGCGCGAATCACGTCGCCCGCCACGATGGGGTGGCCAAGCGTCATGACCCGCTGACGGCGGCCGTGCCCCACCAGCTCGGGCTCCTGCCAGCCCTGCTGCTCGGATTCCGAGGCGATCGCCGCGGCCATGCCATGCAGGTAGGCGGCGGACGCCACCGTCTCGGCCGTGGTGATCTCGGCACCCTGCTGCGCCAGCAGTGCGCCGGCGAGCCCGGCAAGCACGTCGCCGACGCCGGCGGTGGCCCGCCATGTGGGGGCGCTGCCGGAGACATAGACGTGGTCCTCATCCACGACGATGGTCACCGCGCCCTTGAGCAGCACCGTCGCGCCGGTCAGCTCGTGCGCGTGGCGTGTACTGGCGAGCGGCTGGGACACCACATCCTGCGCGGTGAACCGTGACGAATCGGTGGAGCCGGCGTGACGCGGCCGGCCGGTCCGCTCCGGTGCCGCGGCGATCGCGTCCGTCCCGTCCCGGCCGTCCGTCGGTGCGTCGGTCCCCAACGCACCGGATTCGGCGGTGCCGGCGTCGGCGCGGACGGCGGCACCATCGGAAGCGGGGCCGGCAGGGGCGTCCTCCGTCGTCTCATCGGCCTGAGCGGCGCCCGACCTCGGCGACGAATCGGCCTCGAGCCGGTTGAGCAGCGCCGCCATCTCGCCGGCGTGCGGCGTGATCACCACCTGACCGGGCACAGATAAGGGGCTGCGGACGTTTTCTTGGAGACCGAACGGAAAGATTTTCGTATGTTCAGTCTTGAGGAACGAGAGCGTGCGGTGGAGTTGTATTTCACCACGCCGATGACGACGGCCCAGGTGGTGGAGCATCTGGGTTATCCGACCAGGCAGTGTCTGGAGCGTTGGCTGGCGATGGATTCCCGGTATGCTGGCCATATGGCCAAACCCATCATCCCACTGGAGACCAGGCGAAGGGCAGTCGAGCTGGTGCTGGGCGGCATGCAGCAGAAGCAGGCCGCCAAACAGCTCGGCGTGAGCGTCGGCGCGGTGCATGGCTGGGTCAGGGCGTACCGCAAGGGCGGCATGGCCGCGTTGCAGCCCAAAAACAGGAACTCCGCGCAGGGCAATAAGCCCGCGGACTCCCGTCGCTGGCCGTCCGCAGCCGATGATGATGACGCGGAGGCTTTGCGCCGCAGGGTCGAGGAACTGGAGCTGGAGAACGCGTTGATGCGGGAGGTGGTGGAGGTCGTAAAAAAAGACCCCGGCGCCGACCTGCGGCGCCTGTCGAACAGGGAGAAGACCCTGTTGATCGACCGGTTGAGGCCGGCGTATTCGCTCAGCTCGATGACATGCTTGCTCGCCATCGCGCCCAGCAGCTACCACTACCACCACGCCCGGCTCGGCGTTGACAAGTACGCCGGACTCAGGGCAGAGGTGGCCGGGGCGTTCGCCGATTCCAAGGGCAGGTACGGGTACCGCAGGATCAAGGCGGTGCTCAAGACCGGCGTATCGGAGAAGGTGGTCCGCAGGATCATGGCGGAGGAAGGGCTCGTGGCGCACGTGCCCAAGCGACGCAGGTATAGTTCCTACGAGGGCGAGACGACGCCGGCTCCCGCCAATCTCGTCGACCGGGACTTCACGGCCGAGCGTCCGAACGAGAAGTGGCTGACGGACATCAGCGAGATCAAGGCCAGGGACGGGA
>NZ_JAFEJT020000085.1 GCF_018555435.2 Bifidobacterium amazonense
CAACTCGAAGCGACTGCACGCCTCCCTGGGCTACAGGACACCGGAACAGGTCGAGAACGAGTATTATCAAAAGCAGATGGCACAAGCCGTCTCATAGCAGAGACGGAACAAAAATCAGGCCACTTCACTCGGCCAGTGGGCTGCGCATGCCATCGCACACCCCGAAACCGCTGGGGCCCCACCGGAACCGCTGCCAGACAGAAAACCCAAACATCGGCTGCTGCCCATCACACCCATCATCGACGATGAGCTGCCTCGCGATATACGGAACAACAGCACTCCCGTATCCAAGCCTGACAAACGGACGGGAACGACGATAGACACACCAATTAGGGTCGGGGAACATGTCGAGGATGATGTGTCCTTGGCGGAATTATCGGCTGACGACGCGGATGAGGTAGCCGTTCATCGGCATATCCCCTTTACCCGCATCGCCGGCATTATGCTCGCTCTGGTCACCGTAACGGGATTAGCCACAGGCCTTGTCATGGCGAAGAGGAACTACGACCATCGGGAAGCGCTCACGTCATGCAATCACGCAATCGAGCAATCTGACATAGTGAGGATTGAATGGGACAAGGCATTGAAACAGGCGGAACCATATGCGAAGCTCCAGGATAAAGACGTGCAGGATCCCAAATCTTTGGAACTGCTCGGCAAAATCATGCAATATCAGCCATCGGTCTCAACGGAGAATTGCGATCCGAGTCTGACGGCCGACCGTCTCGATCGCACTCGTGCGGAAACAGAGAAAGCTAACAGCCAGCTCAGAATCCAGACCAGGAACCTGCATGACACAGTTGACACGGTCAAGGCATCACAGGAACAACAACGGATTGACAACGCACAGAACGTACTGAGCCAAACCATTGAAAACGCCGATAGGCTCTACAAAGAATCCGAGAACAAGGTCAGAGACGACAACACCCGTGCACGGCTCAGTGAGCAGATTACCCGTGCACGACTCATGATGCGCGACCATCAGGATCTTGATGTCTATAACAGAACCATCCAGGACCTCAACGAAGTCATGCAAATCGTCCGGGATTCCATGACGGCTGTAAAGAACGAGGAAATATCTGATGCGGGCCGTTCGGATGAATCCACACAACCGGGATCGGATTCCCAGTCATCGAACCGACAGCCCGCACCATCATCGGAAGATTTATCCCCGTCAGTCACGCACGGCAATTCCACCTGGGATGTGCCTGGACAATCAGTAACCCCCTCATTCCCCGATCGATTAGGCTAGCGCCGCCTTTGAAAAAGGGCAGGAGATAGTGTGGCGGTATATGCCGAGTTCTCGGGCTAGTCAGTTTGGATGACGCGTCTCCAAAGATGAGGAGGACACCCAGCCGGCATGAGAACCAGAGAGGATGAAACGACTGTCGTTCATACCTTTGAGAACAAAGTAGCCGCTGCCCAGATTGATAGCGGTAGAATCAGATACACCCTTGGTGATATCGATTAATTCCACACTGGCAATATCAACCTTCCTGTCGCAACACTTGTAATTCTTGATGAGCCAATCGTGCTGGTTGACACAATAGCTGAAAGTTCAATGTTTGAGGCAATGCCTCAATTGAATCAGAATATGACCACGGTAATCATCGCTCACAGGTTTACAACCATTCATATGCAGATAAAATCACTGTTATTAAAGATGATACTGTTCATACGATTGTCAGGTGCGCGGAGTTACCCAAACAATCAGAGTTTTATCGAAAGATGTTTCATGCACAGGTTTAATATAGCGATTTCCGAACAGATTATTTTGTTTAAATAAATGCGGCGAAGAATAGCGACAGACAAGTAGCGTTTCTCGCTTAGTATAGATGATTCGGATATTGAGCCCACACAACCAGACGCGAACAACAAAGACAGCAGAGACCATTTCTAAAAGAATTCTTTATCACAGCATAAACCATGCAGGAATACGGATCAGAAGCAAACTTCAATCCTTCTAAATATGCTTTAATGCGATTCATCGGTTCAATGGTCTGGGTTGTTTATTTATTACTGGAATCCGCATTCCGCCAATAGCAATAACATTAGGTGGTAAAAATTAAATGTGATCATGGATGACGATAGACATCTATCGCTGTTAAGGTAAATTGGTTATTTATCATATATATACCAACGACAGACTTTAATATACTCGCATCACCTAATATCCCTATAATTCAACGTTGCACACGCTATTCCAATTGCAATCAATAAGTAAACTAGAGCAATCACACCGCTAAACAAAGGGCTGATAATTGGTTCAGGCTCCAATATGGCAGTGCCTGCAATAGATGGTATCCATGTACTCAATGTTTGAGATGCAGGTAAATTAGCAACCACAATGGGAAGGAGATAATACAAGGCAATGTAAGACGCCGCACCTTTCCCCACTGAATCAACGGCTACGCATAGTGAGGCGGCAATAAGCATACGCCCGGTAAGTATCAGGGCCACGGGAAGACATAAGAGCAGCGATGTGGACAACGGAGAGGGCCATGCTTGCGATGGTACGACGGGGCCGAGGATGAGCCGAGAGGTACCAGTTGCGGTAAGTCCTCCGGTTGCGGCCATAATAAAACCAACAATAGCGATATCGACACATAAGATTAGAAACAGTCGCGTTCGCTTCGGTTCAATCAGGAACAGCGGAATGGCTGTGGACGTATTGAGCAGGACACGGACGGATAGCAGTGCCGCGATGATTGCCAAGGGCTCGGCCATGGGCATAACCGCACCGGCGATGCTCGGCCCCAATCCTTCGAGCGTGGCGAAGCCATCGAGTTTGGAGCTGGAGGAGAGCATGAGCCGGACGGAGGCGCTAGTCAACGCGGCGAACGCGGCGAACGCCAGCGGCAGCCCAACCCATGCCGCGAGGGTTGCCGGCCGGCATACCACATAACGTATGAGCAGCATCATGCGTTGCAAATCCCGTGTACCCCCGTTCATGACGTGTGGCTCTTTACTGAAGACCGGTTGATTATGCTAGTCATTACTTCGCGAAGCGTCGGTTCGGCGCGATTGAGCTGAACCAATGGAGCCTCACATCTGGCTGCGGTTGCGAATACAGTATCTTCATCCGTCCGTCGTGCCAAATACAAGTCATTCTTTAGGGCGCGAAGATCGGCCCCCATTCCCATCAGATCATTCAGGGCCGCGGCCTTTCTGCTCACATCTACGCCGTTTGCAAAGCGGAATATGATTCCAGCCCCGTCGCTGTTGTCGTTAATGACTTGCTCGATTGGCCCGCAACCCATTTGCCGACCATGCATGACAATCAGGACATGGGTGGCTATGCGTTGCAGTTCTTCAATCTCATGAGCTGCCAAAATAACGGTTCTGCCGGACTCGGCCCATTGTTTCAATGAATCATGCAGCCAAAGTCTTCCTTCGATATCCAATCCATTGAATGGCTCGTCCAATACAAGTATCGGTGCGTCGGAGAGCATCGCGCAAGCAACGCCCAGTCGTTGTCTCATACCTGTGGAATACCCCCTAATCCGGACTTTCGGCCAATGATCCAGACTACAGGCACGCAGCACGCGGCGAACGCGACGACGCACGTTATGCAATCCCTGCATGCCGGCCATAAACGTCAGATACTCACGGCTGGTCATCGACTCATCCCCCAATCGCCCACCTAGGAATACACCCACTTGCAAGCCCGGATGCTCCAACTGCCGATACGGTCGGCCCATAACCAGTGCACGACCTTGGCTGGGAGAGGCTAGGCCGAGCAGCATGCGTAGCGTGGTGGACTTACCTGCACCATTCGACCCCGCCACGGCCAATACTTGCCCCGGCCAAACCTCAAAATCAATCGGACCTACCACCGGCCCGGATACATATCGTTTAGTCAATCCATGAACTTCAACCACGGCGTCCACGAAGACCTCCTATACGGCGAATCATGCTGTCGGACGTGGTTGTTTCTTCAACGGGATTGATGTCGCACCTGTCCAAATGATCATTAGCCGTATCATCTGGGGAGGGGCTCTCTGGCTTCTCCTCCAACCGAACAATCCCTTTGCGCTGGTCTGCTAGCTCATGTACAAGATAAATTACGAATGGCACATACAACAAGCTGCATACCATCGATATAATCATCCATGCGAACTGGCGTCGCGCCCACTGCCGATATGCCAACACCAGCCAAACCGCCGAGCATGACCATTGGAACACCGTTACCGGTACGACAGCCGGTGGCGTAGACGGTACCCCTGCCAACAGGTTCGTGAATACCTCACGCGCATATTCACCATACGCGGGCAACGCCACCGCTTCCGCCACGCCGAGCCATATGATTAATACTGCGGCCAATACTAAATACCACCAATTCAAAGTGATGCAGCGCCAGGCGGCAATGCGCCACTTCAAGGACTCAAACCAGACTGACAGGCGAATCATGATGCTCCTTAAATATGAGATATATATGTCTCTATGATTGCAGCCCAAAAAAGCGAGAACCATGAAATAAAAACCACAAACAAGGACAATAAAGTGGCATTATCTATGCTAATATCCCGCTTTCGATTGTTCTGCAAGAAACAAAATTCATAGTGCGTAATAGTCAAAGCAATGCCAGATATGGTGATCAGCGCAAAGCATTCAAAGAAAAGATGAGGGACTACTGCGGTCAATAATTTACCTCCTTGGTCTTGAAATAAATACTGAGCCGCACTCCATCCAAAAGAACTATAATTAATAACTAATACAATAGTTGTAGGAATGGAGAATAGAAATCCTCCAAATAATAGTATTAGCCATACCTTAGTATTGTTCCATAGTAGTTCATGAAGATATATCTTCGGAATTATGGCCCTGCGGAGGAGGAGGTATGACGGGATTCTTGAAGCTATTTCTCACTAAGACGCGTTGCGTCCTTGGGATTTCCTTAGCAGCATTTCTGGTTGGCGTATTTTTAGCCAAGTTACGTCCGTATCCTTTGAGCAGGGCCATAATTCCGAAGATATATCTTCATGAACTACTATGGAACAATACTAAGGTATGGCTAATACTATTATTTGGAGGATTTCTATTCTCCATTCCTACAACTATTGTATTAGTTATTAATTATAGTTCTTTTGGATGGAGTGCGGCTCAGTATTTATTTCAAGACCAAGGAGGTAAATTATTGACCGCAGTAGTCCCTCATCTTTTCTTTGAATGCTTTGCGCTGATCACCATATCTGGCATTGCTTTGACTATTACGCACTATGAATTTTGTTTCTTGCAGAACAATCGAAAGCGGGATATTAGCATAGATAATGCCACTTTATTGTCCTTGTTTGTGGTTTTTATTTCATGGTTCTCGCTTTTTTGGGCTGCAATCATAGAGACATATATATCTCATATTTAAGGAGCATCATGATTCGCCTGTCAGTCTGGTTTGAGTCCTTGAAGTGGCGCATTGCCGCCTGGCGCTGCATCACTTTGAATTGGTGGTATTTAGTATTGGCCGCAGTATTAATCATATGGCTCGGCGTGGCGGAAGCTGTGGCGTTGCCCGCGTATGGTGAATATGCGCGTGAGGTATTCACGAACCTGTTGGCAGGGGTACCGTCTACGCCACCGGCTGTCGTACCGGTAACGGTGTTCCAATGGTCATGCTCGGCGGTTTGGCTGGTGTTGGCATATCGGCAGTGGGCGCGACGCCAGTTCGCATGGATGATTATATCGATGGTATGCAGCTTGTTGTATGTGCCATTCGTAATTTATCTTGTACATGAGCTAGCAGACCAGCGCAAAGGGATTGTTCGGTTGGAGGAGAAGCCAGAGAGCCCCTCCCCAGATGATACGGCTAATGATCATTTGGACAGGTGCGACATCAATCCCGTTGAAGAAACAACCACGTCCGACAGCATGATTCGCCGTATAGGAGGTCTTCGTGGACGCCGTGGTTGAAGTTCATGGATTGACTAAACGATATGTATCCGGGCCGGTGGTAGGTCCGATTGATTTTGAGGTTTGGCCGGGGCAAGTATTGGCCGTGGCGGGGTCGAATGGTGCAGGTAAGTCCACCACGCTACGCATGCTGCTCGGCCTAGCCTCTCCCAGCCAAGGTCGTGCACTGGTTATGGGCCGACCGTATCGGCAGTTGGAGCATCCGGGCTTGCAAGTGGGTGTATTCCTAGGTGGGCGATTGGGGGATGAGTCGATGACCAGCCGTGAGTATCTGACGTTTATGGCCGGCATGCAGGGATTGCATAACGTGCGTCGTCGCGTTCGCCGCGTGCTGCGTGCCTGTAGTCTGGATCATTGGCCGAAAGTCCGGATTAGGGGGTATTCCACAGGTATGAGACAACGACTGGGCGTTGCTTGCGCGATGCTCTCCGACGCACCGATACTTGTATTGGACGAGCCATTCAATGGATTGGATATCGAAGGAAGACTTTGGCTGCATGATTCATTGAAACAATGGGCCGAGTCCGGCAGAACCGTTATTTTGGCAGCTCATGAGATTGAAGAACTGCAACGCATAGCCACCCATGTCCTGATTGTCATGCATGGTCGGCAAATGGGTTGCGGGCCAATCGAGCAAGTCATTAACGACAACAGCGACGGGGCTGGAATCATATTCCGCTTTGCAAACGGCGTAGATGTGAGCAGAAAGGCCGCGGCCCTGAATGATCTGATGGGAATGGGGGCCGATCTTCGCGCCCTAAAGAATGACTTGTATTTGGCACGACGGACGGATGAAGATACTGTATTCGCAACCGCAGCCAGATGTGAGGCTCCATTGGTTCAGCTCAATCGCGCCGAACCGACGCTTCGCGAAGTAATGACTAGCATAATCAACCGGTCTTCAGTAAAGAGCCACACGTCATGAACGGGGGTACACGGGATTTGCAACGCATGATGCTGCTCATACGTTATGTGGTATGCCGGCCGGCAACCCTCGCGGCATGGGTTGGGCTGCCGCTGGCGTTCGCCGCGTTCGCCGCGTTGACTAGCGCCTCCGTCCGGCTCATGCTCTCCTCCAGCTCCAAACTCGATGGCTTCGCCACGCTCGAAGGATTGGGGCCGAGCATCGCCGGTGCGGTTATGCCCATGGCCGAGCCCTTGGCAATCATCGCGGCACTGCTATCCGTCCGTGTCCTGCTCAATACGTCCACAGCCATTCCGCTGTTCCTGATTGAACCGAAGCGAACGCGACTGTTTCTAATCTTATGTGTCGATATCGCTATTGTTGGTTTTATTATGGCCGCAACCGGAGGACTTACCGCAACTGGTACCTCTCGGCTCATCCTCGGCCCCGTCGTACCATCGCAAGCATGGCCCTCTCCGTTGTCCACATCGCTGCTCTTATGTCTTCCCGTGGCCCTGATACTTACCGGGCGTATGCTTATTGCCGCCTCACTATGCGTAGCCGTTGATTCAGTGGGGAAAGGTGCGGCGTCTTACATTGCCTTGTATTATCTCCTTCCCATTGTGGTTGCTAATTTACCTGCATCTCAAACATTGAGTACATGGATACCATCTATTGCAGGCACTGCCATATTGGAGCCTGAACCAATTATCAGCCCTTTGTTTAGCGGTGTGATTGCTCTAGTTTACTTATTGATTGCAATTGGAATAGCGTGTGCAACGTTGAATTATAGGGATATTAGGTGATGCGAGTATATTAAAGTCTGTCGTTGGTATATATATGATAAATAACCAATTTACCTTAACAGCGATAGATGTCTATCGTCATCCATGATCACATTTAATTTTTACCACCTAATGTTATTGCTATTGGCGGAATGCGGATTCCAGTAATAAATAAACAACCCAGACCATTGAACCGATGAATCGCATTAAAGCATATTTAGAAGGATTGAAGTTTGCTTCTGATCCGTATTCCTGCATGGTTTATGCTGTGATAAAGAATTCTTTTAGAAATGGTCTCTGCTGTCTTTGTTGTTCGCGTCTGGTTGTGTGGGCTCAATATCCGAATCATCTATACTAAGCGAGAAACGCTACTTGTCTGTCGCTATTCTTCGCCGCATTTATTTAAACAAAATAATCTGTTCGGAAATCGCTATATTAAACCTGTGCATGAAACATCTTTCGATAAAACTCTGATTGTTTGGGTAACTCCGCGCACCTGACAATCGTATGAACAGTATCATCTTTAATAACAGTGATTTTATCTGCATATGAATGGTTGTAAACCTGTGAGCGATGATTACCGTGGTCATATTCTGATTCAATTGAGGCATTGCCTCAAACATTGAACTTTCAGCTATTGTGTCAACCAGCACGATTGGCTCATCAAGAATTACAAGTGTTGCGACAGGAAGGTTGATATTGCCAGTGTGGAATTAATCGATATCACCAAGGGTGTATCTGATTCTACCGCTATCAATCTGGGCAGCGGCTACTTTGTTCTCAAAGGTATGAACGACAGTCGTTTCATCCTCTCTGGTTCTCATGCCGGCTGGGTGTCCTCCTCATCTTTGGAGACGCGTCATCCAAACTGACTAGCCCGAGAACTCGGCATATACCGCCACACTATCTCCTGCCCTTTTTCAAAGGCGGCGCTAGCCTAATCGATCGGGGAATGAGGGGGTTACTGATTGTCCAGGCACATCCCAGGTGGAATTGCCGTGCGTGACTGACGGGGATAAATCTTCCGATGATGGTGCGGGCTGTCGGTTCGATGACTGGGAATCCGATCCCGGTTGTGTGGATTCATCCGAACGGCCCGCATCAGATATTTCCTCGTTCTTTACAGCCGTCATGGAATCCCGGACGATTTGCATGACTTCGTTGAGGTCCTGGATGGTTCTGTTATAGACATCAAGATCCTGATGGTCGCGCATCATGAGTCGTGCACGGGTAATCTGCTCACTGAGCCGTGCACGGGTGTTGTCGTCTCTGACCTTGTTCTCGGATTCTTTGTAGAGCCTATCGGCGTTTTCAATGGTTTGGCTCAGTACGTTCTGTGCGTTGTCAATCCGTTGTTGTTCCTGTGATGCCTTGACCGTGTCAACTGTGTCATGCAGGTTCCTGGTCTGGATTCTGAGCTGGCTGTTAGCTTTCTCTGTTTCCGCACGAGTGCGATCGAGACGGTCGGCCGTCAGACTCGGATCGCAATTCTCCGTTGAGACCGATGGCTGATATTGCATGATTTTGCCGAGCAGTTCCAAAGATTTGGGATCCTGCACGTCTTTATCCTGGAGCTTCGCATATGGTTCCGCCTGTTTCAATGCCTTGTCCCATTCAATCCTCACTATGTCAGATTGCTCGATTGCGTGATTGCATGACGTGAGCGCTTCCCGATGGTCGTAGTTCCTCTTCGCCATGACAAGGCCTGTGGCTAATCCCGTTACGGTGACCAGAGCGAGCATAATGCCGGCGATGCGGGTAAAGGGGATATGCCGATGAACGGCTACCTCATCCGCGTCGTCAGCCGATAATTCCGCCAAGGACACATCATCCTCGACATGTTCCCCGACCCTAATTGGTGTGTCTATCGTCGTTCCCGTCCGTTTGTCAGGCTTGGATACGGGAGTGCTGTTGTTCCGTATATCGCGAGGCAGCTCATCGTCGATGATGGGTGTGATGGGCAGCAGCCGATGTTTGGGTTTTCTGTCTGGCAGCGGTTCCGGTGGGGCCCCAGCGGTTTCGGGGTGTGCGATGGCATGCGCAGCCCACTGGCCGAGTGAAGTGGCCTGATTTTTGTTCCGTCTCTGCTATGAGACGGCTTGTGCCATCTGCTTTTGATAATACTCGTTCTCGACCTGTTCCGGTGTCCTGTAGCCCAGGGAGGCGTGCAGTCGCTTCGAGTTG
>NZ_JAFEJT020000086.1 GCF_018555435.2 Bifidobacterium amazonense
ATTTAGCCTCTCGATCGTCAAACCGGCGGTCGCGCAGGCGTCAGGTGGTTCTGAGGTGTCTGGAGAACAGCCGGAAGATCTGGTTCACCGGTTCGGGTGCTATGTTCGGGCACGCGCCGGTCGGCGCAACAAAGCAACAAAAAGGGCTTGTGAACCAACCCCATGGTTCACAAGCCCGAATGTTCGGTGCGAGGGCACTCAGTACTTCATGCCCATCGCCTCGCGCACCTGCTCGAGGGTCTCCTCGGCGATGGCGTTCGCGCGCGCGTTGCCGTCGTGCAGGATGTCGCGAATGGAGTCCATGTCCTTCGCCAGCTCGGCGCGGCGTTCGCGATGCGGAGCGAGGAAGTTGTTCACGGATTCGATCACGTACGCCTTGAGCGCGCCGGCACCCGCCTCGCCGATCTCGTCGGCGATCTCCTTCGGATCACGGCCGGTCACCAGACCAGCGGTGGTCAGCAGTGCGGACACCTGCGGGCGTGCGATCGGATCGAACGTGATGCGGCGCTCGGAATCGGTCGGGCTCTTCTTGATGAGCTTGGCGGTCTCCTCCGCGGTGGCGCCCAGCATGATCGAATTGCCGTACGACTTGCTCATCTTGCGTCCGTCGAGGCCCGGGATCTCCGGCGCATCCGACAGGATGGCGGCCGGCTCCGGGAACACCGGGTGCTTTTTCGCGTAGCGCTCGTTGAAGCGGCGCGCGATGGTGCGCGTGATCTCGACGTGCGGCAGGTTGTCCTTGCCGATCGGCACGACGTTCGCCTTGCAGAAGAGGATGTCGCACGCCTGGTGCACCGGGTAGGTGAGCAGCAGGCCGGTCAGCGCGTGGCCCGACGCCTCCATTTCGGACTTGACGGTCGGGTTGCGGTGCAGTTCGGCCTCGGTCACGAGCGAGAGGAACGGCAGCAGCAGCTGGTTTTCGGCCGGCACGGCGGAGTGCGTGAAGATCATGGTCTTCTGCGGGTCGATGCCCGCGGCCATGTAGTCGAGCACGAGGTTGAGGACGTTGTCCTGGATGTGCTCGGTGGTATCGCGGTCGGTGATGACCTGGTAGTCGGCGATGATGATGTTGGTGTTCACGCCGCGGTTCTGCATGGCCACACGCTCCTTGATGGAGCCGAAGTAATGGCCGAGGTGCAGGCGTCCGGTCGGACGGTCGCCGGTGAGCATCGTGAACTTGCCCGGATTCGCCTCAAGCTTGGCGAGCGTCTCGTCGGAGCGCTTCTTCGCCGCGAGGAAGCTCGCGCTCATTTCGTTGCCGGCCGCGGTCAGCTGCTGTTCCTGGGATTCATCCGTCATTCGTTCCCGCCTTTGCGCGTGTTGAAACACCTAGAAAATATCGCTTTTATCGTAAAAGTCCGAGACGACAAGCATGGCGCGGCAAACAAGTGGTACTCTCTTATGTGATGAATCAACACGTACAGTAATTATTCAGGGGGTCACATGGGCCGCGGACGTCAGAAAGCCAAGCAGCAGAAAATTGCCCGGAAGCTCAAGTATTTGACCACTGACACTGATTACGACGAGCTCGCCAAGGAGCTGAGCTCACAGGAGCCGGGTGCCTTCTCGCCCGATCCGTTCGCCGATATCGAAGCCCAGTATGCGCACGACCACGATGCGGACGCTGATTCGGACGATCAGTCCGTTGCGTCGCCGGCCGCGTCGACCGCGGACGACGATCTCGACGAGTACGCCAAGTGGGCCGCCGAGGCCGCCGCGAAGGCGACCAGCGGCGAATTCCCGGTCACTCCGGCCGCGGCCGCCAAGCCTGCCGCGCCGAAGCCGCACAAGCCGATCCCGATGCCGGTTCCGAGCGCCCTCAAGCCGAAGAAGGCCTGATTGTTCGCCGGTTGTCGCCGATTGCAAAGACTCTTGCGCGGGGTTCTGGATGTTACCGGCATCCGGAGCCCCGTTTTTCTTTGGTTTCGCTTCGTTCCGTTATCGCTCGCTCGTCTTCAGTGACTGACCTCGGACCCTTAGTGGCGGTTTTCTCTCGCTGAACGCGGCTCAGCGAGAGATATCTGCCACGCAGGCTGGGATCGGCCACTCGAGTCGGCGGTCCGGGATCCGTCTCCACCGGGTTCGCCGCTGGCTGGCCAAGTCCGACGCGGATCCGTCACAGCGGCAGCAGATCGCTCAGATCGTCACGCTCGCCGACGGCGGTGATGTGCCCAGCGTCCTTCTCCTGTGCCCATGTGGTGATGCCGGCGGCGAGCCGAAGCCATACGTCCGGTTCGAGTTCGATCACGTCGGGCGGGGTGAGATTATGCGGGTCTGACGCCGGCCCGTCGAGGATCTTGATCGCTCCCCACGGTGCGACGCGCACCTCCACGCCCGGTCCCGGCGCCCGCCGCTCCAGCAGGAACAGCGTGTACCGGACCGACATTGCCCACACCGGCCGCGGCAGTTCCGGACTGATCGACAATGTGTGATCCGTATCCGGTCCGCAGCTCGTCGCCTTGTCGTCGCGCAATCCGCCCGCCGTGGCAGATGCGTCTGCGGCCGCGGCGCCGCCGGCACCGGCCGCATCGTGGCCGATCGCAGTCCTGCTGTCCGTCGTCGCGGCCACGGACTGCTCCCGTGCCGCTTCGACCCACTGCCGCCATGCGCGGCGCCCCTTCTCGATGTCCTGTTCGCGAATCACAGCCATGCCCACTATTTTGCCAGCTCTTGGAATCGGCCATGCCGATATGCGTTTTCGCAGGACTGTGGTCATCGTTGCCCGCCCCGAGATAGTTTGTGCACGGGGGGGGGCGTATGGTCGACGCGGATGAGATCGCCATATCAATGAGGGGACTGAAGATGCTTGAGATTTCGCATGTCTCCAAATCGTTCGGGGACATGCAGGCGGTGCGTGATGTGAGTTTGCGGCTCGAGCCGGGGCATGTGACGGCGGTGGTCGGGCCGAACGGCGCGGGCAAGTCGACGCTGCTGCGCATGGCGTGCGGTCTGCTGGTCCCCGATTCCGGTTCTATTATGCTCGACGGCAGGCCGATCGCCGACTATGGCAGCGGCCTGTACCGTCGCCTGTCTGCGGTGTTGGAGGACAGTTCGCTCGCCTACATGAGTTTGAAGGGCTGGGATAATCTCGATTATCAGGGTGCGTTGTACGGGTTCGGTCGCCGTGAGACGCGCGAGCGTTGCGCCGGTTTGCTGGATGTGCTTGATTTGCGCCGGCACATGGACAAGCGTGTGGGCGATTGGTCGCGCGGCACGCAGCAGAAGCTCGCGCTGGTCACGGCGCTGCTCCCCCGCCCGCAGGTGCTGCTGCTCGACGAGTCCACGCTTGGCCTTGACGTGGTCGCCAAGCGTGATTTCCTCAACGCCGTGCATGCCTCGCTGGCCGACGGCGTGGCCGTGATGATGACCTCGCACCAGTCGGAGGTCATCGAGCATATCGCCGACGACGTGGTGCTGATCGAACACGGCCGGACCCTGTTTGCGGACACCTTCGACACGTTCATGCGGCATTACGCCGTGCTCGGCGACGATTCGGAGTCCCTCGAACAGGTGCTGCTCGGCATCTTCGACCAAGAGACGAGCCAGGAAGCGAATCCGGAGTAGCCCTGCGCTTCACGCATACACGCAAGCCGTTGTATATAAGGAATCATCATGAGCCAATCCGCGCTTTCAAAACGACCGTCCGCGGCCGCGCGTCCCGTTCCCGGCCGCAATCCGCTCCGCGCGTTCGCCATTCTGTACGTGGCGGAAGTCCGCCGGTATCTGGACGAAACGCGCGTCTACATCTCCAGTTATCTCTCGTCGATGGCCGTCACGGCGATCGTCGTCGCGATGTTCGTCTTCGCGACCGACTTCGGCTCCGACCCGTCGTACTGGGTCGGCTTTCTGTTCTGGAACGCGGCGTCGACGCTGGTGACCGAGTCGAGCGTGTCCATTTCGTCCGACAAGCAGACCGGCACGTTCACGCAGCTCATGCTGCGTCCGTCGTCGATGCTCATGCAGATCACGGTCAAGACGCTCACGTGGTCGGTGGTGAACATCGTGATCGATATCGTGTTTCTGATCGTCCTGTTCGTGGCCATCGGCGCGCCGGTCGGCTTTTCGTGGACCGTGGTGCCGATCGCGCTCGTCACGTTCGTCGGACTGTACGGTCTGACGATGGTGATGGCGTCGCTGACGGTGCGGTATACGAAAACCGCGTCGTGGTGCGATCTGATCGGCTATGCGATGATGTTCCTCGGCGGTGTCGCGATGCCGATCGACCAGCTGCCGCGTCCGCTGGAGCTGCTGGGTCGGCTGCTGCCGATCACGCAGGGCATCGCGATGTCGCGTGACGCGATCGCCGGCCGCGCACTGTCGGCGACGGACTGGCTGTGGCTGTGCGGACAGTCGGCGGCGTTCGTCGCGCTCGGCTACACGCTGTTCCGGCTGATCATGCGGTCGGGGCGTCGTCACGGCATCAACATGCGGTACTGACCGACGTCGTTGCGCTCGCGTCGCGCGCTGGCGGCTCATGCAAGGCCGGCTTGTCATGACCGTCGGATGTCACGACGGTCGGTATCGAACCGGTTTCATATCGCGCTTGCCGCAACGGTTTGCACGATTCAACGGAACGATTGTGCGTAACGTTTGCAAGCGCTTGCCGCGATGTGGCGGCGTTGCGATGGAGTCCGACATTGCGACACTACGTTGTATGTCCCGGATTGTGTTGTATGATGGCATCGTTGATGCAAACGATTGCAGGACGTAAGGCAGCGTTCACCTTGTCGTTCATGCACTGTTACTGTGACGGGGCATAATGGCCAAGGGACAACAAACCGGAAGGAAAGTTCAGGACATGACTGAAATCACCGCACCCAAGTCGCCGGTCACGACC
This sequence comes from Bifidobacterium amazonense, assembly GCF_018555435.2. Classification (GTDB taxonomy): domain Bacteria; phylum Actinomycetota; class Actinomycetes; order Actinomycetales; family Bifidobacteriaceae; genus Bifidobacterium; species Bifidobacterium amazonense. The sequence goes on from NZ_JAFEJT020000086.1 coordinate 4,838, forward strand.
GAAGAGTTCACTGACCGCATCCGCGAACAGCTGAAGTACGCGCAGGGCGTCACCCCCGATCAGGCCACTCCGGCCGACGTGTACGTCGCTTCGTCGCTCGTCGTCCGCCACTATCTGCAGGACGCATGGTTCCAGACCCAGCAGGACATGATCAACGGCAGCACCAAGGCCGTCGGCTACCTGTCCGCCGAGTTCCTCATGGGCAAGCAGCTGCGCAACGCGCTGCTCAACGCCGGCATGATCGACCAGTTCGATGCCGCCGTCGAAGGCCTCGGCTTCAAGCCGCAGGACGTCATCGACGCCGAATACGAGCCGGCCCTCGGCAACGGCGGTCTCGGCCGTCTCGCCGCCTGCTTCATCGACTCCCTCGCCTCCCTCGGCGTGCCCGCCTTCGGCTACGGCATCCAGTACCGCTACGGCATCTTCAAGCAGGAGTTCGACAAGGACGGCAAGCAGGTCGAGAAGCCGGAATACTGGCTCGCCAACGAAGAGCCGTGGGGCCACACCGACTACAACCGCTCCCAGCGCGTCAACTTCGGCGGCAAGGTCGTCACCAAGGCCGACGGCTCCAAGGAATGGCAGCCGGAGTGGTCCGTGCGCGCCGTCCCGGTCGACTACATGGTTCCGGGCTACGCCTCCGGCCGCGTGAACACGCTGCGCCTGTGGACCGCCAAGAGCTATGACGAGTTCGACCTCGCCACCTTCAACAAGTCCGACTACCTGAACGCCGTCAAGCCGAAGGTCAAGGCCGAGGACATCTCCAAGATCCTCTACCCGGAGGACTCCACCCCGCAGGGCAAGGCGCTGCGCCTCGAGCAGCAGTACTTCTTCGTCTCCGCGTCCATCCACGACGCCATCCGCGTGTTCTACCCGGGCCAGGACAAGCCGGATCTGACCACCTTCCCGGACAAGATCACCTTCCAGCTCAACGACACCCACCCGGTCATCGGCATCCCGGAGCTCATGCGCGTCCTCATCGACGAGTACGGCTACGACTGGAACACCGCGTGGGACATCACCACCCGCACGTTCAACTACACCTGCCACACGCTCCTGCCGGAAGCGCTGGAAGTCTGGCCGGCCAAGCTGATCGGCGAGCTGCTGCCGCGTCACCTCGAGATCATCAAGGCGATCAACACCAACTTCCTCGCCGAGCTGGCCACCAAGACCCGCGACAAGGCGAAGATCGACCGCATGCGCATCGTCACCGAAGGCGAGAACCCGCAGGTCCGCATGGCGTACCTCGCCACCGCCGGCGGCTCCCACGTCAACGGCGTGGCCGCGCTGCACTCCGAGCTGCTCAAGGACGTCACCCTGCGCGACTTCTCCGACATCTACCCGAACAAGTTCACCAACGTGACCAACGGCGTCACCCCGCGTCGCTTCATTCGCCTCGCCAACCCGCGCCTGAGCGCCCTCATCACCGAAGGCCTCGGCACCGATCGCTGGCTGAGTGACCTCGAGCTGCTCAAGGGCCTCGAGCCGCTGGCCAAGGACGACGAGTTCGTCAAGAAGTTCGCCGCCGTCAAGCAGGCCAACAAGGAGGACTTCGCCGCCTACGCGAAGCGCGAGTATGGCTTCGAGCTCGACCCGAACACCATGTTCAACACCATGGTCAAGCGTCTGCACGAGTACAAGCGCCAGTCCCTCAAGATCCTCGCGCTCATCGCCAAGTACGCCGACATCAAGTCCGGCAAGGTCAACGTCGACGACGTGCTCCCGCGCACCGTCATCTTCGGCGCCAAGGCCGCCCCGGGCTACTACCTGGCCAAGATGACCATCCAGCTCATCAACAACGTCGCCCGCGTCGTCAACAACGATCCGGACGTCAAGGGCAAGCTCAACGTGTACTTCCCGTGGAACTACAACGTGCGCCTCGCCCAGCACCTCATCCCGGCCACCGACCTCGACGAGCAGATCTCGCAGGCCGGCAAGGAGGCGTCCGGCACCGGCAACATGAAGTTCGCCCTCAACGGCGCGATGACCGTCGGCACCCTCGACGGCGCGAACGTCGAGATCCGCGAGCGCGTCGGCGCCGAGAACTTCTTCCTCTTCGGCATGACCGTCGACGAGGTGGACAAGCTGTACGAGGAAGGCTACTCGCCGGCCAAGTACTACGAGGCCGACCCGCGCCTGAAGGCCGCCATCGACATGGTCTCCGACGGCACCTTCTCCAACGGCGACCGCAACACCTACGCGCCGCTCGTCGCCGACTGGCTCACCAAGGACTGGTTCATGACCCTCGCGGACTTCACCGCGTACACCGAGATCCAGTCCGACATCGAAGCCCTGTACCGTCAGCCGCTCGAGTGGAACCGCAAGGCCCTGCTCAACGTGGCGAACTCCGGCTACTTCAGCTCCGATCGTTCGATCCAGGATTACCTCGACCGCATCTGGCACACCGGTCCGCTCGCCTGACGGCTCGGAACCGGTGCGCCAGACGCGCGCTGGTTCCTGCCTCACGGCTGTCGCCGTTCGGCGTCGCCTACAAACAGTCCACTGGACTGTTTGCTTACGGCGCCGCACATCTGGCACACCGGTCCGCTGGCCTGAGCATGGAGTGTCCGCTGCGTTGCTCCTCGGTCGACGTGCTGAGCACGTCTTCCCTCGGTGCGCCTTGCGGACACACACATGCTCAGTCCATCGGACTGCGTCCGCTCGCCTGATAACGGCCTGCTGATGTGACGATGCCCCTGCTCGGCGTTGCGCCGGGTGGGGGCATCATCGTTATGAGGGCGGCGCTAGCCGCATACAAGCCGCATATGACAAAGCCCCGCACTACGGATTCGCAGTGCGGGGCTTCGCCGATGTCAATCAGTCAATCAATCAGGCTTCGGCGGGCTTGTCGGCCTCGGCGGCCTCGGGCTCGGCGGCGGCGTCCTTGTCGGCGGCCGGCTCCTCGGTGCCCTTGTTCAGGCCGAGATCCACGGGAGACGAGCTGTTCTCCCACGGCTCCTCCCACGGGTCATAATCCGGGTTCTGCTGCTTGTAGATGTACAGACCCACCAGACCGGCGAGCAACGCGCCGAACAGCAGCGCGAAGAACTTCCAACCGTTAGAAGACTTGTTCTCCATGACGGCTCCTTTCCCAATCGTGCGGCCGGCTTGCCCATCCAAGCCAACTCTGCTCTCCATCATAGGCCGATTTTTGTGACGATTGGGTGGATTTACACGCCCTGCCGCTACAGTGGGACCATGGCAAACCATCATTTCACCCTGTTCCCCGGCGTCCCTCCCCTGCGCGACATGTTCGACAAGCGGCACATCCGCTACCAGTGGCGCGACAACGGCCCCGTCTTCACCTCGGCCATCCTGCTGATCTGCGTGGCCGTGTGGGTCATGGAACTGCTGCTGTCGTTCGTCTGGCCCACCGGCCTGTCGCTGATGCTCGGCGCGGGCACGTTCCGCCCGGTGTTCGCCGTGAGCCGCCCGTGGACGTTCGTCACGTCGCTGTTCCTGCACCAGCCCACGTCGATCCTGCACATCCTGTTCAACATGCTCGCGCTGTGGTCGGTCGGCCCCGTGCTCGAGAAACTCATGGGACACTGGCCGTTCCTCGCGTTGTACGCGGTCTCCGGCATCGGCGGCAGCCTTGGCATGATGGTCTGGTCGCTGATCGTGCCCGGCGAATGGCTGACGGGCGCGTACGGTGCGTCCGGCGCGCTGTTCGGCCTGTTCGCGGCGATGCTGATCGTCTACAGGCGCATCGGCGCGGACATCAGCTCGATGGTCGTGTGGATGGTGATCAACTTCATGCTGCCGGTCGTGGTGAGCAACATCGCGTGGCAGGCGCACGTCGGCGGCTTCCTGATCGGCGGCCTGTTCACGTGGCTGCTGGTGTCCGGCCCGCGCTCGCTGCGCGGCAAGAGCCTGACGTACCGCACGGCCGTGTACGGCGGGACGCTGCTGGTGGTGATGATCGTGTTGGTGGCGATGATCAACGTCGCGAATCCGGCCGGCGTGCTCGGGCTGCTGCTGGGCTGATTGCGGCGACTGGCGGCGGCGTTGCGGGACGGCGTTGCGGGACGGCGTTGACGGCGTTGCGGGACGGCGGCCGACGGACGATGGGGTCCGACGGCCGCCGTCTTGCGTGTCCGCGCCCCGTGTGACAGGCCGGACATGTCGGATACGCCGGATCGTTGGCCGGTATGGAGGTCGTTGTTGGTGTGGTGAATGGCGGCCCCGTCTGAAGCGGTCTGGTTTTTGTTCCGTCTCTGCTATGAGACGGCTTGTGCCGTCTGCTGTCGAAATACTCGTTCTCCACATCCCGTGGTGTCCTGTAGTCCGGCGAGGCGTGCAGGCGCTTCGAGTTGTACCACGACAGTCCGCGGATGGACGATTGCGCGCTGCGATTGTGGATAAGTCCGGCGGGCTCACGGGGGCGGATTGCGGATGCGATGCGCGACGATGCGTGATGATCCGCCCGATGGCGCGTACGACGATGCGGACGATGATGCATGGAACATGGCCTGTGGAGGTCGGAATACCGGATATACGGGCCTGGGCTGTGGTGCGGAACTATATCTTGTGGTTAGGGAAGGAATTACACACATGTAGTTCTCCACATTCTGTGGATAATGATGTGGATAACTTGGGCATAAGTGCGGATAAGCGGTGGATAACTGGGGGATAATTCAGGTCAGCATATGGGGATAACTTGCCAAAACGTTGGAATTACAACGTTTGTGGATTGTGGATAATGTGCATAACAAGTTATCCAC
>NZ_JAFEJT020000087.1 GCF_018555435.2 Bifidobacterium amazonense
CGAGACCAGAAACCTTAAAGAAGCGTAAAGGCCGCGGCTACGATGCCATTCTTGCAAAAGACACCGTAGCCGCGGCTAATTATTCGCCTAGCGGGGAGACGAATCAGCGACCCATGCTGAGCATCCGCTTGGCCTTGCGGCTCTTCACCGCAAGCACGCCCGCACCGCCGGCGAGCACGACCGCCGCGACGATGAACAGGGCGATGCCCATGCCACCCGTGGACGGAAGCTGGCTCTTATCGTAGATGTTCGTGTACGTGTACGGATGCTCAGCGCTGCCGTCGTCACCGGAGACAATGCCAGTTTTATTGTCGGCGTTCGCAAGGAGTCCATTCTTGAGCACGTTGGTGATTTGGGTCGTCATGGTCGGAGTGTCGGTGTCATTGGTTCCCGGCGTCTGAGTGACCTTGAGAATGAACCGTCCCCAATACCCCTTGGCTGTATCGCTGTTATACGGGTTTGGAGCATCGGTTTCCTTGATCAGATAGGTGCCTTCCTTCAAACCAGAGAAAGCGAACTTGCCGCCATCGGCGGACGTCTTGCTTTCGCTGGCCTGATTGTGATTGGTGCCGAACACGTTTTCGAACTTGCCATCTTCCGTGCTGTTGAAGAGCGTTTCGAACGTGTCCTTATTGGTGACGGCGTCTGCGTCGGTCGCATTGGCGAGTTTCTTGATCGTGAACGTGGCTCCGTCCAGACCAGTCTTGTCGTTGTCCTGAACGCCCTTCTTGAGGAAGTTGACGCTGGTCGAACCGATGATGCCGAAGTCCTGCTTGGCGGTGCTTACGCCCTTGGCGAGTTCGACGGTCAGCGCGCCGGACGCGTTGTCGACCTCATAGCCTTGCAGCTCCGTGCCGACGAGGATCGGACTGATGGTCTTGTAGTAACGTTCCGTGCCATCCGTGGTGATCTTCACGTCATCGACGGTCTGGTCGACGATCAGGTACAGACCCTCGTTGTTTTCACCGAAGTCGAAGGTCACGGAACCCTTGTCGGTTCTGCTGCCAGTGACGGTGACCGCCGGATTGGTGCCGGGAATCTCGTTGGTCGCCTTGGTCTTCAGGGCTTCGGCGAACTTCTTGATGGAGCCCGACGGGATACGATACTGGCCGTTTGCGGGCGTGCCGGTGTCGGCGAACATCTGACGACCAAGCCACGTCAGCGGGTCGAGATTCGCATTGGTCGCCGCTTCCGCATCGTACTTGGTCTTCAGATTCGTCACTTCATTGTTATTGGAGTCGTAGCCCGACATTTGGCCCAATGCAGTCTTGACGTCTTCGGTCAGGTTTGCGGCGGTTTCCAGCGTCACGTAGTGCCTGCCGTCGGGTGCATCGTTGGTGTTATAGGTACCGATCTTCACATACTTGAAGGTACGGAGCGTCGCTTGAGTCAGCTCCTTGCTGGTGTCGGTCACGTCGGTCGTGTAGAACTGCTGCACGCTGTAGGTGCCGTTCAGCGTGATCGTATGTCCCTTGCTCGGCGTGCCGTCGGCCGCAACCGGAGCTGCGACGGAGTTCGCGTCGCTCGGGTCGGCTTGTGCGATCGATCCGATGGCGAGTCCGCCGATCATGGTGGCGATGGCCGTGAGGACGGCCAGTGGTTTCCTGCTTCTCATCATAGTTTTCGGCTATTCGCTGTTTGTGGTGGGTGTGGGTTAGGCGGTGGTGACGGCTTTGAGGTCGAGTTTGCCGCAGGTCAAGTAGATCATGGTGGCGAAGTAGTCCATGTTCCGGAAGCCGCGGGCCCGTCGCTTGACGTTCTGGATGACGCTGTTGATGCCCTCGAGAACGGCGTTGGTGTACGGGTGCGTGAAGTAGGCGAGGATCTCGTCCCAGTGTCGGCGGATCAGGCGGGCGAACTCCTTCATGGGCTCGAGCCTCGAGTGCATCATCCACGAGCATAGGCGGTGCAGACCGGCCCATGCCTCGGCTTTGGTGGAGCTGGTCTCGTAGATGTCCTGCAGGACCTCCCTCATCCGGCACGCCCTCGCGGTCTTCAGCCGCTGCTTCGCGAGGCCGCGCTTCGTCTCCAATTGCAGCTCGGTCAGGCTCTCCTCGTTCCTGAGCCACAGGTATTTGGTCCGTTTGAGCAGCGGGTTCTGCCGTCCCTCGGCCTTGCGGACCTTGTCGACGGCCTCGTTGGCGTGCTTGACCACATGGAACTTGTCGACGATTCGCCGCGCGTTGGGCAGCCGCTCGCGGATGCCTTTTTGGAAGCCCAGGCTCATGTCGCAGGTGACGAGACGCATGTATTCGGGCACCCCGTTGTGGCTCATGAAATCGTCGACGAACCGCTTGACGGTGGTCGAGTCCTTGCCCAGCGTCACGTTGATGACATCGTGCTCGACGAGATCGGCGACCACGGTGATGTAGCTGTGGCCCTTGCGGCTGGTCTCGTCGATGCCGATGGCCTCCACGCCTGTGTAATCCTCCAATTCGCGTGCCTCGTCGACGTAGTGGGCGATGAACCGCCACAGGCGCGTGTCGGTCTCGGCCAACTGTTCGGCGAGCGTGCTGACGGGCAGGTGACGGGCCATCTCCACCGCCCACGCCTCGAACAGGAGCGTGAATCCCGAACCGGGTCTCGCCCACGGGGCCGGGACCGTTCTCACCCCGTGCTCGGGACACGCAACACGCGGCATGCCGGCGTGAATGAACGCCTTGTACTGGAAGAAGTTCAGGTGGCGCCACACACGTTCCCGCCTGTCGTGCACCGGGCAGGAGGCCTGCCCGCATCCCGTCTCGGGGCAATGGAAGCGGGCGCCCGTCTCGAAGCCGATCGTGATGTGCAGCTCCCGCCGACCGTCGGCGGCGTCACGAAAGTCCACGGACTCCACCCTCCAAGGCTCCTGCAACTGGAGCGCGGCGGTGAACAGGTGAGAGGTATCCATGCCTCCAACCTACCCGACCCTCACCACCCCACACACGCCAATCACCCACTACAAACAGCGAAAGGCCTAGTTTTCCTTAACTAATTTCTTCCTGAAAATGTGGTTTTGCGAACGATTCGTTTTCCGACGCCCCCTCAGTCGGGACCGCGCGCCTTGTGCCTCAACGTCACGATGTCACCTGGCTTCCCGGCGCTTCGCCCACCAGGTGATCGTGAGGGATCCGCCGAGCAGGAGCACGCCCATGGTCAGCCAGCCTCGCGGCGTCGGACCGCCCGTCGACGGGAGGAAACTGATCGCACGACTGTTACCCACCTTGTTATCGGTGACCGTCGTGCCGTTGTGCTGGAGGGTGACAGCTTCCGCCGGCTGGTTTGCCGTGATCGTGAACTTGTAAGTGGCCTTGCGCATCACATAGCCGGCCGGAGCCCTGGTCTCCGTCAGCTCGTACGAGCCTGGTTCGAGTTTTTCCAGCCTGAACTTGCCGGGATCGGCGTCCGCGTCGGCCCAACGGTTTTCGGACGCGTCGGTCGGACGCTGAGCGTTGGATTTGCCGGAACATCCGTTGGCGTTCGACCCGCAGTCGAGCACCGTCCACGCGGGTTGCTGGTCGGCGGCGATGTCCTTGTTGTCGGCGTTCTTGGTGCGGACGAGCTTCCATTCCGCGCCGCCAATGGCCTGACCGGTATCGGCGTCGGTCTTCGTCCACGACACGCTCCGCACCGTGTTCGCGATCACGCCTTTCATATTCGCGTCGGTCCACGTGGCCGTCATCGCATCGTTCTCGTTGACCACCGTGAACGCGTATTCAACGGTCGAGGGCATCCAATACCCGTCGGGCGCCTGGGTTTCGACGAGCTTGTACGATCCCTCCTTGAGTCCCTTGGTTCCGGTCGCGTCAAGCGTGACCTTGAACACGCCGGCGATCGGCTCCTCGTCCTTGCCCTGATACCCGTTCTTGCCGGTATTGTCCGTGATCGTATCGTACCCGTCGACCGTCTGACCATTGTTGTCAGTGATCTTCCACACGGATCCGCCGATCGGCTGATTGCTGGTCGAGTCGATCTTCTTCCACGTGAGCGCGCCGGTGACCGGCTGATCGCCGATCGTACGACCACCGTCGACCAGCGCATTGCCGTTGGTCGGAACAGTCAGCGTGGGCTGTTCGGGCACCTTGTTGTCGGTTCCCGCGGCCTTGATCGTGAACGTGTACTCGGTCGGGTTGAGTTCGTAGCCGACCGGCGGAATGGTCTCCTGAAGCGTGTACGTGCCGGGCGCGAGATTATCGATGCTGATCGAACCAATCGTATTGTCGTTGTCGCGCGTCGGATCGTTGTCCGTGACCGTTACCGACCATGTCTTGTCGTCCTCGTCCTTCTGCCAGCAGGTTTTAGGCAGCGTGCCTCCGGCCTGGCATTGCGCTGGACGCATCGACGGGGCCATGTACGGGCTCTTCTCCTCCCCGTCATCACGCGCGTCGAGCTTGTCGTCCGTGGTGGTGATCTTCCACGTGGACGACGACGTCACCGGATCCTTGGTATTCGCGTCGGCCTTGTTCCAGCTCATCGAATACGGGCTGTCGAACACGACCACGCCATTCGACCCAAAACCGCCGCCCGACAGGCGCGCCCCGTTGCCGCTGATCAGAATCTGGCCGGTCGACTGCGCATTATCTTTTTCTGCCGCGTTCGTGACGACGGCCTTCAATGCGAGGCCCTGATCGCCGAAACCGTTCTGATAGTAACCTTTGCCTGCGCAATCATCCTTCGTGCTGATGTTGGTGGCATCAATCTGTCCGTCTCCACGTACAACGGGCAGGACGGCCATGCGAACCGTTACGACGAAAATTCCACGAACAACGAGAAAATCGGCATCACAGCCGCTGACAATCATTCGGTGACTACCTGCCTGTACTACACGCATGGCCGTAATAAGGGAGACGGACAGATTGATGCCACCAACATCAGCACGAAGGATGATTGCGCAGGCAAAGGTTACTATCAGAACGGTTTCGGCGATCAGGGCCTCGCATTGAAGGCCGTCGTCACGAACGCGGCAGAAAAAGATAATGCGCAGTCGACCGGCCAGATTCTGATCAGCGGCAACGGGGCGCGCCTGTCGGGCGGCGGTTTTGGGTCGAATGGCGTGGTCGTGTTCGACAGCCCGTATTCGATGAGCTGGAACAAGGCCGACGCGAATACCAAGGATCCGGTGACGTCGTCGTCCACGTGGAAGATCACCACCACGGACGACAAGCTCGACGCGCGTGATGACGGGGAGGAGAAGAGCCCGTACATGGCCCCGTCGATGCGTCCAGCGCAATGCCAGGCCGGAGGCACGCTGCCTAAAACCTGCTGGCAGAAGGCCGAGGACGACAAGACATGTTCGGTACCGGTCACGGACAACGATCCGGCGCGCGACAACGACAATACGATTGGTTCGATCAGCATCGTTAATCTCGCGCCCGGCACGTACACGCTTCAGGAGACCATTCCGCCGGTCGGCTACGAACTCAACCCGACCGAGTACACGTTCACGATCAAGGCCGCGGGAACCGACAACAAGGTGCCCGAACAGCCCACGCTGACTGTTCCGACCAACGGCAATGCGCTGGTCGACGGTGGTCGTACGATCGGCGATCAGCCGGTCACCGGCGCGCTCACGTGGAAGAAGATCGACTCGACCAGCAATCAGCCGATCGGCGGATCCGTGTGGAAGATCACTGACAACAATGGTCAGACGGTCGACGGGTACGATACGATCACGGACAATACCGGCAAGAACGGGTATCAGGGCAAGGACGAGGAGCCGATCGCCGGCGTGTTCAAGGTCACGCTTGACGCGACCGGAACCAAGGGACTCAAGGAGGGATCGTACAAGCTCGTCGAAACCCAGGCGCCCGACGGGTATTGGATGCCCTCGACCGTTGAATACGCGTTCACGGTGGTCAACGAGAACGATGCGATGACGGCCACGTGGACCGACGCGAATATGAAAGGCGTGATCGCGAACACGGTGCGGAGCGTGTCGTGGACGAAGACCGACGCCGATACCGGTCAGGCCATTGGCGGCGCGGAATGGAAGCTCGTCCGCACCAAGAACGCCGACAACAAGGACATCGCCGCCGACCAGCAACCCGCGTGGACGGTGCTCGACTGCGGGTCGAACGCCAACGGATGTTCCGGCAAATCCAACGCTCAGCGTCCGACCGACGCGTCCGAAAACCGTTGGGCCGACGCGGACGCCGATCCCGGCAAGTTCAGGCTGGAAAAACTCGAACCAGGCTCGTACGAGCTGACGGAGACCAGGGCTCCGGCCGGCTATGTGATGCGCAAGGCCACTTACAAGTTCACGATCACGGCAAACCAGCCGGCGGAAGCTGTCACCCTCCAGCACAACGGCACGACGGTCACCGATAACAAGGTGGGTAACAGTCGTGCGATCAGTTTCCTCCCGTCGACGGGCGGTCCGACGCCGCGAGGCTGGCTGACCATGGGCGTGCTCCTGCTCGGCGGATCCCTCACGATCACCTGGTGGGCGAAGCGCCGGGAAGCCAGGTGACATCGTGACGTTGAGGCACAAGGCGCGCGGTCCCGACTGAGGGGGCGTCGGAAAACGAATCGTTCGCAAAACCACATTTTCAGGAAGAAATTAGTTAAGGAAAACTAGGCCTTTCGCTGTTTGTAGTGGGTGATTGGCGTGTGTGGGGTGGTGAGGGTCGGGTAGGTTGGAGGCATGGATACCTCTCACCTGTTCACCGCCGCGCTCCAGTTGCAGGAGCCTTGGAGGGTGGAGTCCGTGGACTTTCGTGACGCCGCCGACGGTCGGCGGGAGCTGCACATCACGATCGGCTTCGAGACGGGCGCCCGCTTCCATTGCCCCGAGACGGGATGCGGGCAGGCCTCCTGCCCGGTGCACGACAGGCGGGAACGTGTGTGGCGCCACCTGAACTTCTTCCAGTACAAGGCGTTCATTCACGCCGGCATGCCGCGTGTTGCGTGTCCCGAGCACGGGGTGAGAACGGTCCCGGCCCCGTGGGCGAGACCCGGTTCGGGATTCACGCTCCTGTTCGAGGCGTGGGCGGTGGAGATGGCCCGTCACCTGCCCGTCAGCACGCTCGCCGAACAGTTGGCCGAGACCGACACGCGCCTGTGGCGGTTCATCGCCCACTACGTCGACGAGGCACGCGAATTGGAGGATTACACAGGCGTGGAGGCCATCGGCATCGACGAGACCAGCCGCAAGGGCCACAGCTACATCACCGTGGTCGCCGATCTCGTCGAGCACGATGTCATCAACGTGACGCTGGGCAAGGACTCGACCACCGTCAAGCGGTTCGTCGACGATTTCATGAGCCACAACGGGGTGCCCGAATACATGCGTCTCGTCACCTGCGACATGAGCCTGGGCTTCCAAAAAGGCATCCGCGAGCGGCTGCCCAACGCGCGGCGAATCGTCGACAAGTTCCATGTGGTCAAGCACGCCAACGAGGCCGTCGACAAGGTCCGCAAGGCCGAGGGACGGCAGAACCCGCTGCTCAAACGGACCAAATACCTGTGGCTCAGGAACGAGGAGAGCCTGACCGAGCTGCAATTGGAGACGAAGCGCGGCCTCGCGAAGCAGCGGCTGAAGACCGCGAGGGCGTGCCGGATGAGGGAGGTCCTGCAGGACATCTACGAGACCAGCTCCACCAAAGCCGAGGCATGGGCCGGTCTGCACCGCCTATGCTCGTGGATGATGCACTCGAGGCTCGAGCCCATGAAGGAGTTCGCCCGCCTGATCCGCCGACACTGGGACGAGATCCTCGCCTACTTCACGCACCCGTACACCAACGCCGTTCTCGAGGGCATCAACAGCGTCATCCAGAACGTCAAGCGACGGGCCCGCGGCTTCCGGAACATGGACTACTTCGCCACCATGATCTACTTGACCTGCGGCAAACTCGACCTCAAAGCCGTCACCACCGCCTAACCCACACCCACCACAAACAGCGAATAGCCGAAAACTATGATGAGAAGCAGGAAACCACTGGCCGTCCTCACGGCCATCGCCACCATGATCGGCGGACTCGCCATCGGATCGATCGCACAAGCCGACCCGAGCGACGCGAACTCCGTCGCAGCTCCGGTTGCGGCCGACGGCACGCCGAGCAAGGGACATACGATCACGCTGAACGGCACCTACAGCGTGCAGCAGTTCTACACGACCGACGTGACCGACACCAGCAAGGAGCTGACTCAAGCGACGCTCCGTACCTTCAAGTATGTGAAGATCGGTACCTATAACACCAACGATGCACCCGACGGCAGGCACTACGTGACGCTGGAAACCGCCGCAAACCTGACCGAAGACGTCAAGACTGCATTGGGCCAAATGTCGGGCTACGACTCCAATAACAATGAAGTGACGAATCTGAAGACCAAGTACGATGCGGAAGCGGCGACCAATGCGAATCTCGACCCGCTGACGTGGCTTGGTCGTCAGATGTTCGCCGACACCGGCACGCCCGCAAACGGCCAGTATCGTATCCCGTCGGGCTCCATCAAGAAGTTCGCCGAAGCCCTGAAGACCAAGGCGACCAACGAGATTCCCGGCACCAATCCGGCGGTCACCGTCACTGGCAGCAGAACCGACAAGGGTTCCGTGACCTTCGACTTCGGTGAAAACAACGAGGGTCTGTACCTGATCGTCGACCAGACCGTCGATGACGTGAAGATCACCACGGATGGCACGGAACGTTACTACAAGACCATCAGTCCGATCCTCGTCGGCACGGAGCTGCAAGGCTATGAGGTCGACAACGCGTCCGGCGCGCTGACCGTCGAACTCGCCAAGGGCGTAAGCACCGCCAAGCAGGACTTCGGCATCATCGGTTCGACCAGCGTCAACTTCCTCAAGAAGGGCGTTCAGGACAACGACAAGACTGGTCTGGACGGAGCCACGTTCACGATCAAGAAACTCGCCAATGCGACCGACGCAGACGCCGTCACCAATAAGGACACGTTCGAAACGCTCTTCAACAGCACGGAAGATGGCAAGTTCGAAAACGTGTTCGGCACCAATCACAATCAGGCCAGCGAAAGCAAGACGTCCGCCGATGGCGGCAAGTTCGCTTTCTCTGGTTTGAAGGAAGGCACCTATCTGATCAAGGAAACCGATGCTCCAAACCCGTATAACAGCGATACAGCCAAGGGGTATTGGGGACGGTTCATTCTCAAGGTCACTCAGACGCCGGGAACCAATGACACCGACACTCCGACCATGACGACCCAAATCACCAACGTGCTCAAGAATGGACTCCTTGCGAACGCCGACAATAAAACTGGCATTGTCTCCGGTGACGACGGCAGCGCTGAGCATCCGTACACGTACACGAACATCTACGATAAGAGCCAGCTTCCGTCCACGGGTGGCATGGGCATCGCCCTGTTCATCGTCGCGGCGGTCGTGCTCGCCGGCGGTGCGGGCGTGCTTGCGGTGAAGAGCCGCAAGGCCAAGCGGATGCTCAGCATGGGTCGCTGATTCGTCTCCCCGCTAGGCGAATAATTAGCCGCGGCTACGGTGTCTTTTGCAAGAATGGCATCGTAGCCGCGGCCTTTACGCTTCTTTAAGGTTTCTGGTCTCG
>NZ_JAFEJT020000088.1 GCF_018555435.2 Bifidobacterium amazonense
GATGCTCCACCACCTGGGCCGTCGTCATCGGCGTGGTGAAATACAACTCCACCGCACGCTCTCGTTCCTCAAGACTGAACATACGAAAATCTTTCCGTTCGGTCTCCAAGAAAACGTCCGCAGCCCCAACCGGGAAACATGGGCGCGTCGCGGCTCGCGCGGGATGTCGTTCCCGTTGCCGGACAGGGCCGCGACGTGCTATCGTTGGGGGCGACTGCGAGATGCGAACGTAAGCAAGAAGCCTCGATGATAACGATGGCTTCCTTGCTGTCATGTGCGCAAACGTTGTCAGACAGAGATGCTCAATGATGACATGAGTCGGAGAGCTCAACGGCGAGAACGAAAGAGGAAGGACACACATGGTCATACGACAATTCGGTTCGTTCGCCAGACGCGTGGCCGCGACCGGCGTCGCGTTCGCGATGACCGCGGCCGGACTGACGGCGCTGCCGACGACGGCACTGGCCCAGCAGACGGCAGGCACGGCGACGTCCGCCGGCGCCGCGACCGACGCCGCAACGTCGACGGGCTCCGCGGCAGGCGGGGCGAAGGACGTGATCGTCATCGCGTTCCAGACCAACTGGAACTCCGTGGCCAACGAATGCACCGAGGTATACGGTCCCGAAGGCGTGGGCTACGTGCAGATCTCCCCGCCGCTGGAAACCGTCCAGGGCACCGAATGGTGGACCTCGTACCAGCCGGTCAGCTACAAGTTCGACTCCAAGCTGGGCACCGAAGCCGAGCTCAAGAACATGATCAAGGTGTGCAACGCGGCCGGCGTCCAGGTCATCGCCGACGCGGTCATCAACCACACCACGGGCGTCGACCGCGGCGAGGGCACAGGCGTGGCCGGCAGCAAGTTCGACTCGAACGGCGACTTCCCCGAAATCCCCTACACCAAAGAGAACTTCCACGACTGCGACAAGAACATCGGCGACTACACCAACGCCGACGAGGTCCAGAACTGCCGCCTGACCGGCCTGCAGGACCTCGACACCAGCCAGGAGTATGTGCAGGACAAGCTCGCCGACTACATGAACCGGCTGCTCCAGCTCGGCGTGTACGGCTTCCGCGTCGACGCCGTCAAGCACATCGCCAACAAGGACGTGGCCGCCATCAAGGCCAAGCTGGCCGAAAAATCCGGCCGCAACGCCGACGACATCTTCTTCGAGCAGGAGGTCATCGGCAACGCGAGCGAGGCCGCCGCGATCCAGCCGAGCAACTACGTCGGCAACGGCAAGGTCTCCGAATTCAACTACAACGCGCACCTGTCCGCCGCGTTCGCGTCCGACATCACCAGCGACAGCAAGGGACTCGGCAAGATCGGCGGCGACGGCTGGCTGACCTCCGACCAGGCGGCCGTGTGGGTGACCAACTGGGACACCGAACGCAACTCGTCCGCGATCACGTACAAGAAGGGCTCGAAGTACCTGCTTGCGAACGCATTCATGCTCGCGTACGACTACGGCCAGCCGCACGTCTACTCCGGCTACTACTTCGACGACAACGACGACGGCGCGCCCGGCGCGACCGAAACGTCGGTCCCCGACATGACCTGCCCGACCGACGGCTCGATGACGTCCGGCACCTGGCAGTGCGCCGACCGCTGGACCGCGATCCGCGGCATGATCGGCTTCCACAACGCCGTCGCCGGCACCGCCGTGACCGACTGGAAGGCGTACGGCAGCAACGTGCTCGGCTTCGGCCGCGGCGACGTCGGCTATCTCGCGCTCAACAACAGCGACAAGGACTCGCAGCAGACGTTCACAACGTCGCTGCCGGCCGGCGAATACTGCAACGTGTACGCGACCGGCGACTGCTCCCAGACCGTCACCGTGAAGGACGACGGCACGTTCGACGCGACGCTCGGCAAGAACTCGGCCATCGCTATCTACGCGGGCGCGACCAAGGACAGCTGGACCGGCACGGCCAAGTCCGACCCGTCCGACCCCGACCTGACCGTCAACGACGAGGCCGCCAAGGCCGCGACCGACACCAGCCGCACGATCTACTACAAGCTCCCCGACGGCTGGAAGCAGGCGTACCTGCACTACGGCGTCAACAACTGGGCCGAGCAGGGCCACGAGCTCATGACCGACGCCGGCAACGGCTGGGTCAAGTACACGGTCGACCCGAAGGGCCAGTCGTTTGAATACGTGTTCACCGACGGCGGCTCCAACTGGGACAACCCGAACGGCGGCGGCAACTACACCGCGCAGGGCCACTGGACCGCGGTCGCGGACCACGAGGCCAGCGCCGGCGTGCCCTCCGACGTGCAGCAGTACCGGCCCAAGACCAAGGTCGTCGTGCACTACAAGGCCGCCGAAGGCGACGCCGTCGCCGACCGCGGCGTGTACATGTGGGGCACCGACAAAGACGGCAACGCGCTCGCGGCCGGCTGGCACGCGTTCACCGGCGAGGACTCCTACGGCAAGGTGTTCGAGACCACCGTCGACGGCGCGTACGAGGCCGACAAGATCGGCGTGATCGTCACCACCGAAGGCTGGGACAAGGTCGGCGGCGACCGCCTCATCGACGGCTCCACCGGAACGGCGGAGATCTGGGTCGACGGATCCAAGCCCGACGAGACGCTCACCGCGGCGCCGGAAGGCTACAAGAAGACCGCCGACACGATCAACGTGACCATCCACTACCACCGCCTCGCCGACGACTACACGAGCGAGGACGGCATGAAGGCGTGGGACATCTGGGGTTGGGCCGACGGCGTCAACGGCGCCGCGTACCCGTTCACATCCCACGACGACTACGGCCTGACCGCCAAGTACACGCTCAAGGGCAGCGGCATGCAGGTGCCGCAGTTCATCGTGCGCTACGGCGGCGACGGCTGGGAGTCCAAGGACCCGAACGACGACAACCGCACCATCCCGCAGTCCGCGATCACGCTGAAAGACGACGGCACGGCCGACGCCGAGATCTGGCTCGTGCAGGGCGATCCGACGATCTACACCAACGGCACGCTGTACAACGCGGCCGGCACGATCGTCTCCGCGTCGATGGCCGACTTCACCACGATCAACGTCAAACTCAACAAGTCGATCGCGACCGACGATCTCGCAGGCAAGGTGAGCATCGACGGCGCCGAGATCAAGGACGTGAAGGCCGACGGCAACACGCTGGTCATCACGACCAAGGACGAGCTCGACGTGACCAAGGCGTACGTCGTGAGCGTCGACGGCTACGGCACGCAGAACGTCGCGCTCGGCGCGGTCGTGCGCTCCGACGCGTTCGACAAGAAGTACGCGTACGACGGCGACGACCTGGGCGCGAACTACACGGCCGAGCGGACCACGTTCAAGCTGTGGGCGCCGACCGCGACCAAGGTCACGCTGCGGCTGTACCAGGACTCGACCAAGGCCGACGGCGCGCAGACCGACGCCGTGACGCTGGACAAGTCCGGCGACAAGGGCGTGTGGGCGTTCGATGTCAAGGGCGATCTCAAGGACTACGCCTACGACTACGAGCTCACGTTCGCCGACGGCACGGTGAACACGTCGCCCGACCCGTACGCGACCGCGGCCGTCGTCAACGGCGAGCGCTCCGTCGTGCTGAGCGGCAAGGAGCAGGGCGACGCCGGCAGGCGCATGGCGTCGTTCAGCAAGCCGACCGACGCGATCGTCACGGAAGCGAACGTTCGCGACATGACGATCAACCCGAACTCCGGCGTCTCCGCCGACAAGCGCGGCAAGTACCTCGGCTTCGTCGAGGAAGGCACTACGGTCGACGGCAAGAAGGGCGCGTCCGCGACGGGCATCGACTACCTGAAGTCGCTCGGCGTGACGCACGTGCAGATCATGCCCGTCTACGACTACGGCTCCGTCGACGAGACCGGCGACCTGAGCTACGGCGCGGACGGCGCACAGAACTGGGGCTACGACCCGGTCAACTACAACGTGCCCGAAGGCTCCTACTCCTCCGACCCGAGCGACCCGGCCGCGCGCGTGACCGAAATGAAGCAGATGGTCAAGGGGCTGCACAAGAACGGCCTGTACGTGGTGATGGACGTGGTGTACAACCACGTGTACAACGCCTCCACGCACGCGTTCGGCAAGACCGTCCCCGGCTACTACTTCCGCTACGACGCCAACGGCAACCTGACCAACGGCTCCGGCTGCGGCAACGACGTGGCCTCCGAGCGCGCGATGGCCCGCAAGTACATCGTCGACTCGGTCACGTACTGGGCGAAGGAGTACAACGTCGACGGCTTCCGCTTCGACCTCATGGGCCTCATCGACCAGACCACGATGAAGGAGGTCCGCGCGGCGCTCGACAAGATCGACCCGGGCATCCTCGTCATCGGCGAAGGCTGGGATATGACCGACGCGATCGGCGACCAGGAGACCACCCAGCCCAACGCCAGCAAGGTGCCGGGCGTGGCGTTCTTCAACGACTCGCTGCGCGACGCGATCAAGGGCAGCGTGTTCTCCGACGAGGACACCGGCTTCGTGACCGGCAAGGCCGGCAAGGAGAACCTCATCGCCACCAACGTGCTCGGCTGCAACAACAAGCGCGACGGCATCGACGACACCGGCCACTGCAACAACGGTTCCGCCGACACCGACTACGCGGGCGCGGACCAGGTCGTGCAGTACGTCGAGATCCACGACAACCTGACGCTGTACGACAAGCTCGTCAAGAGCGCGGCCGGCGACTCCGAGGAGACGCGCGCGGCTCGCGCCAAGCTCGCCGACTCGCTGATCCTGCTGTCGCAGGGCGTCACCGACATGCAGTTCGGCCAGGAGTTCCTGCGCACCAAGGGCGGCAACGGCAACAGCTACAACGCGGGCGACAAGGTCAACGCGATCGACTGGAACCGCGCCGTCGAGCAGGCCGACTCGGTCGACTACGTGCGCGGGCTCATCGCGCTGCGCAAGTCGATCGCCAACCTGCACCTGTCCGACTACGACGAGATCGCCAAGCACATGACCGTGCTGCGGCAGTCCGACGGCGTGGTCGCGTACCAGCTGACCGATGGCGATGATACGTACGTGGTCGCGTTCAACGCGAACGATTCCGTCGCGGCCGTGACCGGCGTGCCGGCCGGCTCGTACGTCACGCTTGTCGCCGATGGCAAGGTGACGACGGACGGCGGCGCGACGGTGACGGTCGGCGAGGACGGCGTCGCGAACGTCGGCGCGTTGGCCGCGACCGTGCTCAAGAAGGCCGCGGCCGTTGATCCGGACCCGACTCCGACTCCGGATCCTGATCCGACTCCCGATCCGACGCCGACCCCGGGCGACAAGGACGACACCGGCAAGGACGATACCGACAAGCCGTCCGTGACGATGGTGCCCGTCTACCGCCTGTACAACCCGTACTCCGGCCTGCACCACTACACCATCAGCGCGAAGGAGAAGAACGTGCTGGTCAAGCGCGGCTGGAAGTACGAGGGCGTCGCGTTCCGGCAGCCGTCCAAGGGCACGCCCGTGTACCGTGCGTACAACCCGTACAACGGCAACCATCATTGGACCGCCAACAAGCACGAGTATCAGGTGATCACCACCAGGCACGGCTGGAAGGCCGAAGGCATCGCCTGGTACCAGGACGATGCCGGCGACGTCACGGTGTACCGTGCGTACAACCCGTACAACGGAGAGCATCTGTACACGGCGGACAAGCACGAGTACGACGTGATCACGGCGGCGAAGCGCGGCTGGCAGGGCGAAGGCATCGCCTGGCACAGCTGGTGATGCCTGCGCGGGCAATGGCGATGCCCGCGTGGGTGACCCGCATGGGTGGCGCCTAGTGGCCTAGCTATAGTGGCGGTTTTCTCTCACTGACGGTGTGTCGGTGAGAGAAAACCGCCACTCGGTTTATTGCGTGGCATCTTTCTCTCGCTGATGGCGCGCCAGCGAGCGTTTTCCGCCACTCGGTCCGTTATGTGGAGCTCCGGTGCCTCGCATCCCGCTCGAGAAGAAGATGCTCGAAGACACGCGAAAAAAGTCGTGAGGAAGTGGGAATAAAAAGTTGCGTCGGAAAGTTGAGTGGTGTAGGCTCAAGTTTTGGAAAGCAAAACAGAGCGTCCTCGAGACGAGGATGCCGGGCGGACAACCCGGGGTCCGAGACTTGAGCAAGAAACGTACAACGAACCACTCAACAAAGGAGCAACATTATGGGACGTGCAGTAGGCATTGATCTGGGTACTACGAATTCCTGCATCGCCACGCTTGAAGGCGGCGAGCCGACCGTCATCGTCAACGCGGAAGGCGCGCGCACCACGCCGTCCGTGGTGGCGTTCAGCAAGTCCGGCGAGATCCTCGTCGGCGAGGTCGCGAAGCGTCAGGCCGTCACCAACGTCGAGCGCACCATCTCCTCCGTCAAGCGTCACATGGGCACCGACTGGACCGTCGAGATCGATGGCAAGAAGTGGACCCCGCAGGAGATCTCCGCGCAGATCCTGATGAAGCTGAAGAGGGACGCCGAGGCGTACCTCGGCGAGCCGGTCACGGACGCCGTCATCACCTGCCCGGCGTACTTCAACGACGCCCAGCGTCAGGCCACCAAGGACGCCGGCAAGATCGCCGGCCTGAACGTGCTGCGCATCATCAACGAGCCGACCGCGGCCGCGCTGGCCTACGGCCTCGAGAAGGGCAAGGAGGACGAGCGCATCCTGGTCTTCGATCTCGGCGGCGGCACCTTCGATGTGTCCCTGCTGGAGATCGGCAAGGACGACGACGGCTTCTCCACCATTCAGGTGCAGGCCACCAACGGCGACAACCACCTCGGCGGCGACGATTGGGATCAGAAGATCATCGACTGGCTGGTCTCCGAGGTCAAGAACAAGTACGGCGTCGACCTGTCCAAGGACAAGATCGCGCTGCAGCGTCTGAAGGAAGCCGCCGAGCAGGCGAAGAAGGAACTGTCTTCGTCCACCTCTACCTCCATCAACATGCAGTACCTCGCGATGACCCCCGACGGCACCCCGGTGCACCTCGACGAGACGCTCACCCGCGCCCACTTCGAGGAAATGACCTCCGACCTGCTCGGCCGCTGCCGCACGCCGTTCAACAACGTGCTGCGCGACGCGAACATCTCCGTGTCCGACATCGACCACGTCGTGCTCGTCGGCGGTTCGACCCGTATGCCGGCCGTCAAGGAGCTCGTCAAGGAGCTCACCGGCGGCAAGGAAGCGAACCAGTCCGTGAACCCGGATGAGGTCGTGGCCGTCGGCGCAGCCGTGCAGTCCGGCGTCATCAAGGGCGACCGCAAGGACGTCCTGCTCATCGACGTGACCCCGCTGTCGCTGGGCATCGAGACCAAGGGCGGCATCATGACCAAGCTCATCGACCGCAACACCGCCATCCCGACCAAGCGTTCCGAGGTCTTCTCCACCGCCGAGGACAACCAGCCGTCCGTGCTCATCCAGGTCTACCAGGGCGAGCGCGAGTTCGCCCGCGACAACAAGCCGCTGGGCACCTTCGAGCTGACCGGCATCGCGCCGGCGCCGCGTGGCGTCCCGCAGATCGAGGTCACCTTCGACATCGACGCCAACGGCATCGTGCACGTGTCCGCCAAGGACAAGGGCACCGGCAAGGAGCAGTCGATGACCATCACCGGCGGCTCGGGCCTGCCGAAGGACGAGATCGACCGCATGGTCAAGGAGGCCGAAGCCCACGAGGCCGAGGACAAGAAGCGCAAGGAGGAGGCCGAGACCCGCAACCAGGCCGAGGCGTTCGCCTACCAGACCGAGAAGCTCGTCAACGACAACAAGGACAAGATCTCCGATGAGATCGCCAAGGAGGTCACCGACAAGGTCAACGCCCTGAAGGAGGCCCTGAAGGGCGAGGACATCGAGAAGATCAAGACCGCACAGAGCGAGCTGATGACCGCCGCACAGAAGATCGGCGAGGCCCTGTACTCGCAGCAGGCCGCGGCCGGTGCCGCCGGCGCTGCCGGTGCGGGTGCCGCCGGTGCCGGTGCGTCGGGCGCCGCCTCGAACGGTGGCGACGACGACGTGGTGGACGCCGAAGTCGTGGATGACGACGACAAGGACAACAAGTAAGGTTCCGTCCGATGGCTGAGTTCAACAAGGACGATTACCTGAACGACCTGCCGGACGTGGACGACGTGGCTGCCGGCGCGGCCAAGTCCTCCGCGGCCGGCTCGGCCGCCTCCGACGGTGAAACCGGCTCGGCGAAGGCCGAACAGCCGTCTCCGGCCCCCTCGACCGAGAACGCGAAGCAGGAAGCTCCTGCCGAGTCCGCCAAGCCTGAAGCGGCCGACAAGGCCGAGGGTTCCAAGGATGCGTCCGCTGATGCGGCCGCCTCCGACGATTCCCTCACTCCGCTTGGCAAGGCCAAGAAGGAGGCCGCCGACTACCTCGAGGCGCTCCAGCGCGAACGCGCCGAGTTCGTCAACTACCGCAACCGCGCCCAGCGTGAGCAGGAGCGTTTCCGTCAGCACGGCATCATCGACGTGCTGACCGCGCTGCTGCCGGCCCTCGACGACATCGACCGCATCCGCGAGCACAGCGAGATGGACGATTCGTTCAAGGCCGTGGCCGCGAAGATCGACAAGGCGTTCGAGAAGTTCGGCGTCGAGAAGTTCGGCGAGAAGGGCGAGGAGTTCGACCCCACCAAGCATGAGGCGATCCTGCACAAGCCGGACGATTCGGCCGAGAAGGACACCGTCGACACCGTGGTGGAGGCCGGCTACCGCATCGGCGACCGCGTCATCCGCGCCGCCCGCGTGGTCGTGGCCTCCCCCAAGAACTAAACATCCCTCTCTCTAAAGGGACGTTGCAGAAGCCGGCCATCCCAATCGTCATGACCGGCTTCCGCAAATCCGACAAACGCAAGTTACGCGGGTAATCAACGAAACACAAGTTGCATCCGTAATCGACGTAAACGCAAGTTATGTACGCAACGAGCGTGGGGGTCGGGATATGCGTGTCGAGACCGTATGACTTGGCCGAGCGGCCCGGAGCGTGTCGCGATACGCATATCCTGACCCCCACGCGGTCACCGTGCGTACCTAAAACCGCATCCCCACGCGGTCACCGCGCGTAACTTAAATCGAAACTTTGAAAGGAGACATGAATGGCTGAGAATGAATGGCTGAGCAAAGACTTCTACAAAGTCCTTGGTGTCTCCAAGGACGCCAGCGACGCAGACATCACCAAGGCCTACCGCAAGCTGGCCCGCAAATACCACCCCGATCTGAACA
>NZ_JAFEJT020000089.1 GCF_018555435.2 Bifidobacterium amazonense
GCATCGCGCGCAGCACGATTCCGTTACGCCCGCTATGGCAGATCCATGAAGCCGGAGTCCTTGAGGTAGTTCTTGCCGGCGGTGATGTCGTACTGGATGAGCTTGTAGTCGGCGAGCAGCTGCTTCGTTTCGTCGTCGAAGTCGCTTTCCGCCATCGGGTTGCCGTCGGAGTCCAGATAGATGTTCTGGCCTTCCGGAATGCGGTCCCAGCCCTGGATCGTGTTCACCACGGGCGGCTCCATCGCGGAGATCTTCTCGTGCATTTCGGTCAGGAACGCAAGGTACGGCGACACCTTCGCGTCCATGTGCTCGGCCGCCTGCGCAACGAAGAAGTTCGGCGACGAATACGCCGAATTGTCGATCTTCTCCCCCTGCGACGAGCCGGACGCCTTGTTCGACCAGATGAAGTAGTCGGTCAGGTGCAGCGCGAGCGAATTGTTCGTGTCCGCGCTGGCCGTCTCGTAGATGCCGGGCAGGTGATCGCCGTAGAAGACGACCGTGACCGGCTTGTCGAGCTTGTCGAGTTCCTCAAGGAACGCCGCAGTCGCCTCATCGGTCAGGCTTGCACCCTTCTGGTACGTTTCGATCGACTTCGTCTCGTCCTTTTCGAGCGGCTGCGACGGGTCGGTCGATTCGGCGGTGAAGTCGTTGTCCTTGTACCAGTCGTTGTACGGCATGTGGTTCTGCATCGTGATGATCTGGATGAACTGGTTGTCGTCCGTCTTCGCGATCTCCTCGAGCGCGCTCTTGTACGTCGCCTCGTCGGACACGTACGGCGATTCGTCGATCTTGTCCTGGTATTTGATGATGTCGTTGCCTTCGCCGTCGCCGGTGAGCGTGTAGAAGTGCGAGAAGCCAAACTTCACGTAGTTCGTGGCGCGCGAGTACATGGACGACTCGTACGGATGGAACGCTTCGGAGAACTTGGCAGCACCCCACATCTGGTTGATGGTCGGCACCCAGTGTTCGCTCGGCACGAGCTGCTGGTACGGGCTGGACAGCGACGAGTCGAAGTTGGCCATGCTCATGCCGGTCAGGCCCATGTATTCAAGGTTCGCGGTGCCGCCGCCGTAGCCGGACGAGAGCATCAGGCCGGACGTGGTGCCGCTTTTGATCTTGCGGATGTTCGGCATGGAGTCCTTGTTGACCTTGAGTCCGGGCACGCGCGACGGGTCGGAGAACGATTCGCTGAGCACGTAGATGACGGTCGAGTCGGTCATGTTCGCGGAGCGCGACTCGTTGATCGTCGTCGCTTCCTTCGCGTACTTGGCGGCGAGTTTCTTCATCGTCGCTTCGCTGTAGTTCGCGGGCTTTTCCATGATGCGCGGGTTGAGCTGTCGCGTGAACGAGACGAGCGGGCCGTTGCGCTGCGCGTCGTATACGGAATCCCACATGCTCGGCTTGTCGCCCATCACCGTGGCGAACGTTTTCGCCCACGATCCGACGGTGCTCACCTGCATCGAATACAGCGTGAAGAACATGCCGGGCAGCAGGATCAGCAGCAGTCGCACGGTCACGTTCAGGCCGACGTTGTCGAAGCGCAGCAGCCGGCCGGAGCGTCCGTCCATGCGGTACAGCAGGAAGCAGACGATGAGCACGCCGACGAACACGGCGCACGCGCCGATGATCGTCCAGTGCGCCCCCGGCGGCATGAAGCTCAGCAGGTTGCTTTTGTCGGCCTTGAGGAAGTTCAGGTCGCTCGGCAGCACGGCCTCGTAGCGGATCTGCACCTTGAAATGCTCGATCACGGCCACGATGATCGCGGCCGCCAGGAACACCGGCGTGGCGATCCAGAACCGGTTGGTGAGCATGAGCAGGATCAGGTAGATCAGGCCGAGCAGAAGCGCGTTGAGGACGAGCACGAAGTTGCCGTCCGTCCACATTTTCGTCACGAATCCCCAGCCGACGGTTGGGCTGGACAGTTTGACGCGCGTGCTTTTCAGTGACACGCCCCATTGCAGCGTGGCCACGGCCGCGAGGTCGAACAGGATAAAGAGGAACGCGTACAGCCAGCCGGGGAACGGCCTGCCGCTGAATCGTTTGAACCAGCGCCGGCCGCGGCGTTCGTCCGTGTCCTCCTTGCGCGCGATGTCAAGGATCTCGATGTCGTCGTCGGCCGCCGTCGCGTTCGCTGACGTCGCGCCGACAGTACCGGCCACCGACGCAGCGTGCGGAGCCTGCGCGGCCTGCGACGCGGACTGTGATCGGGCCGTGTCCCGAGTCGTCATATCATGTGTTGTTTCTTCGCTCATAACCTGCACTTCACGTTTGGTTCACTGGGCATAATGGTCACCATTGTCCGCGTCGTTCCTGACAACGGCCGCACCTCGCCCCATATATTCACGATTGCTTCTCGCTTGCCACCATACCGGATTGAGCTGGGAGGGAAATCATTCCCGCGGCGGATGCACCCCGCCGGATACGGCTCCTATGATGCCGCGTTTGGTAGCGATAAGGGAGGATGCTCATGCAAGTGTGGTCGTCGTGGCTGCAGTCGCTGATGCGCGTGCGCATCGTGTCCGGTCCGTTTCATGACGGCGTGCTGTTGGCGGCCGCGATCGGATTGCTGGCGCTGGCGGCGTGGCAGCTGGTCCGTGCCGATCGCGTGCGTCTGCTGTGGCAGCTGTTGGCCGGCGTTGTGACCGGAGCGGCCGGATTGTTGGCCGCGTGGCTGATTTCCGACGTGATCATGGTGTTCGGCGTATCGCTCGGCTGGGCGGTGATCGGCTGGGCCGCGGCCGGGTTCGCCGCGTTGGGATTCGTGACCGCCACGGCCGTGCAGGCTCGCGCGTTGCGTCGCGTCATCGCAATCGTCATGATTCCGGTCATGCTGGTCGCCGCGGCCGTGCAGGTCGATACGGTGTACGGCGAATATCAGACGATCGGATCGCTGGTCGGCTGGTCGCCGTACCAGTCCGTCAGCCAGGCCGGCATCGCACGCCCGACGATGACGGTCGATCAGTGGCAGCGGCTCGCAGCCGACGGCAACTTGCCGAACATGCCGTCGACGGGCCGTCTATTCTCCGAACGCATCGCCAACACGGCATCCAAGTTCCGCGCACGTCCGGCCATGGTCTGGCTGCCGCCGGCAGCGCTGAGCGACACGCCGCCGAAACTGCCGGTGCTCATCCTGCTCGCCGGGCAGCCGGGCAGTCCGGGCCGCGCCATGCAGGCCAGCGGCATCACCGCGCTGCTCAACGCCTACGCCGCAACGCATAACGGCCTCGCGCCGATCGTCGTCTCGCCCGACCAGAACGGCGGCGACACGATCAACAGCCTGTGCGCGGACACGACAAAGTTCGGCAAGGCAGAAACGTACCTGACCAAAGACGTGCCGAACTGGATCGCCGCGAACCTGCCGGCCGACGACGCGGGCGCAAAGTGGGCCATCTCAGGCTTCTCGCAGGGAGGCACCTGCTCGACGCAGCTTGCGCCGCGCCACGCCGACCTATTCGGCACGATGATCGCGGTGGACGGCGAGATCGCGCCCACGTCCGGCAGCGTGGACAACATGGTCGCCTCGTATTTCGGCGGCGACCGGTCCGCCTACGAGTCGCAGGTGCCGGTGAACGCGCTGGCCGCGCACGCGCCGTCCGATCAGGCGGCCGTGTTGGCGGCCGGCGAGAACGACACCGTGTCCGTCGACAACGTGCGGACGATCGGAGCCGCCGCGCGCAAGGCCGGCTGGGATGTGACCGAGCTGGAGGTGCCCGGCACCGGTCACGACTGGCATGCGGTGAACGCGACGCTCACGGCCGCGCTGCCCTGGTGGTGCGCGCGCGTCGGTTTGGGCGGCGACGGGACGACCGACCACAAGACATGGAACGACTACAGGAATCTGGAGGTGCTGCGATGAGCGACGGCAATCACGAACAGACCGCCCCCGCGGATCACGGACAGGCGACCGGCAAACGAGCCGGCAACAATCGCAGCGTCAGCCCCGCATGGGCTCCGCTGTTGGGCGACATACGCCACTGGATCGACGCGCATCCGTGCGCGGTGTGGTTCGTCGCCGTCTTCGCCGCGCTGAACATCGTGGCCTGGATCGGCGCGACGCTCATCGGCCGGCCGTTCCCGATGCGCGGATTAAGCACGTCGCTGGGCGAGTTCAGCCTGCCGCGCCTGCTCGCCACACTGCTGATCGCGCGCGGCGTGCTGCAGCTGATCGTCGACGTGATCCTGCTGCTGGTCATGGTTTCGATCGCCGAACCGCTGCTCGGCCGCGCCCGGCTGGCCGCGATCGGCGTAGGCTCGACCTTGGCCGGCACGCTGATCGGCCTGCTGCTGTGCGCCGGTCTCGCCGCGCTGTTGCAGGGCACGCCGACCGTGGACCGCGTCCGGTTCGCGCTCAGCCCGCTGACGATGGGCGTGGGCGTACTCATGGCGGCGAGCGCGTTCAGCCGTCCCCTGTGGCGGCGGCGCATCCGGCTGATCGGCTACGCGGCGATCGTCGCCGGCCTGCTGTTCCGCGGCAATCCGGGCGATTACTGTCTGCTTGCGGCCGCGGTCATCGGCCATCTGCTCGGCGTGCTGCTGACCCGACGCGCGGCCGATCGCACGGCCGATCACACGGCCGGACGCGAAACCGAACACGCGGCATCGCAGCATCATCATGTCGATCCGCTGCACTGGCAGCTGAGCACGTCGTTCGAGGCGCGGCGCATGTTCGCCGCGATCGCGCTCGTGCTGGCGTTGGGCCCGATGCTGACGATCACCTCGACCATGCACGTGGGCCCGTTGAGTTCGCTCGGCCTGATGCTCAGCCCGGTGGACCCGGACGAGACGACGCTGGCGTCCTGCCTGGCGGGCACGACCCATGCCGGCTGCTTCTTCCAGTTCGATCTGCTGCGCACGTCCATGCCGGGTGCGGTGCTGCGTTCGCTGCTGCCGACCGCGGTGATGGCGATCATGGCGTGGGGCCTGTATCGTGGCCGCCGGCTGGCCGCGTGGGCGACGGTCGTTTACTATGCGTTCGCGTCGCTGATCGCCGTGGCCTATTACGTCGTCGTGCCGCTCGCGTTCGCGCCGGACGGGCTGATGTCGCTGGTGCGGCACGGCATGATCGTCGCGTGCGTGGCGAACGCGGTGCTGCCGGCGTTGTTCGCGATCGCCACGGCCGTGTCGTTCGGCCATTTTCCGATCCGTACCGATGCCGGACGGCTCCGCCGCGGATGCACGGCCATCGCAGTCGCGTTCGCGGCGTGCACGGCCGCGTATCTCGGCTTCGGATTGCTGCGTCCGCATGATTTCCGGCCTGCCGCGACGTTCGGCGACCTGCTGGCGGAACTGCCCGGCCGGTTCATCCCGATCGGCTTCCTCAGCCGCACGAAACTGCGGTTCATGCCGTTGACGCCGTTCGCATCGATCGTCTATCAGGGCGTGGGACTCGTGTTCTGGCTGACGGTGCTGGTCGTGTGCGTGCGCTGGATGCGCGACATTCTCGTGACGGACGATCATGCGCGCGCCGACGCCGGCCGCCTGGTCGAACGCGACGGCGAGTCGATGAGCTTCATGACCACATGGGAGGGCAACCGGTACTGGACGTCGCCGACCGGACGGTCGGCCGTGGCGTACCGGGTGATCGGCGGCATCGCGCTCACCTGCACCGGACCGTTCGGCGATCGCGGCGAATGGCTGAGCGACCTGCGCGAATTCGCCCGCTTCTGCGCCGCGAACTCATGGTCGCCCGCGTTCTATGCGGTGCACCGCGCCCAGCGCGACGCGCTCGTGGACAGCGGCTGGTATGCGCTGGAGGTCGGCGGCGAAATGGTCGTCGATCCGCGCAACTGGAAGACCACCGGCAAGAAATGGCAGGACATCCGCACGGCGATCAACAAGGCGAAACGCGACGGCATCACCGACGTGCTCACCACGTTCGCCGGCGCGGATGCGGACGTGCGCGAGCAGATCGAGGAGATCTCCGAACAGTGGGCCGGCGAAAAGGCCCTGCCGGAGATGAAGTTCACGCTCGGCGGCGTCGAGGAATTGCGCGATCCGCGCGTGCGCATCCTGTACGCGGTCGACGCGGACGGACTCGTGCTCGGCGTGACCAGCTGGCTGCCGACGTGGCGCGACGGGCGGATCGTCGGCTGGACGCTGGACTTCATGCGGCATCGCACCGACTCGCCGAACGGCATCATGGAGTTCCTCATCGCACGCATGGCCGAACGGCTGCGCGACGAGGGACTCGCCGACCCGTCCTCGGCGGCCGAGTTCATGAGCCTGTCGGCCGCGCCGCTGGCCGGCATGAACCCCGACCGGGACAACGTGGACGCCTCGGGCCATGAGGACACCGGCACGGCGATGCTTCAGCATGTGCTGCAGATCGTGGCCGACTGGATGGAGCCCGCATACGGGTTCCGTTCGCTGTTCAATTTCAAACGCAAGTTCCAGCCGAGCGAGGAACCCGTCTACGTGTGCTACCCGGATCCCGCCGCCCTGCCGCAGCTTGGGCTCGCGGTCATGCGCGCCTACGTGCCGTCCATGAGCGCCAAGCAGGCCCTCGCCATGCTTCGCACCCTCCAGCGGTAGCGGACAGCGATAGCGGACAGCGGTAACGGACAGCGGTCGCCGCCCGCACGGTTTTTCGGAATCGTGCTGCGTGCGATTCCGTATACGGAGATGTTGGGCGTATTCGGTCCGGTTGCAGTCACGAGGGCGCATCATACGTTAGGATGTCGCTTTTGGAACAAGGCGAAGGGAAAGGACGTCACGGTATGGGCGAAGGCATGTTGAGCGCGATTCATGGTCCGGCCGACGTCCATGCCCTGCCCGCCGATCAGCTGCCCGAACTGTGCGCGGAGATCCGCCGCACGCTCGTCGCCTACGGTCATACGCACGGCGGCCATATCGGCTCGAATCTCGGCATGGTGGAGGCCACGGTGGCGCTGCACCGCGTGTTCGAATCGCCGCGCGACCGCATCGTCTTCGACGTGTCGCATCAAAGCTACGTGCACAAGATGCTCACCGGTCGCGCCGCCGCATATCTCAATCCGGCCCGTCACGACGTGACCGGCTTCACCAATCCGGACGAATCCGAACACGACCAGTTCGTGCTCGGCCACACCGGCACGTCGATCTCGCTGGCGTGCGGGCTTGCGAAGACGCGCGACATGACCGGCGGGAACGGCAACGTGATCGCGGTGATCGGCGACGGTTCGCTCAGTTCGGCCATCGCGTTCGAAGGGCTCAACAACGCGGCCGAACAGGGCGGCAATCTGATCATCATCTTTAACGACAACGAAATGTCGATCGCGGAGGATTACGGCGGCATGTACGGCCCGCTTGCCCGGCTGCGCGCGTCCGGCGGCACGGCGGAACCCAATATCTTCCACGCGTTCGGACTGGACTACCGTTACGTCGAGGACGGCAACGACGTGCTTGCGCTGGTGCGCGCGTTCGAGTCGGTACGCGGCATCGACCATCCGGTCGTCGTGCACATCCATACGCGCAAGGGGCTCGGGCTTCCGGTCGTTGCGGACGACACCGACACCGGCACCGACAATGGCACCGGCAACGGCGACGCGACGGTGATCGCCGAGGATCTGGCGATCACGGAAGGCCGGTGCGAGGCGAACCACTGGCAGAATCCGGACAGCGCGGCCGGCAAGCCGCTCGGCGCGCGCAAGCATTACGGGCAGCTGGCGATGGCCGCGCTCGAACGACGTTTCGCCGCGGAGCCGGGCCTGGTGGTCATCTCCCCCGCCACCCCCGGTTCGAACGGCATCACGCGCGCGTTCCGCGAGCGCGCCGGCGCGCACTACGTGGACACCGGCATCACCGAGGAGCACGCGGTCGCCTTCGCCTCCGGCATCGCCAAGGCCGGCGGCCGGCCGGTGCTGGCCACGTCGGCCACGTTCTTCCAGCGCACGTTCGACCAGCTGCAGCAGGAGCTTGCGCTCAACCACACGCCGGCCACGCTGCTCGACTTCGGCGGCGGCCTGTCCGGCGCGGACAACACGCATTCGGGCGCGTTCGACATCGCCATGTTCGGCAACATTCCGGGACTCACCTGCCTGGCGCCCACGTCCGGACGTGATTTTCTCGACATGCTCGCATGGGCCACTTCCACAACGAACGACGGTCCGGTCGTCATCCGCGTGCCCGGCGACGCGATCCTTTCCGACGAACGCGCGCATGGGGCGGACACCCCGTCCGAAACCGGTACCGCAGTCGGCGCTACCGAACCCGTCGGATCCGACATCTGCTCCGACACAGATGTTCCCGCGCATTCATGCCCGTGGAACAGGTATCGTATCGTGCGACGCGGCGCCCAGGTGGCCGTTCTGGCCTTGGGCAACACGTATCCTCTGGGCGGGCGCATCGTGAAGGCGCTCGAATCCGCGTGGGACATCGCGGCGACCGACCGCACAGAACCCAACGCAGAAGCTATCACCAAGACCAGCGGCGACGGCGTCCGCTCCGCTCTGACAGGCCCGATCCACGCCACGCTCATCGACCCGCGGCAGTTCTCCACGATCGACGGGGAGACGCTGGCCGCGCTGGCGACGGACCATCGACTCGTGGTCACGCTCGAGGACGGCCAGCTCGAGGGCGGCTGGGGAGAGAAAAACACCGCGTGGTACGCGAACCACCCCTCCCCCGCCGTTGCGGCCATGCGCGTGCTGAACTTCGGTGGCGTCAAGGAGTTCACCGACCGGGTGCCCCTTGCCGAGCTCAACGAGCGCTACGGCCTGACTGTCGAGGCCGTGACAACACAAATCCGCCACAAGCTGGCAGAATCCGGACATTAAGCCCCTTCCCAGCGTCTAGTTCTCTCCGTCTCACGGCCGAAACCGGCCCTTGCAGTGGTGCGACCGAGTTCGAACGAGCCTCTCATCACCCATTTTTGGCTTCATATCGGGCGCATCTTGCAGTTCTAGGTCATCGCCTTCGGTACGTCCGGCGCCTGCGCATTAGTCAAACGGATTGACTGTTGAAATTCCAACGTTTTGAAAATCCGTCACCACGATCGATAAGGCCGATACCTCGCCAATCGACCTAGAACTGCAAGATACGCTCCACAACAAGCCAAAACCGGTCCATGTAACCTGCGCGGATCTACGTGGACCAGTTTGGCCGAGTCCTGCCGAGCCTCCTGCCACCATTTTTGGCTTCATTTCAGGCATATCTTGCAGTTGTCTGTTG
>NZ_JAFEJT020000090.1 GCF_018555435.2 Bifidobacterium amazonense
CCCCGTCCCCGGCCCGAACGCCTAGTCCAGCCGCCAGTCCACGGGCTCGGCCCCCATGGCGGTCAGGGCCGCGTTCGCCCGCGAGAACGGCTTCGAGCCGAAGAAGCCTCGCGAGGCGGACAGGGGGCTCGGATGCGGCGATTTGATGATGTAGGCGTTCGTCAGCAGCGGCTCGAGACTCTGCGCGTTGCGCCCCCACAGGATGGCCACCAGCGGCTTGGGCCTGCCGCCGGCGTCCACGCGGGCGTTGAGGGCGCGGATCGCCGCGTCGGTGACCTGCTCCCATCCCTTGCCCTGATGGCTGTTCGGACGGCCCACGCCCACCGTCAGGCACCTGTTGAGCAGCATCACGCCACGTTCCGTCCACGGCGTCAGATCGCCGTTGGACGGCATCGGCACGCCGAGATCGTCGACCAGCTCCTTGTAGATGTTGATCAGGCTTTTCGGCAGCGGGCGCACGTCGGGCGCCACGCAGAAGCTCAGCCCCACCGGATGCCCCGGCGTCGGATAGGGGTCCTGTCCGACGATGAGCACCTTGATCGAATCGAAGGGGATCGTGAACGCGCGAAGGATGTTGTGGCTCGCCGGCAGATAGCGGCGTCCCGCGGCCAGTTCGGAGCGCAGGAAATCGCCCATGCGGTGCACCTGCGGCTCCACCGGGGCCAGCGCCTCGGCCCAGCCGGCCTCGACGAGTTCGGACAATGGTTTGACGTGTGATGCTTCCATGCCGTTCACTGTAGGCGCACCGCCTCCCCGAGGGGCCAGCAGAACGCCGGAGAAGACGTTCTGCTGGCCCCTCGGGCGGTTTCGGGGCGCCTGCGGAGTGTGCATATCCGGTGCACGAGGCGCGGGCGTGTTGTGCTTGGGGCAAGGTGGCGGTTAGACTCGTGGGTAGTTTTGTGACGGAAGGGCTGATATGGCGAAGCAGGACAAGGAAACCTATGAATCGTACGCGCGTGATTCATTCGACACTCCTCCGGTCGGCCCGGTGGGCGTGCATCGTGGCGCACGGTCCGTCGGTGCACGCACGCTGCCGTATCTGATCGTCCTCATCGTCGCCGCGCTCGCCGGCGCGCTCGCATGGGGCGTGATGACCGGCGAGTTCTCCAAGTTCGTTTCAGGCGCGTTCCCGAACTCCTCGACGACGTCTTCGACCACGGCCGGCGGACAGTCTGGCTCCGGTTCGTCCGATGCGTCCGGCTCGACGTCGTCCGGCTCGTCGTCCGACGGCACCGGTTCGTCCAGCCAGGACGACCAGTCCGCGAGCGGCTCGTCGTCCTCGTCCGGCAGCAATTCGTCCGGCCAGAGCTCCGATTCATCCGATTCATCGGACCAGGGCTCCTCGGATCAGAACTCGTCCGACCAGAATTCGTCCGGTCAGAGCTCCGATTCCTCCGACCAGGGCACGCAGACCGTCAACAAGGCGACTTCCGTGCGTGTGGTCAACGCCGCCGGCATCAACGGCTATGCGGCCGAGAAGGCCGGCGTGCTCACCTCGGCCGGCTACACCAGCGTCACGGCCGCGAACCCGACCACCGACAACCTGCCGTCGTCCACGGTCGTCTGGTATCAGAACGAGACGGATCTCGCCACGGCCCAGGACGTGGCCTCGCAGCTGGGCATCTCGGACGTGCAGCAGGCCACGGGCATCGATGTGCCGGTCGTCGTCGTGCTGCGCAACTGATCGTGCCGATCCGGCCTCGGCGACGCCCCCGAATTGACGCGAGTCAATAGAAAAAACCGTTGGAATTTCGGTGTTTTTCCGGTCGGTGGGCAAAGTTAGTCCCGTCAACCGTTACAATGGGTAGAGTCGCGAGGTAGGGGGAGCGCGAGGTAGTGCTGTGTGTGTTCTTCCATTTATCCGCGATGTTCGGATTCCCTAGGAAAGAATGGTTATGGCACACGGAACCGTGAAGTTCTTCAGCGCTGGTAAAGGATATGGTTTCATCAACCCGGATGACGGTGGTGACGACGTATTCGTCCATTATTCTGTGATTCAGGGTGATGGGTTCAAAACGCTGGAAGAAGGGGAGAAGGTCGAATATGAGGCTGAGCACGGGCCCAAGGGCATGCAGGCCACGAAGGTGATCAAGCTGTAGGGATCGCCGGATTCGGATCCAATCCCGTAGCTAGCCCCCGGACGCACCGGCGTCCGGGGGCTTTTTCGTTCCGCCGCCGTTTGCCATCAGCGCAATCTCCGGACCCCGGTTGGCACTCGGGCACCGAGAGTGCTAATCTCCCAATTAGCACTCGGAAGGCGAGAGTGATAACCGGCAGCTGACGGCCGGTCGCCGCGCCGCCCTCCGCAGTGAGAACAAGTACCGTGAAGCCATTTGGAGGACAACAACCATGGCAAAGATCATTTCGTACGACGAGGAAGCTCGCCAGGGAATGCTCGCGGGCCTCGACAAGCTCGCCGACACCGTCAAGGTCACGCTGGGCCCGAAGGGCCGCAACGTCGTGCTCGACAAGACCTACGGCGCCCCGACCATCACCAACGACGGCGTGTCCATCGCCAAGGAGATCGATCTCGAGGATCCGTACGAGCGCATCGGCGCCGAGCTGGTCAAGGAAGTCGCCAAGAAGACCGATGACGTCGCCGGCGACGGCACCACCACCGCGACCGTGCTCGCCCAGGCCCTGGTTCACGAAGGTCTGAAGAACGTGGCCGCCGGTTCCAACCCGATCGCGCTGCGCCGCGGCATCGAGAAGGCCTCCGAGACCATCGTCAAGGAGCTCATCGCCGCCGCCAAGGATGTGGAGACCAAGGACCAGATCGCCGCGACCGCGACCATCTCCGCTGCGGATCCGGAAGTCGGCGAGAAGATCGCCGAGGCCCTCGACAAGGTCGGCCAGGACGGCGTCGTGACCGTCGAGGACAACAACCGCTTCGGCCTTGACCTCGAGTTCACCGAGGGCATGCGCTTCGACAAGGGCTACATCGCCCCGTACTTCGTCACCAACGCCGAGGACCAGACCGCGGTGCTCGAGGATCCGTACATCCTCCTCACCTCCGGCAAGGTCTCCAGCCAGCAGGACGTCGTCCACATCGCCGAGCTGGTCATGAAGACCGGCAAGCCACTGCTGATCATCGCCGAGGACGTCGACGGCGAGGCGCTGCCGACCCTGATCCTCAACAACATCCGCGGCACCTTCAAGTCCTGCGCCGTCAAGGCCCCGGGCTTCGGCGACCGTCGCAAGGCCATGCTGCAGGATATGGCCATCCTCACCGGCGCTCAGGTCGTTTCCGACGAGCTGGGCCTCAAGCTCGACTCCGTCGACCTGTCCGTGCTCGGCCACGCCAAGAAGGTCATCGTCTCCAAGGATGAGACCACCATCGTGCAGGGTGCCGGCTCCAAGGAGGACATCGACGCCCGCGTGGCCCAGATCCGCGCCGAGATCGAGAAGTCCGATTCCGACTACGACCGCGAGAAGCTGCAGGAGCGTCTCGCCAAGCTGGCCGGCGGCGTTGCCGTCATCAAGGTCGGCGCCGCCACCGAGGTCGAGGCCAAGGAGCGCAAGCACCGCATCGAGGACGCCGTGCGCAACGCCAAGGCCGCCATCGAGGAAGGCCTGCTGCCGGGTGGTGGCGTGGCCCTTGTCCAGGCTGCCGCCAAGGCCGAGAAGGACGTCAAGCTCGAAGGCGACGAGGCCACCGGCGCCGCGATCGTGTTCCGCGCCATCGAGGCCCCGATCAAGCAGATCGCCGAGAACGCCGGCCTGTCCGGTGACGTGGTCATCGACAAGGTCCGCTCGCTGCCTGATGGCGAGGGCCTGAACGCCGCGACCAACACCTATGAGGATCTGCTGGCCGCCGGCGTCACCGACCCGGTCAAGGTCACCCGCTCCGCGCTGCAGAACGCCGCTTCCATCGCCGGCCTGTTCCTGACCACCGAAGCCGTGGTCGCCAACAAGCCGGAGCCGAAGCCGGCCGCTCCGGCCGCCGGCGCCGACATGGGCTACTGATCGGCCCGGTCAGCTCCAGCCATCGGCTGAATAGCCAAGTGTACGAGGGAGGCTTCCCGCTTGATGCGGGAGGCCTCCCTCTTTTTGCTTCGTTTCCGTTTCGGCATGCCGTTTCACGAGAACAGACGCATGGCCTGCGCCTCGGTGTCGGCATACAGCGCGGAGGCCGAGGCGAGCGCCTGCTGGATGGATTCCAGCGAGGCCTCCATCTGCTGCTGGGCCGCGCGCCACTGCTCGGCCACGCTGGCGAACTGGGTGGCCGCGCCGCCCCGCCAGACGCTCTGCAGGTTGTTGAGATTGGCGTACATGCCGTTCACCGCCTGACGGATCGAGGCGACGGAGGCGTTGACGGCCGCGGACGAGGACTGGATCTGTTCGGAATCCACTTGGTACTGGGGCATGGCGTTCTCCTTTCCAAGAACGGGTTGTGTGTCGGTTGTCACAGCGCCCGGTCGCTTGGCGCAACCGGTCGCTAAGGTGGACGATATGACAAATCGCGACAACGCATACGGAAAAACGACCCCTGTGGTCGAATGGTCGCGGCACGGCGTGTCGCCAATGATCGCAATGCTTGCGGTGCTGCTCGCCCTGGTGGTGTGCCTCGGATCATTCACAATTTCTCCATCGGCGTTGGCTGACGGCACGGATTCCGGCTCCGGCTCATCCGACCAAAACGGTGCGTTCACCGACGACATCACCGATACGCAGAACCTGCTCGGCTCCGACCTGAGTACGGTCACCGACGCGATCGCGCAGACCAAGCAGGAGACCGGCGTGAGCGTCAAGCTCATGTATCTGCGGACCTTCGGCGTCAAAGTGGATGCGGATACGTGGGCCAAGGGCGCGCTCAAAGGCATGAACCCCGCCAGGAACACGGTGATGCTGGCCGTCGCCTCCGACGACGGCAATCTCGTGGTGGCGGTCTCGTCGAATTCGGACGAATGGCTGCGACGGCAGTCCACGGTCGACGAACTGTCCAAGGCCGCCGGCGACCAGCTGCTCAAGGACACGCCGGATTGGGCCGGCGCCGCCACGGCCATGATGGATGAGATCGTCACGATCAGCAAGACCTCCACGTCCGGTTCGTCGGTGGTCGTCGGCGTGGTCGTGTTCGCCGTCGTGCTGGCGGTGCTCGTCGCCGTCATCGTCGCGACGATAGTCATCCGCCGCCGCATGAAGCGCAAGGTGATGCGCCAGATCGCCGCGAAACGGAAGGCCGCCGAGGACGCCGGCGAGGAGTTCGATGAGAACGGCCCGCTCACCCGCAAGGAGATCCGCATGAGGCGCAAGGCGGGCATGTGGAAGCGGTGACGTGCCCGCGGCGGAGTCCATCCTCGGAGGAGAGGCGCCGCCGCCGACCCGGCCATTGGACAAGAATCAGCGGACATTCAGGAAACCTCCAGATGGGCGCGACATGCTGGAAGGCATGAATAAGCCCATTGAAGCATCGATTGTTGTTGTGGATGATGAACCCTCCATCCGCGAACTGCTCGTAGCGTCCCTGCATTTCGCCGGTTTCGAAGTCGCCACCGCCGCGTCCGGCTCCGAGGCCATCGAAGTGATAGAGAAGACCCAGCCCGATCTGATCGTGCTCGACGTGATGCTGCCGGACATCGACGGATTCACCGTCACCCGCCGCATCCGCCAGGAGGGCATCGGCGCGCCGGTGCTGTTCCTCACCGCCCGCGACGACACGCAGGACAAGGTCATGGGCCTGACCGTCGGCGGCGACGACTACGTCACCAAGCCGTTCAGCCTCGAGGAGGTCGTCGCCCGCATCCGCGCGATCCTGCGCCGTACCCGCGAGCAGATCGAGGACGACCCGATCATCCGCGTCGGCGACCTCGAGATCAACGAGGATTCGCACGACGTCTCCCGCGCCGGCCAGCCGATCGACCTGAGCCCGACCGAATACAAGCTGCTGCGCTACCTGATGGACAACGAGGGCCGCGTGCTCTCCAAGGCGCAGATCCTCGACCACGTCTGGCAGTACGACTGGGGCGGCGACGCGGCCATCGTCGAATCCTACATCTCGTACCTGCGCAAGAAGGTGGACGGCATCACCTACACCGATGCCAACGGCGAGACGCGCAAGGTGACCCCGCTCATCGAGACCAAACGCGGCATCGGCTACATGATCCGCGAACCCAAGACCGCTCCGGGCGCATGAGCATGAGCGGCGCGAACAACACGCCGGACGGAGGAGCGCCCGCAGGCGCGGCCGGACCGGTGACGCCGCAGCCCGGCGCGGCAACGGCGTCGGCGCACGCCATGATGCGTCCATCATGGTTCAAACGTCACATCGGCCGTCACATCGACGCGATTCCGCTGGCCACCAAACTCGTGGCGTGCATCATCGTGCTGCTGACCATCGGATCGTTCTCGCTCTCGTTCGCCATCCGGCAGCTGGTCAGCAACTACCTGCTCGAGAAAACCGACTCCCAGCTGATCAACCAAAGCCAGCTCGTCGCCAGAAACACCGAGCTGCTCAGCGAAATGAGCAAGTCGGAGACCTCGTTGAGCATGACCAGCTACTACGTGCAGATGCGCGACTACAAGGACAACACCGTCAGCGACGCCGTCGTGCCGAATCTGAGGGGCGGCGTGGTCTCCAAGCCTGTCCTGCCGACGGACGACAACTCCGTCTCGCTCGGCCAGCCCTTCACCACCGCCGCCAAGGTTTCGTTCGACGGCATGAACCCGGCCAACGAGCACGTGAGCCGCGACACGATCCAGAAGGCCGGTCTGCCGTGGCGCGTCGTCGCGTTGCGCTGGGTCGACCTCGACACCAACCAGCAGCAGTACACGCGCGGCACCATCTACATCGGCCTGTCGCTGAGCGACCAATACGATACCGCGGACACCATCACGCGCTACAGCGCGATGGTCGGCATCGCCGTCGTGCTGCTCGGCGGCGTGATCGGCATGCTTGTCGTACAGGCCACGCTCGCCCCGCTCAAGCGCATCGAGAAGACGGCCGCGAAGATCGCCGCCGGCGACCTGAGCCAGCGCGTGCCCTCCGCCCCGGAGAACACCGAGGTAGGCTCGCTCGCGGCCTCGTTGAACGCCATGCTCACACGCATCGAACAGAGCTTCCATGAGCAGCAGGAGACCACCGACAAGATGAAGCGGTTCGTCTCCGACGCCAGCCATGAGCTGCGCACGCCGCTGGCGGCCATCCACGGCTACGCCGAACTGTACAAGATGCAGCGCGAATTCCCGGGCGCGCTCGAACGCGCCGACGAATCGATCGAGCACATCGAGGCGTCCAGCGCACGCATGACCGTGCTCGTCGAGGACCTGCTCTCGCTCGCCCGACTCGACGAGGGCCGCGGCATCGATCTGACCCAGCAGGTGCCGTTGACCTCGATCGTCTCCGACGCGACTGATGACCTGCACGCGCTCGACCCCGAACGCGGCATCCGTGAGGGCCATCTCGAGCTGCGCCGCGGCGAGGACGGCAACGGGACGGACTTCGCGTTCGTCGAGGGCGACATGCCGCAGGTCACTCTCACCGGCGACGGCTCGCGTCTGCGTCAGGTCGTCACCAACATCGTCGGCAACATCCACCGTTACACGCCGGCCGATTCGCCGGTCGAGGTGTCGATGAGCGTGCTGCCCGCATCGATCAGTCCCGAATCGCTCTCGCGCATGCCCGCCACGGCCACGTCGATGCATCATCTCATCGAGGCCATCGAGGTCGGCCAGAACATGCAGGTCGGCATGAACTATGCGATCGTGCGTTTCTCCGACCATGGTCCGGGCGTGCCGGAGGCGTCCCGCGCGCAGATCTTCGAACGGTTCTACACCGCCGATCCGTCACGCGCCCGCCTCAAGGGCGGCACCGGCCTCGGCATGGCGATCGCCCAGTCCGTCGTCAAGGCGCACCGCGGCTTCATCTGCGCCACGGGAAGCGAGGGCGGTGGCCTGACCCTGACCGTCGTGCTGCCGGTGGCCCCCGTCGAGCCCACCATGCCGGCGCCGGTCGCGAAGGACGCGGCCAACGCGGCCGCCTCCGGCAAGACCGGCTGGACCCGTTCCTCCGAGCGCAAATCCGCCAAGTCCGACAGGAAGAACCGGTGAGACTGAGCAGGGTTTGAGGTACACTGAGTCTTTGATCTGATTGTGACGGCGGGCAAGGGGCCCGCCGATACCGAGGCAAAGACAGAGGTGTGAGACAAGATGCCCAGTGGACGAGTGCGTTGGTTTGATGCGAACAAGGGATACGGCTTCATCACGAACGACGAGGGCAAGGACGTGTTCCTGCCCTCCGCCGCGCTGCCTGCCGGCGTCACCACGCTGCGCAAGGGGGCCAAGGTCGAGTTCTCCGTCGTCGACGGCCGTAAGGGGCCTCAGGCGATGGGCGTGACCTTGGTCGAGGCCCTGCCGTCGATGGTCAAGGCCACGCGTCCCAAGCCGGACGACATGGCCGCCATCGTCGAGGACCTCATCAAGCTGCTGGATTCGGCCGGCACCACGCTGCGCCGCCACCGCTATCCGTCGCAGCAGGAAAGCAAGAAGCTGGCCACGCTGCTGCGCGCGGTCGCCGACAACTTCGACGTACAGGAATGATGATGCCCGAAACGACAATCGACCCGGTCCAGCTGGCACGGGACGTCGCCATCGAGGCCGCGGAGGGCGAGGCCGCTCTGGTCGGCCCGTTCGTCTCGTCCGTCGATCTGGGCGACCATGTGACCGACTTCCGCTTCGTATGCCAGCTTAAGGGCTATGAAGGCTGGCAGTGGACGGTCACGCTGTTCCATGACGAGGAGGCGGAACGCTGGACGGTCAACGAGTCCACGCTGGTGCCCACGGAGGATGCCCTGCGC
>NZ_JAFEJT020000091.1 GCF_018555435.2 Bifidobacterium amazonense
TCGGACGTGGCATACATCTGTCCGAAGGGTCACCGCACGATCCTGCCGT
Organism: Bifidobacterium amazonense; assembly: GCF_018555435.2. Lineage (GTDB taxonomy): Bacteria > Actinomycetota > Actinomycetes > Actinomycetales > Bifidobacteriaceae > Bifidobacterium > Bifidobacterium amazonense. The sequence continues at coordinate 50 of NZ_JAFEJT020000091.1, forward strand.
TCGCGGAGGGCGCGGAGATCCCCGACGAATGGGAGTGCCGTTGCGGCGCCGTCGCGCACCGCGAAGGCGAAAACGACCAGGAGGCCGACGAGATCGCCAAGCCGACCCGTACGCATTGGGACATGCTGCTCGAACGCCGCAGCGAGGAGGAGCTCAAGGCCCTGCTCGACAAACGACTGCAGATGCACCGCGACGGATGGATCCCCGACTACGAGTGACGTCCGTACGTTGCGTCTTGCCGGATGCAATCTGAACGACACATGAACTCATGCCCGGTCGAATCGATCGGGCATACTTGTATCGTTTTTGATTCGCCATCCACGTTGTTCACGTTGGCAAGACAGGGGAGAGGACATGACCCAGCATCCCATGCGCGTCGTATTGCTTGATCTCGACGGCACGCTCACCCAATCGCACTTCGGCATCATCGCATCCGTCGTCAAGGCGTTCGAGGCGCTCGGCATGCCGGTGCCCGACGACGCCGAACTCCATCGCTTCATTGGCCCGGCCATTCAGGAGTCGATGGTCCGCAACGGGGTGCCCGCGGACCGTCTCGACGAGGCCGTGGCCATCTACCGCAAATACTATGCGGACGAGAACGTGTTCGACGATCCGAACGATCCCGGACATCTGGTGCCGGGACGGTTCTACAACCGCCTCTACGACGGCATCCCCGAACAGCTCGCCGCGTTGCGCGAGGCCGGCTTCTACCTTGCCGTGGCCACCTGCAAGCCCGAATACCAGGCCGTGCCGATCTGCGACCACTTCCATCTGACCGATATGGTCGACGGCGTGTACGGTGCGAGCCGCGACAGCTCCCGACTCGACAAGGACCAGGTGATCCGTTACGCGTTCGACCGGATCGGATTCGACGAGAAGGCGGGGGACAAGGCGCTTATGGTCGGCGACCGCTGGACCGACGCCGACGGCGCCACCGCATGCGGGCTCGACTGCCTCGGCTGCGGCTGGGGCTATGCGGAACCCGGCGAGCTCAAGGAGCACGGCGTATACCGGATCATCGACCGGGTCGACGAACTGTCCGGCGCGGTCGAGGAGTACTTCGGCTGACCGGTCCGTACCCGGTTGTTCGCATGCCTGTCATCATCGTCTTCCGCATTCGCAACGCCTCGGCATATTCGACATGCAAAGACATGCCAAGACAAGGGGTTGCCCGGTTGTGTGCATGATGTGCGCATCGGTTCATTCATGATTCACCGGTGTCAAGAACTTCGGTAAGATGATTGCTCTTTGCCTTGGCCCGCCCTTGGACATCGAATAACATCGACCCGGACACGAAAGGAACGACGATGATCAGCTTCATCGAAGACAACGACAACCCGTTCGACCACACCGAGCGTCTGATCGGCATGCCCGCAGGCGTGGAGGCGCGCATCGTGCGCATCGCACCCGGCCTGCCGTTCATCGCCACCGTGATCATGCCCGTCGATCGCGTTCCCGAGGATGCGGAAGGCGAACGCGTCGGTGTCAATATCGTCATGCATCACGCGTCGCCGGATCTGGGCGACGCACAGGATTGGGCCATCGCGTGGGCAAGCCGATGACGGAGACGACGTCGGTATCGGTTGATCGCGGGTAGGTAATCAGGGTGTGATGATGAGACGTTTTCACAGCGCCTCAGCATCACCCATAATTAACCGATAATGTACGTTATGTCAGATTACACAGTAATCTGACATAACGCCGGCCGGTTATGTGGCGTGTTGCGCACGCTTAACATAACCGGCCGGCTCCCCTGTAACACCTGCGGAGTTCTCTGAGAGGGTTTTGAGCAGCGGCTTTATGGGTTGGCCTTATGCGTTTGCGTTCAACGGTGTGCGCCGGATCGCAGCACGCGGTCCATCTGCGTGCGTTCCGCACGTTTGGCCTGCATGAACATCAGCGCCCATTCCAGCACGATCATCGCCACGCCGACTATGGCGCCGGCGATCAGAAAGCGTTCGTAGAACGCCATCATGCCGGGATCGATATCATGCTGCGTGAGGATGAGCGTTATGAACGGCACCGCGACCAGCACTACGGACGCGACCTGCGCATAGACGACGTTCCAGCTGACGGGCTCCACTTCGGGATGACGTTCGCCGGACAGAAAACGGCCCCGGACCGCCGTGATCGTGCAGACTCCCCCGGACCACAATATGGACAGCACCCATAGCAGCATCGGCATCAGGTCCGTCATGCATCCTCCTTCAGACGTCCATGCTCCGTTCGGCCTGTTCGGCCCGCGGGGCGCGCTGCAGGGCGATCTTCCTGCGCATCCGCATGGCCGTCAGTTCGTCGATCGGACGTACGGCGCTGGTCGAGGCCGGGGGCATGGACTCGAGATCGACGTAATCCTCATGTTCGAGCGCGGCATCGATCTGATGCCAGAGCGAACCGACCGAAATGGCGAACACGGCCTTGCCGCTTTGCAGCAGGTCGAGCATCTGCTCGCTGGTCGTGCACTCGTGCACGTTCTGTCCGTCGCACATGATGGTGACGTTCTCCAGACGGGAAACGCTGCGTTGCGACAGAAAGCCGATCGCCGCGGTCACGTTCTGCAGGTTCACGCCGGCGTCCAGCAGTTTCTTGGATACGGCGAGGATCACCACGTCCTTGAACGAGTACAGGCGGCGCGACCCCGAGCCGTGGGACGGCGTGATCGACGGTTCGACGATCTGCTTGCGCGCCCAGTAATCCAGCTGCCGGTATGTGATGCCGGCGACCTTCGACGCCACGGTGCCACGATAGCCGCGTTTGGCGTTCTGCGGGTCATCGGAGGGGAACAACTCCCCCTGCACCGCCAGATCCGCGCCGGTCGCCGCATCGGGGATCGACGTCCCACGGTCGGACGGTGTGGACACGACGCGCAGACGCGCATCCGTTGCCAGCATGTCAGCGGCCATCGCTCCCCCAATATCGAACGGTTCGTCCGCGCCCACGCCGCCCCCGCAACAGCGCGCGCGGAACGCGGAACAACGGTCAGGAAATGACCGCGGACTTGGTGAAGAACACGAGACGGAACTTGCCGATCATGATCTCGTCACCGTTGCGCAGCGTCGCGCTGTCCACGCGCTGCCGGTTCACATACGTGCCGTTCAGGCTACCTGCGTCGACGACCTGGAACACGTTGCCCACGCGGCGGAACACGGCATGCGAACGGGACACGGTCGAATCGTCGAGCAGAATGTCGGCCCGCGGATCGCGTCCGACGGTGATCTCGTCCTCGTCAAGCAGGTAACGGGAGCCGGATACCGCTCCCCTGGTCGAAATCAGCAGCGCCGTACCTTCGGACAGGCGGGCGATCGTGTCGAGATCCTCCTGCGTCAGCGGGCGGTCCCCGGTGGTGGTAATCGGAATGGTGATGGCGGGCAGGCCGATGATGGTCGTTTCGCCCGCGCTTGGAATCGGATCAGTCATAACTACACATTCTAGCAAGGCCGTCCGGCGTTCGTTTCGTTCGGCACACCCTCCGCGGAACCCGGACCGACGAAATACGGGGCGAACAGCAACAGGTTCGTCATTCCACGGTCTGCGCGTACTGGTACTGCTGCGGCTCACGCACCTCGGTGATGCGCACCGTGGTTTCCGTGGTCACGGTGACGTTGGCCCCGAACTTGACCTTGAGCCTCGAGCCCACGCCGCCGGCGATGTTCACTGCATTGGCCAACGCCTGCGGATCGCCGATCGCCTTGATCGTATACGGCGTGTCCAACGCCACGCCGTCGCACACCAGGCCCTCGTCCGTGTCGCTGATATAGGTGCTGGTGATCACACGAACGGAATTGATGGCGATCACCTCGGCGCCGGCGTTGCGAAGCTCCTCCAGCAGCGTGAACATGGTCGACGCGTCGACGTCGGCCTTCGATCCGCGCGTGATGCGGATGACTACGCCCTGGCCCTTTGCGGGCAGACGCCCCGACAGGATGCCGTTCGTCTCCTCGTTCTGCTTGGCGATCTTCTCGGCGGCCGCCTGCTTGTCGGCGGTGGCCTGCAGCGAGTCGAGCTGACTGGTCAGCTCGCTTTTGCGCTGCTCGAGGTTCTGCACCTGCGTGCTTGTCTGGCTGATGAGGCTGACCAGCTCGTCCTCGCTCATCGTCTCGTAGTTGGATTTCGTGTTGATCTGCACCATGTACCCGAACGCGAGCAACGCGCACATCACCGTGATGAGCGCGCTGGTGAGCAGTCTCATGCGCGTCGCGTTCGCATTGAGCGAACGCTTCCGGCTCCTGCGTTTGCGTACGACGGGGAACGAGCCGGTATCGGTCGAGTCGTTGGCCTTGTCCTGCGCGTGCTGGATGTGCATCTTGGTCAGCACGTCCTGCGGCTGTCTGCGTCGGGCCATGGCTCACCCCTTGAAGATGAAGCGGCGGATGGCGGACACGTTCGAGAAGATACGGATGCCTAGCACGACGATGACCGCCGTCTGCAACTGGGAGCCGACGCCCAGCTGGTTGCCGAGGAAGACGAGCAGCGTCGCGGTGATGACGTTGGAGAAGAACGAGATCACGAACACCTTGTCGGAGAAGCTGCGTTCGAAATAGGCACGCGCCGCTCCCAGCAGCGCGTCAAGTGCGGCGACCACCATGATCGGCAGGTACGGCTGCAGCATGACGGGAATGGCCGGCTTGACGAACAGGCCCACGACCACGCCGATGATCAATCCCAAAACCGCCGCCATGCTATTCGTCCTTTCCGGCGTAAGACAGGTTGCCGCTTGCCGCCGCCTCCAGTGTAATGGATTTCGATTTCGACACCTGCGGATAGATGCCGGCCGCCGCGAACGACGCGTATAAAGCGGGCTGGCTTTTCGATCCCACCACATCGGCCAGCGTGTCCCGGTCGCCGATCGCCGCGATCGTATAGGGGCTTTGCACCGGGTTGACGCCGATCATGATCGTTTGGCCTGCGGTGCGGATCGACGTCTGCACGCCGAGCCGGTATCCGTTGATCGCCATGGCCTCCGCCCCCGATTGCCACAGCAGTGAGACGAGCATCTGCAGATCGGCGTCGGTGACGACCTTGACCTGGCTGCTCGTATTGTCGCGATGGTAGGTGCCGTCGTCGTTGCCGTCCGCGGCGATCGGATTGGCTAGCGTGAGCGTGATGCCCTCTCCCTTGACCGGCACCGCGCCGGTCATCATCTCGTCCTGCACCATCGTGCCGGTACGTCCGACGTCGCCGAGCTTGTTCGATTGGTCGGTCACCTGCGCCTGCAGGCTGCCGACCTCGGCGGTCAGCTTGTCGAACTGCGTGTTGATCGCCTCGAGCTCGCTGGCCCAGTTCTGCCGGACGGTCTTGCGAGGGTCGGTGTGCAGCTGCTGTACGAACGCGCTGCCGTACAGTCCCACGGCGATGCAGATCACGAACACGACGACACGCGTCGCCCACCGCTCCCATGCCGAAACGTGGCGCTGCGCAAGACGCGAGTCCGAGAACAACGGATCCATCGGACGGTTCGTCAGATCGTCGATCAGCCGCAGCGAATCGTCGTTCGACCTGCGCCGACGGCGTGAGGCATGGCCTCCGGCCGCGGCGAGCGAGGCGTGATGCGAGTCGAGTCCGGCGAACGACGAGGAGAACGCGGCCCTGCGCCGGACCGTCGCCGATTCGGGGGCGACGGGGAACGACGGGGCAGCGTCCGCGACATCGAACACGCCGCCGTTGCCGGCGATGCCGTCCGCGCCGCTCATCGTGCCTCGCGGATCAGTTCGAATCCCTGCCGCAGATAGATGCCGCCGGCCAGCCAGTACAGGCCGACACCCCAGATGCCGGCGGCCAGGGCGGCCAGATGCAGCAGGTCGACCAGCGGATTGTTCCAGATGTCGCAGAAGATCAGCGCGGTGATCGAGATCATCAGCATCGCCGTGCCCGACTTGCCGACGAAGTTCACCGGCAGCGGACCGTAGTCGTACTGGGCGAGCATCAGCACTTCAAGCCCCATGAGCAGGTCGCGCAGACCGACGATGATAAGCATCCACCATGGGATGATGCCGGCCACGCCGAGCGCGAGGATGCTGCAGAAGATCAGAAGCCTGTCCGCGATGGGATCGAGGATCTGCCCGACCTTGCTGACCTGGTTGAGCAGACGCGCCAGGATGCCGTCCACCCCATCGGAGACGGAGGAGACGGCAAGCACGGCAAGCGCTTCGATCATCCGGTGCCGGGACACCAGCACGGCGATGATCGGGATCGAGATGATCCTCAGCAGGCTGATCAGATTCGGGACGGTGAAGAAGATGTCACGCGCCTCCGGACTGTATTTTTTCCTGAACCTCTCGTTGATCTTCATACGACGGGCGACGCTACATTCTCGAGGCCTGCAGCGCGGTGACGATGATGCCGCGCGCGCCGACCTCGTACAGCTGGTCCATGAGCTGGTTGACCTTGGCCTTGGGCACCATGACGCGCACCGCGTTCCACTGCTTGTCGTGCAACGGGGAGATCGTCGGGCTCTCGAAGCCCGGGGTCACCGCCACGGCGGCCGCCACCTTGGACACGGGGATGTCGTAGTCCATGAGCACGTAACGCTGGGCGGTGAGCACGCCCTGGAGACGACGGGAGAACTTGATGAGGCGTTCGTCCTGCTCGTCGAGGCGCGGGGAACGGATCAGCACGGCCTCGGAATGCAGGATCGGGTCGGCGAAGATGCGCAGGCCGGCGTTGCGCAGCGTGGTGCCGGTGGACACCACGTCGGCGATCAGGTCGGCCACGCCGAGCTGCACGGACGATTCGACGGCGCCGTCCAGATGGATGGTCTCCGCCTCGATGCCGTGCTCGACCAGATAGTCGTGCACCAGCTTGTCGAAGGAGGTGGCGACGCGCTTGCCTTGGATGTCCTCGAGCGTGCTGATCGGGGACTCGTTGGGGGCCGCGAAGCGGAACGTGGACGCGCCGAAGCCGAGCTGCATGTGCTCCTTCGCCTCGGTGCCCGAATTCAGCAGCAGATCGTGGCCGGTGATGCCGACGTCGATGGTGCCGCGGCCCACGTAAACGGCGATGTCGAGCGGACGCAGATAGAACAGTTCGATGTCGTTGTCCGGATCCTCGACGACGAGCTGGCGCGGATTGGAGCGCAGGCGGTAGCCCGCCTCGGCCAGCATGTTCCATGCGGGTTCGGACAGCATGCCCTTGTTGGGCACGGCGATACGTAACATCGGTTTCCTCCCTTATGAATGCCCGGCCGGGCGGGGCGCGCTGGACGCGTTCCACCCGGCCGGGCGGATGATGCTCACAGGTGCTTGTAGACGTCCTCGAGCGTGATGCCGCGGTCGATCATCATGACCTGCAGGTGATAGATGAGCTGGCTCATCTCCTCGGCGGTGCGGTCGGCGCCTTCGTATTCGGCGGCGATCCAGGTCTCCCCCGCCTCCTCGACGATCTTCTTGCCGATGAAGTGGGTGCCCTTGTTCAGCTCGTCGACGGTCAGGGAGCCGGCCGGCTTGGTCGCGGCCTTCTCGCTCAGCTCGGCGAACAGCGATTCGAAAGTCTTCATGTCTGTGGATTCCTTTCGGCTAGTGCCGGATCAGGCGCGGAACGCGGCCTCGGCCTTGGCGCGGATGTCGTCGATGGCCTGGGCCGGGCTTTCGGCGCCGTACACTGCGGAACCGGCCACGAGCACGTCGGCGCCCGCCTCGGCCACGATGTGCGCGGTCTTCGGGCTCACGCCGCCGTCCACCTGGATCTTGGTCTTGAGGCCGCGGCGGGTGATCTCGTCACGCAGGCGACGGACCTTGGCCATCTGGTTGTCGAGGAACTTCTGGCCGCCGAAGCCGGGCTCGACGGTCATGATGAGGATCATGTCGAACTCGTCGAGGATGTCGAAGATCGGTTCGACCGGTTCGGCCGGGCGCACGGCGAAGCAGGCCTTGCAGCCCATGTCGCGCAGCTGGCGGGCGAGCCTCACCGGCGCATGGGTGGCGCCCATGTGGAAGGAGACGGAGGCGGCGCCGAGCTTGGCGTATTCGGGGGCCCAGCGGTCCGGGTCCTCGATCATCAGATGCACGTCGACCGGCAGATCGGTGACCTGGCAGATGCGGCCGACGATCGGCTCGCCCAGGGTCAGGTTCGGCACGAAATGGTGATCCATCACATCGACGTGAACGAGATCGGCGTTGGAGATGGCCTTGAGGTCGCGCTCGAGATTGCAGAAATCGGCGGACAGGATGCTGGGTGCGATTTGAATAGTCATGGTTGTCATTCTATGGAGTCTGAGCGACGAGCAGGGCGATCATGTCGCCGCCCGTCGCGGTTGTTCACTGATTGTTCTTCTTGCCTGCGGCCTCGGCCTGCGCATCAACGTGTGGACCGCGATCCTGTGCTTCATCCTCGGCTGCATCCTGTTCGTGGTGCTGTGGCGGTTCGGCGGCGACTCCGAGCAGCTGTCCCGCCGGCTCACGGCGGTCACC
>NZ_JAFEJT020000092.1 GCF_018555435.2 Bifidobacterium amazonense
TGCCGCTTCGTCGCCATGCTGATCCTGTCTTCCATAAGACAAGCCAAACAGGACCGATACCGTTCGCGCTCATTCCCGATGAGGCACCACCACACCCTACGCGCTCAAAAAACGTGAGGCACGTCGCAGGTACGAGACAGGCGTACAGTGGCGGTATGCTCGACCATCTGACGCTGCACGTCCGCGACATCGACCGCAGCATCGCGTTCTATACGGCGGCGCTCGCACCGCTCGGCTATGTCGTCAAAGCGCATCACGAGCCGACGCTTGGTTTCGGCGTCGACGATGGTACGCTGCACTCCGACTTCTACCTGTCACCGATCGACGACAATGACAGTCGATCGGCCGGCATTGATCCGCGAGCGCCGATTCACGCGTCTCCGGTCACGCACATCGCGTTCCTCGCCGACAGCCAGGCCGCGGTATGCGCGTTCTATACGGCGGCGCTCGCCGCCGGCGGCAGGGACAATGGTGCACCCGGACCGCGCGCATATCATCCCGGCTATTATTCCGCGTTCGTCCTCGACCCGGACGGCAACAACATCGAAGCCGTCGTCGATTGGTCGCACAACGGAGAGCAAAGAACGGACGATCGGACAGCGCGTCAATCTGACGACAAGACGATAGCCGTCACCAATGCCGTCGTTGATACCGCCGACGGTAACACAGATGATCGAATCACCTCCCACAGTTCGTCCGCACGGAAGGTGCGGCTGTTCCGTTCACTGTTCCGCGGACGTGATGATGTGTATGCGCACGGTTTCGTCAGTCGGAAGACTGGCAAGACCGGATACGCGCCGGCTGCATGGAACGAATGGACCGAACTGCCGAACGGCAAACGGATTCCTACGCCGCCGGACCAGCGTCGCTGCAAGCCGTTGTCCGATCAGGTTCTGCTCGACCATTTCACCAAACGTGACGATCGGCTCGTCAACGTCGTCGGACTGTACCCGCTGTCCAAGGAATCGAAGGTCTGGCTATTGGCCATCGACTTCGACGATGATGGTTGGCGCGACGAAATCACGGCCACCCGCCACGTCTGCGAACGACACGGTCTGATGCCGGCGGTGGAACGTTCCCGTTCCGGTGATGGCGGACACCTGTGGCTGTTCTTCACCGAGCAGATCGACGCGGCCGAAGCCCGCCGCATGGGATCCGTATTGTTAACGGAAGCGTCGGATTTGACCCATATCCGATTCCGCTCATACGACCGCATGTTCCCCAATCAGGACACGCTGCCGGCCGGTGGATTCGGCAACCTGATCGCACTGCCGTTGCAACGCAAAGCCCGGGACAACGGCAACAGCGTATTCGTGGACGAACGCTTCGTCCCGTATCCGGACCAGTGGGAGTTCCTCGCGTCAATCCGACGCGTCACACCTGCGCAGGTACATGACATCGCGGCACTGGCGTCAACGATGGGCGGGCCGCTCGGCGTCCTCGCCCAAGCCGAGGAAACAACCGAGGGCGCATCCGCTCCGACGGCGCCTTCGCAACAGGAACTTGATCTCGACGGAACGGATCCACGTAAACCAGCTACAGACACAGGGCAGCATCACCGTCCCCGCACCGCCCCGCGACAACGCGCGGTCTCGCCATCGGATGTTCCCCGGCACGTCGACATCATCGAACGCAACATGCTCCACATTCCCAAAACCGGGTTGAGCACGACCGCGCTCAACGCGATACGACGTCTCGCCGCATTCGCCAACCCCGACTTCTACCGCGCCCAAGCCATGCGGCAACCCGTCTACGACAAACCGCGCATCATCTACCGAGGCGAGGAAACCGAAGACGAGATCCTCCTGCCCAGGGGGTGCAAGGAACCATTGAACACGCTGCTGTCCTCGGCCGATTCCGCTGCATCCTATGTCGACGAACGCAACCCGGGAACGCGCATCCAAACGGCGTTCACCGGCACGCTGCGAGACCGGCAACGCGATGCGGCGAACGCACTGCTTGCACACGACAACGGCATCCTCGTCGCGCCCACCGGATTCGGCAAAACCGTGATCGCGGCCGAGATCATCGCCCAACGGAACATCAACACGCTCATCGTAGTCCGCTCATCGGCCCTGCTCGGACAATGGAAGGAACGACTCGGCCAATTCCTCGACATCACCACGACCCCACCGACACGCTTGACCAAAACCGGACGCGTCAGCCGACGTCAGCCCGATGCCATCGGACAGATCGGCGCCGGACGCCATGAGGCCAACGGCATCATCGACATCGCGCTCGCACAATCATTGTTCGACAAAGGCGACGTTCCGGGAACGAAGCACGTCAAGGAAGTCGTCACGAACTACGGCATGGTGATCTTCGACGAATGCCATCACGTCGCATCCGTCGATACCGAGACAATCGCGCGCACCGTCAACGCGAAATACGTATACGGTCTCACCGGCACATTGAAACGCGACGATGGACTGCAGCCCATCGTCACCATGCAATGCGGGCCCGTCCGATACACCGTCGACGTCAAGGACCAGATGGCGACGCAACGCTTCACCCGTCGATTCGTGCCACGATTCGTCTCCGCTGACCTCGGGCTCGTCGAACCGTTCACCTATCACGACTATCTGCAAACAGCCTGCGACAGCGAGGAACGCAACGCCATGATCCTCGACGACGCCATGAACGTCATCAAGGAGGGGCGTACGCCGCTGCTGCTCACCAAACGCACGGAACACGCCAGGACGCTCGCCGACGAACTCGAACGGCGCGGCTGCAGGCATGTGATCCTGCTGTACGGCGCCGATCCGAAGAAGACGCAAATTGACAACATCGAGCGACTCGCGCATATTCCGGACAAGGAGCAACTGGCCGTCGTGGCCACTGGAAGCTACATCGGGGAGGGCTTCGACCAGAAACGGTTCGATACGCTGATGCTCGCGGCCCCGGTTTCCGTCGAAACGGCGGTCACTCAATACGTCGGCCGACTCCACCGCGACAACGACGGCAAACACGAGGTACGCGTCTACGACTACATCGACGTGTCCGTGTCCATGGCCCTCAGCATGTATCGCAAACGGCTGAAAACATACGCGAGCCAGGGGTACGAGCCACTGTTGCCCGACGGCGGCGACGTGACGGATGAAATACGCCAAGCCAAGGCCACAGCGCTACTGAGTCGCAAGGCCGCGCTCGCCGGCGGCGGCGCAGGCGTTTCGCCGGCTGTACAAACGGGCGGAGAGGAGACTCTCGTCGGCATGGATGCGTTCTTCGAGAAGTTCCTCGACGACATCGCGCGATGCGGGCGAAGCATCGTCATTCATGCCGGATACGTGTCGCATCGGGGTATCGATACGGTCGGTGACGCGCTGGTACAGGCCACAGGCAGGGGAGTGGCGGTCGACATCGTCGTGCGTGTGCCGGACACGGCGACCGTGGCGTCGCGTGCCCGGACGGAACGTAACGCCGCGAAACTGCGGGCGATGGGCTGCGCGGTACGCACGGCCGCGTCCTGCAATGAGTTTGTCGTGATCGATGACGAACTCGTATGGTTCGGCACCATCGAACCGCTCGGCAACCCGAAAGACGACGACTGTTCGCTGCGATTGCGAGACCGGCCGATCGCGCAATCGCTGATCGCCCGCGGATAAGGAAACATCCCTGCCGGAGATGATTGCCGGCAGGGATGATGGTGAGCCTGTACGGCTCTTGGTGCAGCTACAGGTGTCCGTTACAGCCGCACACCGAGGGCGGCGAGGGATTCGCGTGCCTCGAGGGCGTTTTCGAAGAGGACGCCGTGGATGCCGACCTCGTTCGCTCCGGCCACGTTCTTCGCGGTGTCGTCGAAGAACACGCAGTCGGCGGCGTTCAGGCCGAACCGCTGCAAGGCGAGTTCATAGATGTCGGCGTTCGGCTTGTGCATCTTCTCCACGCCGGAGACGACCGTGCCGTCCAGCAGCTCGGCCAGGCGCGGGAACTTCTCGAACGCGAAGTGGAACGTCTCATGCGACCAGTTCGTCAAGCCCCACACGCCGTAACCGTGGCGTTTGAGATCCTCGAGCAGTTCGACCATGCCCGGCAGCGTGCGCGGCAGCGCGTCGTCGTAATGGTCGATGTAGTACCTGAAGATCGCGGCGATGTCCTCGCCCTGCTCGCGTACGACGTCCGGATAGATGCTTGCGAAGTCCTCGCCCGCATCCATACGATCCTCATAACGGAAGAACCCGTGCGGATCGTCGTCGGCGCAGATCGCGGCGACCACGTCGTCGGGGAAATGCCCTTCCAAGCATGCGCGTGTCTGCCAGTCGAGTAGCACGCCGCAGAAATCGAAGATGACGTCGGTGATGGGGGACTGGGGCATGGGATCTCCTTGAATCGTCCGGTGAATGCCGATGTACAGTGTACCGGCGGTCCGACGGGAACGGCGATGGCGTTCCGGCTTCCGGCAGGACCGCCGGCCTGTCCGTGATATTACGTGAGGCTATTACGAGAGCAGTTGGCGGAACGCCGCGGGAATCGCATCGACCACGTCGGAGGCGACGATCGGATGGCCGAGCTTGCCGCCGAGCGGACCGCGCGACGACGAACCGTAGATCGTCGGCGGCGTAAAGCCGCGCTGATCCGACTCGGACGCGATCGCAGCCGCATAGCCGTGCAGATACGCGCCGTCGGCGACGACCTGCGGAATCGATGCGTCATCGTCCTGCTGGGCGAGCAGCGCGCCGATCATGCCGACCAGCACATCGCCGGCACCGGCCGTACCCAACCAAGCGGGAGCGCGCCCGGCCAACAGGACACGCGGCTCGTCGGCGGTGTCCGTATCGCCCTCGTACTCGATATCGTCCGCGTCGTCACCACTCAACGACCCCGCGGCCTTCGCGCGCGTCGCATCCGACGCATCATCCGAACCGTCGCCGACGACGATGCTGATCGCACCCTTCAACAGCACGGTCGCACCAGTCAATTCGTGCGCGCGCATCGCCCAATGCAACGGTTCAAGCTGCACGTCGCGCGCGTCCACATCCTCGCCGCGCAACTCCAGCAACGCGGCGAGCTCGGCGGCGTGCGGGGTGATCACCACCTGCGGCGGCACCTCATCCGGCAGCAGGTCGAGCGCGCCGGCGTCCACGACGATCGGCGGCATCTCATAGGCGAGATCCGGATCCTCGTCGTCATCGTTCAACGAGTAGTGCGACAGCAGTTTCGCGATGGTCTGACGCTGCACGTCGGCGTCATCCTCATCCGTCTCGCCATCCGGCACGCCGGAGCCGACCACCCACGACTGGACGCGTCCCTTGCCGATCACCGCCTCCGGCACGGCGTTCAGCACCATGCCGCGCGTGCGCTCGGGACCCATGTAGCGGACGAGTCCCACGTTCGTACGGGCCGCGGCCCGGCTCGACAGCACGGCCGCCCCCGGATAGCGCACCGAACCGGTGATCAGACCGGTCACGCCGCGCGCATACTTCGCATCGGCCAGCCGCGGCAGACGGATCGCCTCGCTCGCGCTGTCGCCGGACACCATCCTGACGAACGGCCTGACGCCCTCCACGTCGAACCCGAAATCGACCAGCGTGACGCGGCCGCACGCATACGAGGCCGGAGGCAGCATCGCGCACGGCTTCAACGCGCCGAACGTGACCGTCACGTCCGCGGGAATATACGGGCCGGTGATGGACCCGTCGTCCACGCCCACGCCGGACGGCGCATCCACGGCCACGACCAGCGGGAACTCGCCGGCGGTGTCGCCATCCGGCAGCGCGGTGCGATCCGGCACCGTGCCGTCCACGCCCAATGACGAGGCCATCGTGCCGGCGATGCCGCGCAACGCGCCCTGCAGGCCGATGCCGGTCATCGCGTCGATGATCACATGGGAATGCTGCGCCAGTTCGACCGCCGCACGCAGACGCTCGCCGGCCTCGCCCGCGCCGAATCCGGCCGCGCAACCGGGAATGTCCGACGCCGGATCAAGCACCAGCACCTTGCCTCCGGCACGCACGAACGCGGCGAACGCCTCCTCGTGCACGTTGCGTCCCACCGTCACGGCCGTCACCGAAGCGCCGTTCTCCGCCAATGCCGCCGCCGCATACAATCCGTCCCCGCCGTTGTCCCCGGCCCCGGTCAGCAGCACGATGCGAGCGTTCTGCAACGCCATGCCTTCGTCGTCAAGCAAATCGGCGGTCACATGGGCCACCGCGGTGGCGGCCATGCGCATCAACGGCACGCCGTCGTCCAGCAGGGGACGTTCCATCGCGCGCACGTCGTCGGCGCGGTATGCGGCGTGACGCAACAGGTGCAACCTGTTGCCGTCGTTCTGCACGTTCATGCTCTCAGCCATGATGAACCTCCCTGAAATCGGCGAACCGTATCCGTCTGCTCTACTTTACCCGCGTTTGCGGCCCGTCGCCGGCAGTTCGCCGATAGTGCGCCGGGAATGGTCGGAATACGGGCTGGATATGTGCCGGGTCGTGTGACGTTGCCCACAACGCGGCCGGGGGACTGGCCTGATCGGCGTCGGACGGGTATGCTGGGACAGTGAGTTGGATGGGAAGACTTCCGTCCCCCGACGTCGGAGGACAGGCTCGCCCGCTTCGGGGCGCACGCCGCCGGTGCAACGTCGCATCGTACGGAGTGTCGCGTGTTTACTTCAAGCGCTTGAAGTTTTTAAAGTTGCCGGTATGAGCACCAACACCACCACATGGCACACCATCCGCGAGGCGTCGATGATCTCCGGGCTTCCCGAATCGACCCTGCGCTACTACGAGCAGATCGGCATCATCGACCCGATCGCACGCGACCCGAGTTCCGGACACCGCGCCTACTCCGACGCGGACCTCGAATCGCTGTCCACCATCTCGTGCCTCGCCGCCACGGGCATGCCGCTCGAATCGATGCGCGAGTATCTGAAGAACCGTTTCGACGGCCCGGAGGGCGCGCGCCGGCAAATGGCGCTGCTTGACGCGCAGGCGCTGCGGCTGGCCGCCAAGGCGGAGAGCATCCGCATGCAGCAGGCGTACGTCTCGTTCAAGACCCTGTATTGGCGGGCGATCGCCGAAGGGCGCGAAGGCGACGCCGAACAGCTGCTCGCCGAGAACCGCGACATCGTGGAGAAGGTCAAGCGCATGCAGATCGGCGGCAAGGGCGACGGACAGTGACGGCCGGTCGCGCGGACAGGCGAAACGGCAACGGCCGATACGATGAAGGATCCGCCGGCGCCGACGGACGGGATAATGGACGAAACGACGGACGAAACGACGTACGGACAAGGAACCAAGGAGCGATGATGTTCGACGGATTGCGCAATGCGATGAACAAATTCTGGAATGAGGACAAGACGCTGGCCGAGACCGATCCCGAGTTCGTGGAGTTCTTCTCGCGCTTCGCGTACGACGAGGTGATCAACGAGCCCGGGGCGAACCATCCCGATCTGGACGACGCCACGCGGGCGATGGCGATCCTCGCCACGCTGATCGGATGTCAGGGACTTGACGACTACGAGCTGATGCTGCCGGTGGCATTGGATGCCGGCGTGACCCCGGTGGAGGCCAAGGAGATCGTCTACCAGGCGGTCGCCTATCTCGGGTTCGGCCGCGTGCTGCCGTTCCTGAAGAAGACCAACGAGGTGTTCGAGGCGAAGAACATCGCGTTGCCGCTCGCCCCGCAGTCGACCACCACGCCGGATACGCGGGTCGCGGCCGGCGAACAGGCGCAGGTCGACATCTTCGGCGAGCATATGCGCGGCTTCGTACAGTCCGGGCCGGAGGAGACCCGGCACATCAACAAGTGGCTCGCCGGCAACTGCTTCGGCGACTACTACACGCGCGGCGGCCTCGACCATCGCCGGCGCGAGATGATCACGCTGTGCTTCCTGGCGGCGCAGGGCGGCTGCGAGCCGCAGCTGGTCGCGCATGCGGGTGCGAACCTCAAGGTCGGCAATGCGAAGGCGTTCCTGATCGCGGTCGTCTCGCAGTGCATGCCGTACATCGGCTATCCGCGCACGCTCAACGCGATCCGTTGCGTCAACGAGGCGGCGGCGAAGGCGGAGGAGGCGTAGCCGTTGCCTATATGCAAGCGAGCCTGTCAACCGAATGATCCGGTTGGCAGGCTCGCTTTTGCTAGGTGAAGGATCCTTCTCACGCGTCGGCTCTGCAATCAAGGACTCGCCTTGCGGCGAGACTCATGCCTGCCTTCGCTCGACTAT
This sequence comes from Bifidobacterium amazonense, assembly GCF_018555435.2. GTDB lineage: Bacteria > Actinomycetota > Actinomycetes > Actinomycetales > Bifidobacteriaceae > Bifidobacterium > Bifidobacterium amazonense. The sequence continues at coordinate 8,156 of NZ_JAFEJT020000092.1, forward strand.
CGCCTCGCTCAGGCTGACGCTACGGACAGTGCGGTGCAC
>NZ_JAFEJT020000093.1 GCF_018555435.2 Bifidobacterium amazonense
TAGCCTCTCGATCGTCAAACCGACATCAACATCCCACGAAATCAGCCTCTCGATCGTCAAACTGCCTCACTGTTGAAGCAACGGATCGATGCCGCCATCACAACATGCGCGGTGACCGATCGATTCCATCCTCAAATCCATACATCCTTGCGCGAGACTGCACTTGCAGACATCGTGGCATATCAGTAAAGGAGCTGTAACCATGACCCAGGTAATCCCCGAATCTGCAAACGGCCACGCCGCCGCAGACACCGGCCTTCCGTCCGACGCACCGTTTGCTGCCGCGCCGCAGCCCCAGACCCCACCAGTCTCACGGACGCCCCGATCCCGTCCGTCCGGCACGGGCGCCCACGCCCTCGTCGGCCGCAATGCCGGCCTGATGCTGGTCTACATGCTGGTCGCCGTCCTGCCAGCCGTCGCCATGGGTATGATAAGCGCCGCGGAGTCCTCGTCGCCCGGCCTGGCACTGGACCTCGACGGCACGAGGACGTCCATCGCCCAATGCGTCGGCCCGATCGCCGCGACGATCGTTCTGCTCGTCATGCGTCGCCGTCAGGTCGCCGATCGCGAGTTCTGGCTCGGCGCCTCCGACCGCCGCCGCATGACCCCTTCCTCATTCGCCGCGCTCGCCGTGGTGCTCATCGCGATCGGCGGCTTGTCGGAAGCCGTTATGGCGGCGTTGAAGGCGTTGTTCGCGCTGTTCGGTGTCTCGCTCACCTCCATCGCGCTGAACTTGATCGACAGCACGATGAACGAATCGCTGCTCATGGTCGTCTCGGTCGTGGTGCTCGCCCCGATCACGGAGGAGATCCTGTGCCGCGGCATGATGATGGGCGATCTGCGCGAGCGCGGCAAGATGTTTGCGATCGTCACGCCGTCCGTGCTGTTCGGCATGCTGCACGGCGACCTGTTGCAGGGGCTGTCGGCTGCTATGGGCGGTTTGCTGCTCGGCTATATCGCGATGGAATATTCGCTGGTGTGGGCGATGGTGTTCCACTTCGTGAACAACGGGGTGCTGTCCACATGGTTGCCGATGGCGTTCGGGCTGTTGCCGGATGCTGCTGAAAAGCCGGCGTATTACGTGTTTCTTGTTGTGGGCTCGGTGCTTGGTCTGGCGGTGCTGTGGTGGCGCCGTGCCGCGATCCGCGACTATATTGCCGCGAACCGTTCGCCGCGCGGCAGCTATGTCGGTTGGACCTCGCTACGGTTCCTGCTGCTGGTGCTGTATTGCGCTGTGGTCAGCTCGGCTGGCTTCTCGTTGATGTGACGCGGTTCTCGGCAATCCCGGGCGACGGATACGCTGAACACCATGCAGTTGTCTCCCGAAACCGCCCGATTCGTGGCCGAACACCGTCTTGAGAACGTGCGTGATCTGGCGCTCAAAGCCAGGCGCACGGACGGACTGGACCTGCCGCTCGCGCTCGACCAGATCGCCGGATGGCAGACCGCGCGCACCAAACTGCCCGAATGGGCGGCGTGCGAGGGGATCATCTACCCGCCGCATATTTCGATGGAACAATGCTCATCCGAATTCACCGCGCGCTACAAGGCGTCCGTCGCGCGGCGGGTTGCGTCACAAGCTGCCGACAGTCCAGACGCTCCTGACCGGTCCGCGGCAGGTCCGTCGCTGGATACTGCGCAGCCGATTGACGGCTGCCTGGTCGACCTGACCGGCGGATTCGGCGTGGACTTCTCGTATATGGCCCGCGAATTCGCTCATGCGGTCTATGTGGAGCGCCAAGAGCATCTGTGCGAGCTTGCCGAGCACAACATGCGCGCGTTGGGGTTGGACCATGTGCGTGTGATGAATGCGGATGCGGAGGCCTTGCTTGGCCAGGGGGCGACGGGTGTACGCTCCCCCAGTCGGCCTGCGGCCGCCAGCCCCCTCAACCGAGGGGGCCGAGGCTCCGCCAGCGCCATGGCGGGAACGACGGACGTTGCTGGTGGCGGCGATTCGAATGGCCTGCTCCGGTCGGTGTCGCCGACAATTGCTGCCAGTGATGCGCCAATCGCCCTGATCTTCATCGATCCGGCCAGACGTGACGAGCACGGCGGCCGCACGGTCGCCATCGAGGACTGCACGCCGGACGTGCTCGCTCTGCGCGACCGACTGCTCGCCGCCGCCCCGCACGTCATGATCAAGCTCTCCCCGATGCTCGACTGGCGCAAGGCCGTGGCCGACTTCCACGGCGCGGTCAGCGAGGTCCATATCGTCTCCACCGGCAACGAGTGCAAGGAGCTGCTGCTCGTGCTCGACCGGCAAACCAATGCGATGGTCCATGTCCACTGCGTCAACGACGGTGACGTGCTGGTCTGCCGGTACGATGCCTCGACCGGTGCGCTCGACGGTGCCGCCCTGCGCCCCGATCAGGTTCCCGGTTCCCCCATCGCTGCCGTCGCCTCCGCCGATGGCGCGCCGATCGACGGCGTATCCACTGCCCCGACCGTCGTCCCCGCCGGCCCGACATCCCTTCGATCGTCCCGCACGCTCGGCCTTGCCCCGTTGCCTGACCCGATCGCGTACCTGTATGAGCCGAACGCGTCGATTATGAAGGCCGGCTGTTTCGCGCTGGTCGAGGATCGGTACGGCGTCACGCAGATCGGCCCGAACAGTCACCTGTTCGTGTCCGGAGCCTCCGGTGGTACCGGCAGCGCCGGCAAAGATCGGCCCGTCGCCGATTTTCCCGGCCGCCGCTTCGCCGTCGAAACTATTGCGACGATGGGCAAAAAGGAACTGAAACAGGCGCTCGCCGGCGTCACGAAGGCCAACATCGCCGTGCGCAACTTCCCGCTCACCGTGGCGGCACTGCGCAAAAAGCTGAAACTGTCCGACGGTGGCGACGTCTACCTGTTCGCCACCACGCTCGCCGGCGGTAAGCACGTGATCGTGCGTTGCCGCAAGGTGTAAGCGCATCAGCGGTAACGAACAGACCGTAACTGAATCCTCGTGGCACGATTGGGACTCAGTTACGGCCGTTCGGGACGACAAAAAAGGCCGTAACCGGACCGCATCGGCACGATGCGGACTCAGTTACGGCCGGAAGCCGGAATGGAACGGCTGAACGTCGATTCGGTACGGCTGAACGTCGGGATGGATCGACTCACCGCCACCACATGGTCATGATGAAGCCGACCATGATGATCGCGAGCGCGATGAGCAGGTTCCATGCGCCGATGCCCGGGATCGGGTAGTCGGTGGTCAGGTAGTAGCAGACCGCCCAGATCAGGCCGATGATCATGAGCGCGCAGAACAGCGGCACGAACCAGCGCGGGTTGGACTTGGTGCCCTTGATGGTCTCCTCGACGCGCTTGGTGTTCTCCTCCTGACGGGCCATCATGCGCTGCATCTGCGGCGTGAGCGCGGACTTGTCAGCGGTGGCGTTGAGCACGGCCTCCACCTGGTCCATCGGAACGCCGTAGTTTTCGTCGTCGGAATCGTTAGAGGATTCGTCGGTGGAAGCGTCGGCGGCGTCAGTGGCGTCGGAAGTCGCGGTCCGGTCCTCGGCGGACTGGTCCGCGGCGGTGTCGGCTTGCCAGTCCTTCTGGGTGTCTTCGTCGTTGTCGTGCAGCTGGGTGTCTGCCATCGGTATGTCTCCTTTAATTTAGGCTAAAAGTCATCATAGTGGTTAGACTCGAAACCAGCGAATAATCGCCGGCAAAACGGTTCATACCGTGACTCGACCCCGGCGAAGCCCAGAAGGCACCAGACGGAAGGACGGCCCATGGCGAGGCATTCGGTCGGCAAGCATGGTGTGCGGCGCCCGTGGTTCAGCCGCGTCGCCGCGCTGCTGGTCATCGCGCTCACCGGCTTCCTGCTCGCGACGAACGTGCGCGTCAACCGCACCACCGTCATTTCGTCCGACACCGCGGATCTGATCGAGCAGCGGCAGAAGCACGTCACCGAACTGAACGACGACGTGAAGCGGCTCAGCGCGAAAATCGACACGCTCAGGGATCTGACGACCGACGGCACGGACGCGGCGAACGGCGATATCAACAGCGCCGGCTCGGGCACGACGCTTCGGGCGATCCACGGGCCGGGCATCACGGTCACGCTCGACGATTCGCCGCTGTGGGAGAACATGGTCGACAACAACGGCTCCGCGTCCAACATCAACGATTACGTGGTGCATCAGGAGGACATCGAGTCCGTGATGAACGCGCTGTGGGCCGGCGGCGCGGAGGCGATGATGATCCAGGACCAGCGCGTCCTGTTCAACTCCGCGGTGATCTGCCAGGGCAACGTGCTGCTGTTGCAGGGCCGTAAATACTCGCCGCCGTACAAGGTCTCGGCGATCGGCCCGGTCGACGGCATGACGCGTGCGCTCGGCGATTCCCAGGCCGTGCAGATCTACAAGCAGTACGTGAGCGCGTTCGGCTTAGGGTGGAAAGTGGAGTCCAAGGATAATCTGGAATTCCCGGAGGCGGTGGCGTCGCTGCAGTCGCTGCAGTATTCCAGCGTCATCGGGTCGGATGCCGAATCCAAGGGCGACTCGCAGGACACGTCCGGTGGGAGCGACACCGGCGGGCAGTGACGGCGGCCCGCGGCGGTTTGGTCGTGACTGACGGACTGGCTGTGACGGATCGTTCGCGTGACGGGCTTGTCGTGACGCGACGGTGCGCGCCGGATCGTGATCGGGACAGGGGGACGGAATTATGGAGTATTCGCAATCAACGGAAACGTTGGAAAGCGTCGCCGACGTGGAGACCGTCGGCACGACGCCCGGCATCGGCGATGCGGCGGCCGCAGGGGACGGCATGTCGCGTCGCGAGCGTCGGCTGGCCCGTTCCGGACGTGACGGACGTACCGGTGGCCGTGGGCGTGCCGGTCGGCCCGGATCCCAGCCTGCCGGACGTCCCGGCGACCAGCCGCGCAGGCACGGCTGGCTGTGGGTCGCAGCCGGCGTGCTGGCCGAGATCCTGCTGACGATGGCCGCGATCTGCGCGCTGTACATCGTCTGGCAGATGTGGTGGACGGGCGTGCAGGCCGAGCACGCGCAGGTCGAGGCGCGGCAGTCGGCGAACTGGTCGACGCCGGGCAACGGCGACAGCACGAAGGTCGCGGCCGCGCAGGAGGGCGATCCGCCCGTCGAGGCCGCGCCGACCGCCGACGGCGAGCTGATGGCCACCATCTACATCCCGCGCTTCGGCGACAACTGGGAGCGCAATCTGGTGCAGGGCACCACGCTCGAGCAGCTCAACAAGCACGGTCTGGGCCACTATACGGACACGCAGATGCCCGGCGAGGTCGGCAATTTCGCGATCGCCGGCCACCGCAACGGCTACGGACAGCCGCTCGGCGACGTCGACAAGCTGCAGAAGGGCGACGCGATCGTCATCCGCACGCAGAACTACTGGTACGTGTACGAATACACGGACTACGAGATCGTGCTGCCGACCGAGATCCGCGTGATCGGCGAGAATCCGAAGCACCCCGGGGTCGCGCCGACCGAACGCATGATCACGATGACGACGTGCGAGCCGAAGTATTCCGACCCGATCTACCGTTGGATCAGCTACGGCAAGCTCAAGTACTGGGCGAAGGTGTCGGACGGCACGCCGAAGGAGCTTGCGACGAGCGATGCGAGCGGCGGCACGACGTTCACGGTCAACGAGGTCACCGCGTCGCCGGTGTCCAAGCTGGATTCGCTGGTGCCGGTGATCCAGGTGGCGGCCGTGGCGTACGTGATTCTGTTCCTGGCGGCGCTGGTCGCGTGGCGCTACCCGTTCTGGCGTGAGGTGCGTTCCGGCGACCGTCGCCGCCCGGAGTTCAGCCTGTACGGCGGGTTCGAGCGCATGCAGCCGGGCGTGCTGCCGATCCGCGTGCTGCTCACGCTGATCGTGCTGTTCATCGCGGCCGCCTCGCTGTTCCAGTGGGGCTTCCCGTGGGCCGCCTCGCACATCCCCTACCTGCAGCAGATGTCCAATTTCACGGTCTGAGCCTTACGGTCTGATCCTCACCATCTGAGCCGTTGGCCGGGTCCGTCGTTGGCCTGGTCCTACCGGTTCGCCACAACCTAACGCTCCCGGACCCAAAATCGTTAGGTTTTGGCGAAAGACCGGGACCGGGCTAACGATAACAGGCTCGGGAGCGTTAGGTTGGCGTGGAGGACTGGGACCCGGCCAACGGTCGGCGGCCCGCGCGACCTCCGGTTTTGGGCACAGTCGGTTTTGGGCATGGCGTGCGCGTGATGGACCGGACTGATTAGACTGGGCGGAAGAACAACGATCGCTCGGGCAAGGAGACTGTGATGACTGATTCGGCGCGCATTCTGGTCGTCGACAATTACGATTCGTTCGTGTACACGATCGTCGGCTATCTGAAGACGCTTGGCGCGACGGTCGACGTGGTGCGCAACGACGCGATCGACGCCGCGAAGCCCGGTCTGCTGGACGATTACGACGGCGTGCTCATCTCCCCCGGCCCGGGCGCGCCGGCCGAGTCGGGCGCCAGCGAGGACGTGATCCGTCGCTGCGCGGCCGAGAGGAAGCCGATGTTCGGCGTCTGCCTTGGCCTGCAGGCGCTGGCCGAGGTGTTCGGCTGCACCGTGGACCATGCGCCGACGATCATGCACGGCAAGACGAGCCAGGTGGAGCACATCGACGACGAGATCTTCGAGGGCGTGGCCAATCCGATGACCGCGACGCGTTATCATTCGCTCGCCGTGGAGCCGGATTCCGTGCCGGACGAGCTGGTCGTGACCGCGTGGACACAGGGCGACCACATCATCCAGGGCATCAAGCACCGCGACCTGCCGATGTACGCGGTGCAGTTCCACCCCGAATCGGTGATGACGCAGGACGGCTACCGTCTGCTCGCCAACTGGCTGGCCGTGTGCGGCCAGACCAACGCCGTGGCCAAGTCCGCGGGCCTGCAGCCCAAGGTCAACAACTGACGGCTGAGCGATACAGGCAATACAGGACGTGAGTGAGGGGCGCCTTCCATAGGGAAGACGCCCCTCACTCGTCAGTGTTTCGGTATCGCGCTGCGCGCGATGCTGTTTATTGGCGGCCTTCGGCCGCGGAGCTCCCCCACCCGCCGGGAGCCCTCAGCGAGGACATCGCCGTGAAGCAAACAGCGGAGCTGTTTGTAGGCGATGTGCGAGCCGACAAGCGAGCCAGCACAACGCGGGCGAAGCCCGTCCATAATTGCAGGACGCCGAGGCTCCACCAGCATTATGAGCTAGTTGCCGCTGGTGCCGGATTCGGATCCGCCGTTATTGGTGGATCCACCGCTATTGCCGTTTGATCCGCTGTTGTCGGTGGATCCGCCGCTGCCGCCGTTCGACCCGCTGTTGTCGGTGGATCCGCCGTTGTTGCCGTTCGACCCGCTGTTGTCGGTGCCGTCTCCGGACCCGGACCCGTTGCCATCGGAGCCGGACGAGGACGCCGCCTTGGTGGTGATCGTCACGGTCGACCCCTTGTCGACCTGCGTGCCCGCGGTCGGGTTGATGCTTTCCACCACGCCGCTTTCGCCCGCGCCGCTGGCCGACGGGTTCAGCCCGGCCGCCGTCATCGCGGCCGCGCAGTCGGCGTAGGACTGTCCGGCCGCGCAATCGGGCACGGTCACCTGTTCGGGGCCGCTGGAGACGTACACGGTGACCTGCTGTTCCTGCGCGATCTGCTGGCCGGCCGCGGG
>NZ_JAFEJT020000094.1 GCF_018555435.2 Bifidobacterium amazonense
TCATCGGCGCGCAGCTCGACAACGAGTACATGCACTCGTCCGCTCCATGGGAGATGACCACCGGCATCTCCGACGAATGGGTGCCCGGCGGCTCCGACGGCATCGCCTATCTTGAGGCGCTGCGCGGCATCGCGCACGAGGTCGGCATCGACGTGCCGTTCTACACGGCCACCGGCTGGGGCGGCGCGCCCGTGCCCGACGACGTGCTGCCGCTGTGGGGCGGCTACGCGTACCGGCCGTGGCTGTTCTACGCGCACGGCGGCGAACATCCCGTCACCGACGAATACCTGTACCGCGACTTCCACGCCAACGACTGCCCGCGCGGCGCCGAATTCGATCCCTCCTACCAGCCCGAGGACAGGCCGTACGCGTGCTGCGAAATGGGCGGCGGCATGACCAACTCGTACAACTACCGCTTCGTGCTGCCGATGAAATCCGTGGACGCTATGACCAACATCAAAATGGGCTCCGGCTGCAACTTCCTCGGCTACTACATGTACCACGGCGGCACCAATCCGACCGGTCACGGCGTCTACCTCAACGAAGGCCAGGTGCCGAAGAAGTCGTACGACTACCAGGCCGGGCTCGGCGAATTCGGACAGGTGCGCGAATCGTACGGCCGCATGAAGACGCTGCACTACTTCGGACGCACGTTCGCCGAACGGTTCGTGCCGATGGACGTCGTCGTGCCCGCCGACCAGGCCGGCATCACGCCGACCGACCGTGAACCGCTGCGCTACTGCGTGCGCACCGACGGCCGGTCCGGCTTCGTGTTCCTCGACAACTTCCAGGACCACGACGAGATGGTCGCCAAACATGACGAGACGATCGGGATCACGCTCGCCGACGGGGCCGGGACGGTCGTGATCGACGGGATCGGACTCGCGCCGGAGGAGAACTGCGTGCTGCCGTTCAACATGGACCTCGACGGCGTGACGCTCGCCGCGGCGACCGTGCAGCCGGTCACCGCGATCACGCTGCCGGGGGCTGCGCGCCGCACGTTCGTCTTCCTGCGGCCCGACGGCATGACCCGCGCGTGGATGCGCTTCGCCGACGGCACCATGCTCGACGTGGACGGCGACGCCGACTTCCAACGGTTCACCGTCTCCGACGGCGGCGCGACGGTCGACGTGGTCGTGCTCAGCCGGGCCAAGGCCGGCGAGATGACCGTGATCGACGGCGAGGCGCTCGTGTTCGCTCCGGGTGCCGCGTTCCGCCGCGACGGACGGATCGTCGTCGAGTCGACCCGCGGCGACATCCGCGTGGAGACCTATCCGGCGGGCTATCTTGCGGCCGGCAACGGGGAGACCGACATCATGGACGGTTCGTCGCCGCTCGGCTCGCTCACCGTCGCGCTGCCGGAAGCGCACGTTGAACCCACGGTCGAACGGCTGAAGGACAACCGTTTCGCGATCACCCTGCCCGACGGGTTCATGGACGGCGACCATGTCAAGGACATGCTGCTGCAGGTGCGCTACATGGGCGACATCGGCTGGCTGTTCGCCGGCGGCGAGCTGGTCAACGACAACTTCTGCAACGGCGACGTGTGGGAGATCGGCATGAAGGAGAACGCGGGGCTTGTCAAGGCCGCGGGCAACCGGCTCGTGCTCGTGATCACGCCGCTGAGGAAGGGCGTGAACGTGAACGTCGACTCGCCGATGGCCGCGCGCATGGAACACGCCGACGAGCAGATCGCATCGCTTGAATCCGTGGCCGTACAGCCCGTATACGAGGTGGAGTTCCGCAAGTCGTGACTGCAAGTCGTGACCCATTACCAACGCTGAGGGGCCGTTTCGCGTTGGGATCCGGTGGGTAACTTATCGGTTCTCGCCAGGATCCAACGCGGAAGGGCCCATCCGCGTTGGATCCCGGCCGGTTACCTCATTCTCGCGGATGAGAGGGGCGGGCGCCCCGGAGCGGAAAGGGATCATCCCGTTGCCCGATGTCCGGTCCGGCCGTAGGCGCCTAGCCTTGGATCCATGATCGTTGCATCGCATTCCATGCTGTTCGCATTCGCCGGCCTCATCGCCGGCATCGCCCTGTGCTATGCGCTGATGGTGACCGGCGCGTTCGTCGCCAAGCGGACCCTCGCCGACTGGGATCGGGAGGAGTGAGCCCCCGCCCATACGTGGCGGAAAACGCTTGCTGAGGGTGGTCTCAGCGAGATAAGACCGCCACGCGAGGAAGGACAGACGAAGAACGAGGCACAGGGATCGATCTGGAGGGACTGCCGTCAGCTCAGCAGCGCGGCGATGATCGCGATGCTGAGCCGTTCAACGAACAGTCCTGTGGACTGTTCGTAGGCGAGGGGAGCGGCTGTGCCGCGACGGTTCATCGCGATGCTGCTAACTGAGCAATGCGGCGATGATCGCGATGAACACTGGGCTGGTGAGCGTGGAGATGAGGATGCCGTCGCGGGCGAACGTGAGGCCCACGTTGTAGCGGGCCGCATAGTTGTACACGTTCTGGCCGGTCGGCAGCGCGGCGAGCACCACGCACGCGTACAGTACGTTGCCGCGGAAGCCCATCACGAAGTACGCGAGCAGGAACGCGATGATCGGCATCACGATGTTCTTCAGGATCGCGACCGTGAAGATCGCCGGACGGTCGCCCTTCTGCTGCAGCGGCTTCGTGCCGTGCAGCGACATGCCGAACGCCATCAGGATCATCGGCACCGCGGACTCGCCGATCATGTTGATCGGGTCGTACAGGAAGTTCGGGATGAACCAGCCGGTCCACGCGTTGACGGCCGACAGCAGGATGCCCAGCAGCGAGCCGATGAGCAGCGGCTGGTGCAGCGGCTGCTTGGCGATCTCCTTGAACGAGACCTTGCCCTTGGTGGTCACGTCGAGCGCGGTCAGGCCGATCGGCGTGAACAGGGCCTGCTGCATGACCAGGCTCGGGGCGACCAGAGCGCCGTTGCCGAGGATGTAGGTCGCGATCGGTAGGCCGATGTTGTTCGAATTCAGATACAGCGAATTGAGTGAGCCGATGATCGCGTCGGGCGCGCTCATATGGAAGAACATGCGGTTGAGGGCCAGAAACACGAGCCCCACCAGCATGGCCGAGAAGAACGCCACGATGATCGACGAATGGAAGATGTCGAAGATCGGCTCCTTCGACAGGATCGCGAACATCAGACACGGGCTCGAGACGAAGAAGCTGAACCTGTTGAGCACCATCTGGGCGCTCGATCCGCCGATCTGCATACGCGCCGCGATATATCCGGCCAAAATCACGATGCCGATGACGCAGAAGCCTTCCATCGCGCTCAACAAACCCGGCATGAATCCCTCTTTCCCGATGTCCCTGCTGCTTTCGGCCAACCGCCGCAAATGTCGCGGGCGATGCGCTGGTGAGCGCCCCGCGAACCTGAAACCTATCCCATATTGCCACACCCCATCTAACTGGGAATGCGGCAGTTTGACGATCGAGAGGCCAAATACCGGTTTTGCCGAGGTCAGTTTGACGATCGAGAGGCTATATCTGTCCCGTAATCCGTCTGAGAAGGCCTCGAATCAGCCTGTAAAAGCTTGTGCGCGCGATTCGGGAGCCTCTCGATCGTCGAACTGACCTTGACACAGGGCGAATTTAGCCTCTCGATCGTCAAACTGCCGCATTCCCAGTTAGATGGGGTGTGGCAATATGGGATAGGTTTCAGGTTCGCGGGGCGCTCACCAGCGCATCGCCCGCGACATTTGCGGCGGTTGGCCGAAAGCAGCAGGGACATCGGGAAAGAGGGATTCATGCCGGGTTTGTTGAGCGCGATGGAAGGCTTCTGCGTCATCGGCATCGTGATTTTGGCCGGATATATCGCGGCGCGTATGCAGATCGGCGGATCGAGCGCCCAGATGGTGCTCAACAGGTTCAGCTTCTTCGTCTCGAGCCCGTGTCTGATGTTCGCGATCCTGTCGAAGGAGCCGATCTTCGACATCTTCCATTCGTCGATCATCGTGGCGTTCTTCTCGGCCATGCTGGTGGGGCTCGTGTTTCTGGCCCTCAACCGCATGTTCTTCCATATGAGCGCGCCCGACGCGATCATCGGCTCACTCAATTCGCTGTATCTGAATTCGAACAACATCGGCCTACCGATCGCGACCTACATCCTCGGCAACGGCGCTCTGGTCGCCCCGATCCTGGTCATGCAGCAGGCCCTGTTCACGCCGATCGGCCTGACCGCGCTCGACGTGACCACCAAGGGCAAGGTCTCGTTCAAGGAGATCGCCAAGCAGCCGCTGCACCAGCCGCTGCTCATCGGCTCGCTGCTGGGCATCCTGCTGTCGGCCGTCAACGCGTGGACCGGCTGGTTCATCCCGAACTTCCTGTACGACCCGATCAACATGATCGGCGAGTCCGCGGTGCCGATGATCCTGATGGCGTTCGGCATGTCGCTGCACGGCACGAAGCCGCTGCAGCAGAAGGGCGACCGTCCGGCGATCTTCACGGTCGCGATCCTGAAGAACATCGTGATGCCGATCATCGCGTTCCTGCTCGCGTACTTCGTGATGGGCTTCCGCGGCAACGTACTGTACGCGTGCGTGGTGCTCGCCGCGCTGCCGACCGGCCAGAACGTGTACAACTATGCGGCCCGCTACAACGTGGGCCTCACGTTCGCCCGCGACGGCATCCTCATCTCCACGCTCACCAGCCCAGTGTTCATCGCGATCATCGCCGCATTGCTCAGTTAGCAGCATCGCGATGAACCGTCGCGGCACAGCCGCTCCCCTCGCCTACGAACAGTCCACAGGACTGTTCGTTGAACGGCTCAGCATCGCGATCATCGCCGCGCTGCTGAGCTGACGGCAGTCCCTCCAGATCGATCCCTGTGCCTCGTTCTTCGTCTGTCCTTCCTCGCGTGGCGGTCTTATCTCGCTGAGACCACCCTCAGCAAGCGTTTTCCGCCACGTATGGGCGGGGGCTCACTCCTCCCGATCCCAGTCGGCGAGGGTCCGCTTGGCGACGAACGCGCCGGTCACCATCAGCGCATAGCACAGGGCGATGCCGGCGATGAGGCCGGCGAATGCGAACAGCATGGAATGCGATGCAACGATCATGGATCCAAGGCTAGGCGCCTACGGCCGGACCGGACATCGGGCAACGGGATGATCCCTTTCCGCTCCGGGGCGCCCGCCCCTCTCATCCGCGAGAATGAGGTAACCGGCCGGGATCCAACGCGGATGGGCCCTTCCGCGTTGGATCCTGGCGAGAACCGATAAGTTACCCACCGGATCCCAACGCGAAACGGCCCCTCAGCGTTGGTAATGGGTCACGACTTGCAGTCACGACTTGCGGAACTCCACCTCGTATACGGGCTGTACGGCCACGGATTCAAGCGATGCGATCTGCTCGTCGGCGTGTTCCATGCGCGCGGCCATCGGCGAGTCGACGTTCACGTTCACGCCCTTCCTCAGCGGCGTGATCACGAGCACGAGCCGGTTGCCCGCGGCCTTGACAAGCCCCGCGTTCTCCTTCATGCCGATCTCCCACACGTCGCCGTTGCAGAAGTTGTCGTTGACCAGCTCGCCGCCGGCGAACAGCCAGCCGATGTCGCCCATGTAGCGCACCTGCAGCAGCATGTCCTTGACATGGTCGCCGTCCATGAACCCGTCGGGCAGGGTGATCGCGAAACGGTTGTCCTTCAGCCGTTCGACCGTGGGTTCAACGTGCGCTTCCGGCAGCGCGACGGTGAGCGAGCCGAGCGGCGACGAACCGTCCATGATGTCGGTCTCCCCGTTGCCGGCCGCAAGATAGCCCGCCGGATAGGTCTCCACGCGGATGTCGCCGCGGGTCGACTCGACGACGATCCGTCCGTCGCGGCGGAACGCGGCACCCGGAGCGAACACGAGCGCCTCGCCGTCGATCACGGTCATCTCGCCGGCCTTGGCCCGGCTGAGCACGACCACGTCGACCGTCGCGCCGCCGTCGGAGACGGTGAACCGTTGGAAGTCGGCGTCGCCGTCCACGTCGAGCATGGTGCCGTCGGCGAAGCGCATCCACGCGCGGGTCATGCCGTCGGGCCGCAGGAAGACGAACGTGCGGCGCGCAGCCCCCGGCAGCGTGATCGCGGTGACCGGCTGCACGGTCGCCGCGGCGAGCGTCACGCCGTCGAGGTCCATGTTGAACGGCAGCACGCAGTTCTCCTCCGGCGCGAGTCCGATCCCGTCGATCACGACCGTCCCGGCCCCGTCGGCGAGCGTGATCCCGATCGTCTCGTCATGTTTGGCGACCATCTCGTCGTGGTCCTGGAAGTTGTCGAGGAACACGAAGCCGGACCGGCCGTCGGTGCGCACGCAGTAGCGCAGCGGTTCACGGTCGGTCGGCGTGATGCCGGCCTGGTCGGCGGGCACGACGACGTCCATCGGCACGAACCGTTCGGCGAACGTGCGTCCGAAGTAGTGCAGCGTCTTCATGCGGCCGTACGATTCGCGCACCTGTCCGAATTCGCCGAGCCCGGCCTGGTAGTCGTACGACTTCTTCGGCACCTGGCCTTCGTTGAGGTAGACGCCGTGACCGGTCGGATTGGTGCCGCCGTGGTACATGTAGTAGCCGAGGAAGTTGCAGCCGGAGCCCATTTTGATGTTGGTCATAGCGTCCACGGATTTCATCGGCAGCACGAAGCGGTAGTTGTACGAGTTGGTCATGCCGCCGCCCATTTCGCAGCACGCGTACGGCCTGTCCTCGGGCTGGTAGGAGGGATCGAATTCGGCGCCGCGCGGGCAGTCGTTGGCGTGGAAGTCGCGGTACAGGTATTCGTCGGTGACGGGATGTTCGCCGCCGTGCGCGTAGAACAGCCACGGCCGGTACGCGTAGCCGCCCCACAGCGGCAGCACGTCGTCGGGCACGGGCGCGCCGCCCCAGCCGGTGGCCGTGTAGAACGGCACGTCGATGCCGACCTCGTGCGCGATGCCGCGCAGCGCCTCAAGATAGGCGATGCCGTCGGAGCCGCCGGGCACCCATTCGTCGGAGATGCCGGTGGTCATCTCCCATGGAGCGGACGAGTGCATGTACTCGTTGTCGAGCTGCGCGCCGATGA
>NZ_JAFEJT020000095.1 GCF_018555435.2 Bifidobacterium amazonense
CTGCGCGAGCCGGCCGGGAACGCCGCTGCGGATGATGCCGCGACCGAACCGACGCGCCCATTCGACCGGTTCGGCCGGATCGTCGCTGATGGCGGCGACGGCGGAGAAGATGCGCACGTATCCCGACGATCCCGTGCACAGTCCGAACCGGGCCTGTCCGGATTCGTTCAGGTTGCGTGAGATGGCGGCGTCGCCCGCGACGACGGCCTTGGTCTTGACCGTTTCGACGGCCCGCAGCGCGGCCTGTTTGAAATCGTCGCGCCCGGTGGCCTTGGCGAAGTTCGCGAGGGCGAGGGCGATGCCGTCGCCGCCTTCGAGGAAGCCGTCGACCATCGCATGGTCCGGGAAGGATGCATAGCGTTCGCTCATGTCGTGCAGGCGCATGACCGGCCAGTGCGATCCGCTTTCGTCGCGGATCTCCTTGGCGAGCAGGTCTTCGCCGGCCCGTACGGCCACATCGGCGTATCGGGAGTCGCCGAGCGCGTCGCCGATCGACAGCAGCGCGTTGGAGATGCCGGCGTCGCCCCACAACGGCGACAGTCCGGTCCAGCCGTGCCCCGGCCGGTAGCGGTCGGCCACATGGTCGGCGATCTTCCGCGCGAGCGGAGTCCAGCGTCCGTCCGTACGGGCCGCTTCGGCGACCACCGCGGCGATGCCGGACAGTCCGCCGCAGTACGAGAAGTCGCCGTCGACGGCGATGAATTCGTGATCGGGACGCGTATAGACCTCCCACTGCCGTTCGATGTAGGACAGGGCCCGTTCGAGCCGTTCCGCGTCCTGCCCGTCGGCGAGTTCGCTGTGCAGTTTGGCCAACTGGAACCACGCCACGCCGGCCGCGCCGGTGTACAGGGACAAGGGACCGTAGTTGGCGCCCCATTCCTCGTGTTCCGGCCAGGTCACGAACGTGCCGTCGTCCGTCCACGCGCGGTCCACGTAGCGTTGCGCGTCGGCGATCGCCTGTTCGACTGTCGGCAGTTCGCTGCCCGGGAACGGCTTGCCGTCGTATTGCGGTCTGAGATTCGGTATGGTCAGCGTATTATCCGCTGTTTTGGTATCGGTCATGGTTATCTTCCCCCAAAGATAATGATCAGTGCATGTGTCTGATATTGATGCGAGATATTGATATGAGATATTGATGATTATCAACGAGAATCGATGACGAGACGGCCGCACATATAATGCGGATTTCCGTCACGTTATGGGATGGTTATCCCATGCTCCAGTCCGGGAATTTCAATACCGATGCCATACGTATTTCCCGTACGACATGCGGGCGAATAAGCCGAGACATGACATGCGATTGTCAGAAATCGTGTTCGGCCGGCAGCTTCTCGCCTGCGGTCACGGCCACGGCGAGCGTGTTCGACGCCGGCGCGAGCGGGCAGGTGCAGTATTGGCTGTATGCGCACGGCAGATTGGTGGCGCGGTTGAAGTCGATATGGTCCACGGACTTCGGATCGGTGACGTCGAAGGTCAGCACCCTGGCCCCGCCGTACGATTCCTTGCCGGAAGTGCCGTCGCGGAACAGCACCAGCCCCCGCCCGGCGCCGTGCCCCTGGAAGACGACCAGCCGCTGCGGCTTGCCGTCGAGTTCGAACTCCAGCTCGCCGATGGCCTGTTCGACATGGTTGAGATAGCTGAGCGACGCGTCCACCGTCACGTCGGTCACCGTCTCGTACGGGACGTACGTGGCCGGCACGACCCACTTGCGATTCGGCTCGAAATACGGCGTACCCTTGAAGTTCAGCCGTTTCGGAGCCTGCGGGTCGCGCACGCGCACGGCGTAGTGGTCGGTGCCGCCGATGCGTTTGATGAGTTCCGCCTTGACGTCGCGGTAGACGATGTCGACCACGTTGGCGTCCTCGTCGGTCGGCGTGATGTACCCGCGCGGCCCGTTGAGCGGCAGCGTATTGACGGTGACCACCTTCCCCGACTGCGGCGTGTAGGTCACCGTGTCGCCGTCCTGCCGCCATTCGCCCGGAAAGTCCGGCACCGCGACCGTCTCTCCGTCATGCAGCCAATCCAGTCCGATGACGGACAGGAATCCGTATTCCGAAGCGAATTGCCTGTCCTTGTCGTCATGCCACCGTCGCCATGCGTCGGCGAATTCCCGGTCGCTTTGCGACGATATGTTCTGGTACGAGACCATATATTCGTTCCCCCCCTGTGTCGGTGCGATCGTTCCCCAACGATCGCGCGATATACGATGTCAGCAACAGTGTTCGTTGTTCCTGATAATGACACTGTACCGCATGATTCGCGAATACAACACCGTCCCGTCATATGAAAAACTTATGGTCGATTACCGAATTACCGACCGGGCGTGGTCCTTCGACGGCGACCGAAAAAAGTAAAATACAACAAAACAAAAGGCATCGGCTCCCGCACGCATGCGGGAGCCGATGCCATGAACGCCGCGAATTGCCGCGAGCGTCAATACATACGAAATATGAACGACATACGCCGGCCACGCCCGGAAACCGTCAGCGCAGCAGCGGCAGCAGCGCGTCACCGAGACGATGCACGCCCTCGCGCAGCCGGTCGTCGCCGATCGCGGAGAATCCCATCCGGACATACGAGGCGTCCGGACGATCCGGATAGAACGAGTCGCCGCGCGTGACCAGCACGTTCTGCCGCGCCAACGCGTCCTGCACCCGCACGTCGTCGACGGCGATCCCGCGCGGCAGCCTCGCCCACAGGAAGAACCCTCCCTGCGGCTCGTCGAACAGCACCGACCCGCCGAACGTGTCGTGCAACGCCGTCGTCAACGTGCGCGCACGCCCGCGGTACAGCCGCCGTTCGGCGTCCAGCAGATCGTCGAACCAGACGGGGTCCTCCAGCAGCCGCGAGATCGCGTACTGGCCGATGGCGCTGCCGTTGCCGTCCACGCACAGCCGGATGGCCGCAAGTCGGCGCACCGCGTCGGCCGACGCGATCACCCATCCGACGCGCCATCCTGGCCCCAGCGTCTTCGAGAACGTGCCGATCTCATACAGCGGCGAATAGTCGTCCGCCTGCCGGTACCCCTGCGGGAAGCCGGCGGGCTCGTCATCGCCGAACCACAGGTCGCAGTACGGATCGTCCGCGATCACGGCGAACCCGTACCGGTCGGCGAGCTCGAGCAGACGCCGCTTATGCGCGCCGTCGGTCACCTCGCCGGTGAGATTCTGGAAATCGGGGATCGTATAGAACGCCTTGTACCGCGCGCCGCCGCGCAACTGCCGTTCGAGCCCGTCCAGATCGGCGCCGCCGCGGCGCAGCGCGAGCGTGTCCACCTGCGCGCCCAGCCGTCGGAAGATCCGCAATGCGAACGGGAACGTGGGCGTCTCCACCAGCACGCGGTCGCCCGGGTCGATCATCGCCTGCGCCGCCAGGAAGATGCCGTTCATGGCGCCATCGGTGATGAGCACGTTGTCGACCGATACGCCCCGCCACCGCGCCACCTGCTCGCGCAGCCGGCCGATGCCCGCCGGCGGGATGTACGACACCGATTTGAACGCCGTGCCGGCGTCCGTCAGCACGGCATGCGTCGCATCATCGTACGATCGGTAGGGCAGCACGCCCTCGTCCGGCACGCCGCCGGTCAGGTCGATCAGCGGCTTCGCGGCCCCGTCCGCCGCGTCGCGCCTGAGCGGCAGGAACGCCGGTCCGCCCAGATGGCCGGCGATCTGCGAATAGCCGGCCCGCACCGGCACGCCCCCGCTCACAGCCACTTCCCCGGATTGAGGATGCCCTGCGGATCCAAAGCCTGCTTGATGGCCCGCTGCACCGCAAGATCGCGTTCGCCCACCTGCAACGGCAGATAATCCTTCAGCCCCGTGCCGATGCCATGCTCGCCGGTGATGGTCCCGCCCAGTTCCAGCGCACGTAGCAGCAGCCGATGCCGGATGGCCGTGATCGACTCGGGCCGATCCACGTCGTCGGGCCTACGCTCGGCCAAGAACACCGCGTGCACGTTGCCGTCGCCGATATGCGCGGCGAAGGAGAACCCCACGCCCTCGCCCGCATGCGCGCGGGCCTCGCCCTCGATGTCGCGCAGGTAGGTCGCGACCTGCGAGAGCGGCACCGCGGCATCGACTTCGACCAGCCACCGCGGATGGTCCGACGGCGGGATCGCTCGGCCGGTGGTGCGCAGTTCCAGGAACGAAGCGACCTCGTCACCGTCGGGAGTGATCACGCTGGCGCCCACCCGGCGCAGCGCCTCCGCCACCAGCCGGATCTCCTCGTCGCCGGCCAGGCCGTCGGCCTGCACCAGCAGCATCCAGCGGGCGTCGCCCACGGCGGGCAGGTACCTGTCGGGATACGTCTGGATATAGGGCACGCCCATCAGATCGAACGTGGACACCTGCACGGGCACGGCCTGCACCGCGTTCACCGCATCGCCCACCTGCGCCAGATCGTCCAGGAACGCGATGGCCGACGCCTCGCGCAACGGTCTGGGCAGCAGCTTCAGCGTCGCCTCGACCACCACGCCGAGTGCGCCTTCCGAGCCGGTGAACAGTGAGGTCAGATCCAGTCCGGCGACGTTCTTCGCCACGCCGCGTCCGGTTTCGATGATCGAACCGTCCGCGAGCACTACCTTCAGCGACAGCAGCGACTGGCGCGTGGTGCCGTATTTCACGCAGTGGAAGCCGCCGGCGTTCGTGGCGATGTTGCCGCCGATGGTGGAGAATCCGGCGCTCGCCGGGTCGGGCGCGTAGTACAGGCCGCTGCCGTCCAGATACGCGTTGATGTCGGCGGTGACCACGCCGGCTTCGACCCGGATGGTCCGGCTGACCGGATCGAAGTCCAGGATGCGGTTCAGCCGCTCGGTCAGCAGCAGGATGCCGGCCCGCTCAGGCGCGGACAGGCCGCCGATGCCGGACCCTGCGCCTCTGGTGTACACCGGCACGCGCGCCGCGGAGGCCAGTCGCAGCACGTCGGCGATCTGTTGTGCGTTGTCCGGCGTGACCGCGGCGATGATCGGCCCCACGCCGTCCTGCCGCGACCGGCGCTGGATGCCGTCGATCGACGCGGGATCGACGATCACCAGCGGGTCCGGCAGTATGTCGCGCAATGCGTCGCGCAGCGTCTCCGCAGCGGATGCTTCCGCAGCAGTCGCTTCCGTCGCGGGCGCCCCCACGCCCGCGACCTTCCCCGGCCGCTCCTCCGCCGTGACGGCGGTGTCGGCCTGTTCCCAAGTAAGCGTTGTCATATGCATTCCCCAATGCTTGTGTGAATGTGATTCGTACGGCCGTTAGGCGACCCGCCCACGGGCGTCCCCACGCCCGTGTCCGGGGATCGCGTCCAACAGCGCCCGCGTGTATTCCTGCGTCGGATGGCGCAGCACCTGCGCGGCGTCCCCCTGTTCGATGAGCCGGCCCTTGCCCAGCACCGCGATCCGATCCGCGATATTGGAGACCACGCCCAGATCGTGCGAGACGAACACGGTGGACAGGTGCAGTTCGCGTTGCAACGAGGCGAGCAGGTCGAGGATCTGCGCCTGCACCACTACGTCCAGCGCGGACACCGGCTCGTCGAGGAACAGCACTTCGGGCCGTACCGCCAGCGCGCGGGCGATCGCGACGCGCTGGCATTGCCCGCCGGACAGTTCCGTTGGCTTGGCGGCGAGCACGGATTGCGGCAGGGCGACGAGATCGATCAGTTCGCGCACCCGCCTGGCGCGCTCCTGCCGGTTGCCGGCATGGAACGCCTGCAACGGCTCGGCGATGCTGCGCGCGATGGACAGCTTCGGGTCGAGCGAGTCGAAGGGGTTCTGCTGCACCAGCTGGAATTCCCGGCGGTGGCGTCGCAGCTGCCGGCCGTGCAGCGTGGACAGGTCGTTGCCGTTGACCTCGACGCTGCCCCGCGTCGGCGAGGACAGCGCGAGCGCCAGACGCAGCAGCGTGGTCTTGCCGGATCCCGACTCGCCCACGATGGCCAGCGTCTTGCCGGCCGGGGCCGTGAGCGTGACGTTGTCCAGCGCCTTGAACGCACCCCGTTTGGAGAACGCGGTGCGGTATTCCTTGGTGACGCCTTCCCAGCGTACGGCGTCGGCCGTCGCGTTCCGGTCGCCGTCCGCCGCCCCGAAGCCCTTGGAGACGACGTCCTGCGGCTGCGGCGCGCGGCGTTCGTCAATGCGGAACGACGGCGAGGCCGCCAGCAGCGTCGCCGTGTACTCCTGCGCGGGATGATCCAGCACGCGCGCCGCGTCGCCGGTCTCGACGACCTCGCCGTGATGCATGACCACCACGTCGTCGGCCCGGTCGGAGACGACTGCGAGATCGTGGGTCACCATGAGCACGGCGATGTCGCGGGCGCGGCTCAACGTGTCGATCAGGTCGAGGATCTTCTTCTGCACGGTCACGTCGAGCGCGCTGGTCGGCTCGTCGGCCACGATGATCTGCGGGTCGCTGGCGAGCGCCTGCGCGATGAGCACGCGCTGC
>NZ_JAFEJT020000096.1 GCF_018555435.2 Bifidobacterium amazonense
TCGCGCGCGACGATCCACGGGCCGAGCGGGCAGGACGTGTCGAAGCCCTTCGCGCGCGTCCACATCGGGTCCATGCCCTGCAGGTCGCGTAGCGTCACGTCGTTGACGCACGTGAAGCCGAGCACGTAGTCCATGGCCTTCTCGACCGGCACGTTCTTGGCGATGCGGCCCATGACCACGGCCACTTCCGGCTCGAAGTTCATGTCGTGGCTGAACGGCGGGATGACGATCGGATCGTCGGGGCCGATCACCGACGTGCTCGGCTTGGTGAAGATCACCATGTTCTCGGGCGCGTGGGCGACCTCGGAATGGCCGGCGGCGTGCATGAACTGCGCGTGCGCCTCGTAGTTCTTGGCCAGGCCGAACACCTTGGACGGCAGCACGGGGGCGAGCAGTCGCACGCCCTCGGCGTCCAGCGCGTAGCGGTTGCCGGTCGGCTCGACGGCGCCGGCGCCCAGCGGATAGCCGTTGAGCTCGATCAGATAGTCCTTGTGGTCGGTCGGGTCGTTCTGGACGAACGCGTAGCGGGGAGTGCCTTTGAGCGAAAATCGTGCAATTCTCATACAGCACAGTGTAGTCGCCGCAGTCGTCGCGAAATGAGCGCCGCGGCACAGTCGCGGCACACGCGACGATTACGCGCGATGGCACGCCCGCGTCGCGCGCGAACGCACACGTCCGTCACATCGCGACATCGCGCACGACAAACGTCAGATGAACGCGCGCTCGCCGAACACGCCGGTGCCGACGCGCACGATCGTCGAGCCTTCCGCGATGGCGAGCGCCAGATCGTGCGTCATGCCCATCGACAGTTCGGTGCAGTGTTCGGTGCCGGGCTCGCCCGCGTCGAGGATCTGGTCGCGCGTCTTGCGCAGGTGCGCGAAGCAGCGGCGGATGGTCGTCTCGTCGTCGACGTGCGCGCCGATCGTCATGAGTCCCTGCAGTTCGAGTCCGGCGAGCGTGCCGATGCGCTGCGCGAGCAGAATCGCGTGCGCCGGATCGCAGCCGGATTTCGACGCCTCGCCCGATTCGTTGACTTCGAGCAGGACGCCGACGGTGATGCCGCGCGCGACGGCTCGGCGGGAGATCTTTTCGGCCGCGTCGATCGAGTCGACGGATTCGATCGTGTCGACGACGGGCAGCACCTTGCCGATTTTGTTGCTTTGCAGCTGGCCGATCAGGTGGAACGGGATGTGCGTGGGGTCTGCTGCGGACGTCGCGGATGCCGCGGACCCGGCCGCGTCGGCCGCACCGAGCGAGAACCCGCGTTCCGCGCACAGCCGGGCCAGTCCCGCGGCCTTGACGGCGACCTCCTGCGGCCGGTTCTCGCCGATCATGCGGATGCCTGCGTCGATCGCGGCCATGATCTCGCCGACGTCGCGCGTCTTGGTCGCCGCGAGCAGCTTCACGGATCCGGCCGGGCGGCCCGCCGCCGATTCGGCCCGCGCGACCTCGTCCATCACGCGATGCACGCCGTCCGCGATCTGCAGCGTGCGCTGCGCGTCGATCGTCTCGTTCGCCAGATCCTTGTGGTCCATGTAAGCCGTCATGTCGCCCCTCTTTCGTAACGCTCCCATCGTAGCCGGCACGGGTCCGTCGCGCCATAGGCACGTCATATCCACGGCTCCGCGCGCCGGAGACGTTCCCGGCGGACAGACGTGCGGTCGTCGTGCCGCAGGCCACGGCTCCGTGCGACGGGGCCGGCCGCACGACCGGCCGCAGCGTCACCGGACGCCGCGTCGCCATCCCCGTCGACGTCCCGCATCCCCCATCCATCGGCCCGCACAAGGTTGCCGTACGGTGAACGTTTTCTGAACTCCCGACTACAATGTGCGAGGCCCTACCGACGGAGATGGACGTACGACATGACGCAGGAAACAACGCAACCGCAGACAGCCTCATCGCAGCAGGCATCGGCATCGCCGACGGACGACGCGACGCTGCCGCTCGACGCGACCCTGCGCGCGACGATCGTGCGTGTATGGAACCATCCGCACGCGCGTCGCATCCGCGGGACGCTCCTCGTCGCGGCCCGCGCGATCCGCGAACTGTGGCGCATGCGCATGCGGTTCTCCTACGCGTGCTACTTCATCGTGTTCACGGTCGTCACCGCGGCGTCGGTGACCGGCCTGCAGTGGGGCATGTATACGGAGCCGCAGTACGACGATCCCGACAGCGTGGACGCGACCACGCGCATCCAGCAGAGCGTGGCCGGTCAGGTGACGCGGTTCGTCAGTCAGATGTGGCTGGAGCAGCGGTACGTCTGGCTGCTGAATTTTCTGATATTGGGACTGATCTATCTGCTGCTGACGTTGCTGATCAACCGGTTCTGGATCGCGACCGCCGCGTTCGGCGCGACGATGGTCGTGTTCGCCGTGGCGAACGCGATCAAGGTGAAGCTGCGCAACGAACCGGTGATCCCCGCCGACATGAGTTTCATTTCGGGCGGCAATTCCGGCGACATCATGTCGTTCGTACCGTCCGACAGCCTGCCGCTCGTCCACGGGGCCGTCGGGTTGCTGGCCTGGTTCGTGGCCGGCTGCGTCGCGCTGCAGTTGCTTGACGGGCGCAACGGGTTCATCCCGTTCAGCTGGCGTCATCCGTTCCGCGATCCCAAAACCGTCGCGTGCAACTGCATGCGCGTGTTCACGCTTATGCTGACGGCGACGCTGTTCGTATCGTTCACGTGGAACCTGGGCGTCAGCGGGTCGGGCGCGCAGCAATGGTCGCGGCGCATGGGCGATGCGCCGCAGCTGTGGAACGCGTACGGCGACGCGAAGAACAACGGGCCGGCGATCAACTTCCTGCGTCTCGCGCACACCAAGGCGATGGACAAGCCGGAAGGGTACAACAAGGACGCCATGGAGCAGCTGGCGGCCAAGTACGCGAAACAGGCCAGTCAGATCAACCGGTCGCGTGCGAACCAGATGACGGACGGCACCGTGATCCTGCTGCTGTCCGAATCGTTCTCGGATCCGAACCGCGTGCCCGGCGTCTCGTTCAGCGAGGATCCGATGCCGTATATCCGGTCGGTCAAGGCCGGCACGACGTCCGGACTGATGCTCTCCCCCGGCTACGGCGGCGGCACGGCGAACATCGAGTACCAGGCGCTGACGGGATTGAGCATGGCGAACTACGATTCGTCGCTGTCCGTCGCCTACCAGCAGCTCGTGCCGGGACAGCAATGGTCGCCGTCGTTCAACCAGTTGTGGAGCGAGACCGGCGGCAGTTCGATCGCGTTCCATTCGTTCGACCGGAACATGTACTTCCGCGACGTCAACTACCGCAAGTTCGGTTTTTCGACGTTCTGGGCGAAAGACGGCAAGAACGCGATGTCGGGACTGCATCCGATCGACTCGGCGTGGTATTCGTCCGACGAGGCGACGTATGCGAACGTGCTGGAGCATGTGAACGACGCCGACCGGCAGTTCATCCAGGTCGTCACCATGCAGAACCACATGCCGTACAACGACTGGTATCGCGACAACCAGTTCAAGGACGCAGACACGTCGGAGAACGTCTCCGACGCGGAGCGCACGTCGATCGACACGTATGCGAAGGGCGTGAACTACACCGATCAGTACACGCGGGAGTTCCTCGCCCAGCTGGACCGGATCGACCGGCCGATCACGGTGATCTACTACGGCGATCATCTGCCCGGCATCTATGCGACGGCCGCGTCCGATCCGGCGAATTCCGTTACGCTGCACGAGACCGACTACTTCATCTGGTCGAACGCCGCGTCGGCCTCGCGGGGCGCCGTGCAGTCGGCTTCCGGATACACGTCGTCGAACTATTTCATGGCGCAGGCCGCGGAGCATATGAACGCGAAGGTCACGCCGTATCTGGCGTTTCTGACGGCCATGCGCGAGGCGATTCCGGCGATCGGACCGGCCGGTTCGGGCAGCGGCACCGACAAGCCGACCTATCTGGACGCTTCGGGCAAGGTGGTCGCGGAGGAGGACCTCCCGGCCAAGGCGAAGCGGATGCTGGCCGAATACCGGCTCATCCAGTACGACATGAGCGTAGGCAAGCACTACCTCAAAGACACCGGCTTCGTGGAATTCGGGTGATCGGAGTTCTCCGCGGCCCCCTCACTGAGGCATCGTGCCGTGCATAGATTCGGTCGGAGCGTCCGCTTGGTCTCGGAATCGCGCTGCGCGCGATGCCGTTTGTTTGGCGGCCTGCGGCCGCGAGCTCAGTGAGGACATCGCCGTAAAGCAAACGGCAGAGCCGTTTGTAGGCGATGTGCGAGCCGACAGGCGAGCCAGCAAAACGCGGGCGAAGCCCGTCCGTAATTGCAGGACGGCCGAGGCTCCGCCAGCATTATTTTGTCGGTATAAAGCTGGCGGTAGCCTTGGCCCCCTCACTGAGGGGGCTCCCGACGAAGTCGGGTGGGGGAGCTCCGCGGCCGAAGGCCGCTAATAAACAGCATCGCGCGAAGCGCGATTCCGTTACCTCTTACTTCGCAAGCTCCTTATCCACGTATGCGGTGAGGGATTTCTCCCAGTCGGCCGGCGTGTAACCCGCCGCCTCGATCTTGCTCAGGTCGAGCGCGGAATACACCGGACGCGGGGACACCGGGTTCTTCGCATTCGCGAAATACTCGGCCGTGCTGATCGGCCTGACCCTGTCCCCGTTGCCGTTCGTCCGCTCGAACACGGCGGCCGCGATCTGAGCCCAGTTCCTGACCGCACCCGAACCGGTCAGATTGTACGTGCCATACGGCGCATGGCTGTCGAGCAGATGGAAGATCGCCTCGGCCATGTCCTTGGTGAACGTGAGGCGACCATACTGGTCATCAACCACCGTCACCTGATCCAGCTCGTCATTCTCGTCCGCGACGCGGTTGGAGAGCATCATCATCGTCTTGACGAAGTTATGCCCCTCACCGATCACCCAACTGCTGCGGAGGATATAGTGCTCGGGAGCGTTGGCCACCGCGATGTCGCCCGCCGCCTTGGTCTGCCCATACACACCCAACGGCGCGAAGCCTTCGGTCTCCGTATGTTCCTCGAGCGTGCCATCGAACACGTAGTCCGAGCTGACATGCACGAGCGTGATGTGATGATCCCTCGCCACACGGGCCAACAAGGCGGGACCCTGCGCGTTCGCCTTCCACGCGACCGGACGGCCCTCCGCGGTCTCCGCCTTATCGACCGCGGTATACGCGCCCGCGTTGATGATCGTCCCGTACAGGCTCCAGTCGTACTTGTCGTACGCGGCCGGATCGGAGAAATCGAACTCGTCGATGTCCGTATACTCGAAACCCTCCAGACCGTGCGCCTCCGCGTACGCGCGGATCGCACGACCCAACTGGCCGTTGCAGCCCGTCACCAGCGTACGCTTCGGCGCCATCGGCCTGGCGTCCCTGAGCATCGGGTGATGCAGGTCCGCCTCGCTGCGCTCCGACTCCGACAGCGGGATCGGCCACCGGATGTCCAACTCCGGGTCGGCCAGGTTGACGAACGTGTACGTCTTCTTCTGCTCCAGACTCCAGTGCGCGTTCACCAGATACGTGTACACCGTACCGTCCTCCAACGCCTGGAAGCTGTTGCCCACGCCACGCGGCACGAAGATCGCCTTCGACGGATCCAAACGCGTCGTGAACACCTGACCAAAGCTCTCACCCGGACGCAAATCCACCCACGCGCCGAAAATCGAACCAGCCGCGATACTGATGTACTTGTCCCACGGCTCCGCATGAATGCCACGCGTCACGCCCTTCGTCGCATTAAACGAAATGTTGTTCTGCACCGGACCGAAATCAGGCAGACCCAACGCGGTCATCTTCGCACGCTGCCAGTTCTCCTTGAACCAGCCACGACTATCACCATGCACCGGCAGATCAAACACCAACAAGCCCGGAATATTCGTCTCCGTGACCTTCAGCTCCTTCTCAAAATCCATGATCAGCATCCTTTCCTTTTCAACCATTCCATGACACAGTTATCCGGATTCATTGTCTGTAACGGTTCGGCCTTATGAAGCGGCCTGGTTCTGTTCCGTCTCCGCTATGAAACGGAACAAAACCAGGCCACTTCAGCCATGCGCCATCCTTGAACGTGCTATAGGGGCCGCATCTTCGAGATGCGGCCATTTTTACATCCGCGTCGCGGCGATCACTGGCCTTGGGCCTT
>NZ_JAFEJT020000097.1 GCF_018555435.2 Bifidobacterium amazonense
CCCGCGGCCGGGTCGGTCTTGACGACCAGATCCTGATCGATGGTGGAGCTCTGCACGCTCTTGACGGTGGACGCCACGGTGAACCCGGCCTGTTCCAGCGTCGCGCGCGCGGCCTCCTGCGTTTCCTTGGACACGTCCGGCACGTTGATCGACTGCGGTCCGGTGGAGAACCAGACCTTCACCGTGCTGCCCTTGGCGACCTTGGTGCCGCCCTTGGGCGTCTGCTTGGTCACGGTGCCCTCCGGCTCGGAGGAGTCGTTGTCCTCCTGCGGGTCGAGCGTGAGCCCGAGCTCCTCGAGCTGCGCCTTGACCTTGGCTTCGGTGATGTTCGACATCGACGTGAAGTCCGGCACGGTCTCCTCGTTCGACACGCCGCCGGAACGGCTGAGCATGAAGAACGCCGCCAGGATCAGCGCGATCACGGCCAGACCGCCGATCACCGAGCCGATCACGATCTTCTTGCGCTTCGCCTTGGCCGCGGCGGCGCGCTGTTCGGCGCGCGAACGCACGCCCGCGCCGCCGGCGCCGCCCGCCGGACGCATGGACGGCACGACCTCGAACTGTCCGGTGATTGGGTTGAACGCCTGCGTTGCCGTGGTCTCCCCCGCGCCGGCTCCCGGCACGCCTCCCGCCACTCCGGCGCCCATCGGCATGGTCTGGCCCATGGCCATCGTGGCGGTCGGATTCTGGCTTTCCTGCTGCTGCTCGGCCTCGCGCCGCGCCTTCATGTTCGCCAGGTCGGTGAGCGGGTTGAACGCGGCCGCCACCGGCATGCCGCCGTTCATGAACGTGAGGATGTCGTTGCGGAACTCCGCGGCCGTCGCGTACCGGTTCTGCCGGTCCTTGGCCATCGCCTTCGCGCAGATCGAATCCCACATCTTCGGCAGTCCGGGCACGATCGCGCTCGGCGGGGTCGCGACTTCGGAGACGTGCTGGTAGGCGATCGCCACGGCCGAGTCGCCGACGAACGGCGCGCGTCCGGTGAGCATCTCGTACAGCACGCAGCCGGCCGAGTACAGGTCGGAGCGCATGTCGACGGTCTCGCCGCGCGCCTGCTCCGGCGAGAGGTACTGCGCGGTGCCGACCACGCCCTGCGACTGGGTCATCGTGGCGGCGGAGTCGTCGAGCGCGCGGGCGATGCCGAAGTCCATGACCTTGACCACGCCCTGCTCGCTGATCATGATGTTGCCGGGCTTGATGTCGCGGTGGATGATGCCCATGCGGTGCGAGTACTCGAGCGCCGAGAGCACGCCGAGCATGACCTGTTCGGCGTCGCGCTGCGAGAGCGCCCCGTTGGCCTTGATGATGTCGCGCAGCGTCTGGCCCTTGACGTACTCCATGACCAGGTACGGCAGGCGTTCGGTGGTGCCGTCGTCGTTGGTGACGGTCTCCTCGCCCGAATCGTAGATGTTCACGATGTTCGGGTTGTTCATCTGCGCCACGGCGTGCGCCTCGCGGCGGAACCGCGTGAGGAAGATCTGGTCGTTGGCCAGGTCGGCGCGCATGATCTTGACGGCCACGGTACGGCCCAGCCGCGTGTCGAGCGCCACGCGCACTTCGGCCATACCGCCGTGGCCGATGGACTGGCCGAGCTGATAGCGGCCGTCGGCGAGCGAATTAGGCATGCTCATTGCTGCTCCTTCCGCGTGTTGCGCATCGTCGTCGCGGATGCGCCGTTCAAGCTGATATGCGTGCCGGCCGCCGGCTGGGGCTGGACGCCGGTCTGGTCGGGCCGTCCGGGCTGTGCGGCGGAGACGGCCGCCTGCGCGAACCGTCCCGGGTCAAGCGATCGCAGCAGCGTGTTCACCGCGTGCGGCCGACTGGAGACGCGTCTCGGCATGCGGCCGAGGTTGACGAACGTGTCGTCGGCCTGCGCGGTCGCCTGGTCGAGCAGGCGACGTTCGATGCGCGCGAGCGTACGTGAAACGACGAGCGCGTCCTTCGGACGGTCGCGCGGGTCCTTCGCCAGCATCGACATGACGAACTGCGCGAGCTGGAAGTCGACCGTGTCCGGCAGCGGCGGCACGGGGTCGTTGACGTGCGCGGCCGCGATGTCGACGGGGGTGGCGCCCGTGAACGGCCGGTGCCCGCACAGGCCCTCGTATGCGACGACGCCGAGCGAGTAGATGTCGGACTGCGGGGTCGCCTGCTTGCCCTGCGCCTGTTCGGGCGAGATGTACTGTGCGGTGCCGACGACCATGCCGTCCTGCGTGATCTGCTCCTGGTTGGTCGAGTAGGAGACGCCGAAGTCGGTGATCTTCACCTCGCCGGTGTCGGAGACCATGATGTTGGCCGGCTTGACGTCGCGGTGGATCACGTCGTGGCTGTGCGCGACGAACAGGCCGCGTGCGGTCTGGATGAGGATCGGCAGCAGTTCGGTCGGGTCCATCGCGCCCTTCTCGTGGTAGAGATCGGCGAGCGACTTGCTCGGCACGTATTCCATGATGAGGAAGCCGATGCCGTCGTGTTCGTAGTATTCGAACAGCGCGGCGATGTTCGGGTGGGCCAGATTGGCGGAATTGTGCGCCTCCGCGCGCAGACGATGCAGCTTGGCCTCCACGTTGGCCTGGTCGGAGCGCAATGCCTTGATGGCGACGGGCCGGCCGAGCTGGATGTCGTACGCCTTCCACACTTCGCCCATGCCGCCCTGCGCGAGCCTGCGGTCGAGGCGGTATCGGCGGTGGATGAGCTGTCCTTCGATCAGTTTCATTGCTTCAACGCCTCCTCCATCAGTTGCTTCATGATCGGACCCGCGGCCAGGGAGCCGTACAGGTCGGTGTTGTGCACCACGACCGACACGGCGATCTGCGGATCCTCCGCCGGCGCGAAGCCGATGATCCA
The DNA here is from genome assembly GCF_018555435.2 of Bifidobacterium amazonense. Classification (GTDB taxonomy): domain Bacteria; phylum Actinomycetota; class Actinomycetes; order Actinomycetales; family Bifidobacteriaceae; genus Bifidobacterium; species Bifidobacterium amazonense. Next base: position 2,842 of record NZ_JAFEJT020000097.1, read on the forward strand.
TCCGTCGATCGACTGGTTCGCGTCGCCGATCTGCGCGGTGCCGGTCTTCGCCGCCACCGACACGCCGTCGATTTCCAGAGACGGGTATTCCTTGGTGATCACCGATTCCATCGCCGTGGTCAGCTTGTCGGCCGTGTCCTTGCTGAACGCCTGCGACATGACCTGCGGTTCCGTTTCGGAGATGACCGACAGGTCGCTGGAACGTACGCGGTCGACGAGCGTGGGCCGCATCAGCTTGCCGTCGTTCGCGATCGCGGACGCGATGAGCAGGTTCTGCAGCGGGGTCGTCAGATTGTCGCCCTGTCCGATCGACGCGAGCGCGATCCGGTCGTCCGTCTCGTCGGCGGGGAACCGTGCGGCGACGGACTTGATCGGCGTGCCGGTCGACGTCGTGCCGTCCAGCGTGACCGACTTGCCGTAGCCGAGCTTTTCGGCCATCGCGTTGACCGTGTCCGCGCCGAGCGCGACGCCGAGCTGCGAGAACGCCGTGTTCGACGAGTACGCGAGCGCGTCCTGCAGGGCGATCTTGCCGTTCGTGCCGGCGCCCTGCACGCTCGAGTTGGTCAGCGCCGTGGCCGTGCCGGGCAGCGTGTAGCTCGCGCCGGCCGGCACCTGCGTGGTGAGGTCGTATTTGCCGGTTTCCAGCGCCGCGGCCATCACCACGGTCTTGAACGTGGATCCCGGCGGGTACAGCTGGCTGGTGGCGTGGTTGAGCATCGGATTCGAGCTGTCGGCGACGAGCTGCTGGTAGGCGAGGTTCGCGGATTTCGTGTCGTGCGAGGCGAGCTGGTTCGGATCGTAGCTGGGCGTGCTCACCATCGCGAGGATGCGGCCGGTCTTCGGCTGGCTGACGATCACCGCGCCGTCCTTGCCGTTCATGAGCTGGTAGGCGAGCTTCTGCAGCGTGGGGCTGATCGACGTTTCGATCGTGGCGCCCGTGTTCTCCGTGCCGGAGAGCACGGCCTTGAACCGCTCCCAGAACAGCGTGTCGGCCTCGCCGTTGAGCAGCTGGTTGCGCGAGGCCTCGAGGCCGCGGTCGGTGCCCTGCGTGATCGAGAAGTAGCCGGTCACAGGCGCGTACACGGGGCCGTTCGAGTAGGAACGCTGGTATTTGAACGAGTCGTTGACCGCGTTCGACTTGGCGATGACCGTGCCGTCGGAGGCGAGGATCTGGCCGCGCGGCGCGCCGTACGTGCGGTAGAGGGCGCGCGCGTTGCGCGGGTCGGCGTTGAGTTCGTCGGCCTTGATGGCGGTGATGATGGTCGTGGAGATGCCGAGGATGACGAACAGCACGAGCACGGCCGTGAACAGTTGGCGCAGGGTCTTGTTCATCGGTTGCCACGCTCCTTGAGTTCATGGTCGCGCAGTGCGGCCAGCGCCTCGTACTGGAACGTTTCCGACAGGTCGGTGGACGGTTCCGGCTTGTTCGCCGAGTTCGAGATGACGATGAGCAGCGCGGCGAGGATGTAGTTGGCGACGAGCGACGAGCCGCCGGCCGCCACGTACGGCAGGGTCATGCCGGTCAGCGGGATGACGAGCGTGACGCCGCCGACGACGGTGAACACCTGGAACGCCATCGTGAACACGAGTCCGGAGGCGAGCAGCTTGCCGAACCCGTCCTTGATCTTCATGGCGGTGATGAACCCGGAGGCGATGATGATCAGGTACAGCACGAGCACGGCCATGAGTCCGGTCAGGCCGATCTCCTCGCCGAGCGACGTGTAGATGAAGTCGGAGTTGCCGTACGTGGTCAGGCCGGGGTGGCCCTGGCCGAGTCCGGTGCCGACCATGCCGCCCGACGCGAGGCCGAAGATGCCGGTGACGATCTGCCACGAGCCGCCGTAGTCCTTGTTGTACTGCTCGTTGCTGAACGGCTGCAGCCAGGCGTCGACGCGCGAGCCGACGTGGCTGAAGATCGACGCGGCGAGCACGGCGCCCGCGGCGAACGCGATCAGGCCGATCACGATCCAGCTTTTGCGGCCGGTGGCCACGTACAGCATTGCGACGAACATCGCGAAGAACATGAGCGACGTGCCCAGATCGTGCTGCATGACGAGCACGCCCATCGACACGCCCCAGATGATGATGATCGGGCCGAGGTCCTTGATGCGCGGCAGCTGCAGGCCGAGCACCTTTTTGCCGCCCACGGCCAGCTGGTCGCGGTGGTCGAACAGGTATGCGGCGAAGAAGAACGCGAGGAACAGCTTGGCGAATTCGGCCGGCTGGATCGTGCCGCCCGGCACGCGGATCCACACGCTCGCGCCGTTGATGTCGATGCCGAGGCCGGGGACCATCGGCGAAAGCAGCAGCAGCAGGCCGACGACCATGCTCACGTACGAGAACCGGCGCAGGATGCGATAGTCGCGCATGAGCACGATGAGCGCGGAGGCGAGCACGATCGCGATCGCCTGCCACAGCAGCTGCTTGAACGCCACGTCCTTGCCGGACGACTGGTCGATGCGCGCGATCATCGTCGTGCCGATGCCGTTGAGCAGGATCACGCACGGCATGATCGACTGGCTCGCGTACGGCTGGAACTTGATGATCAGCGCCCACGCGGCGAGGATCATCACGCCGACCACGCCGAGCAGCACCGCGTAGTTCTGCGGGAAGCCGCCGGTGGTGCGTTCGAACATCTGGAAGAACGCGATGAAGCTGATCGCCATCGCGAACAGCAGCAGCGAGATCTGGCGCAAACGGGTGGTGATCATTGCGCGGCACCGTCCTTTGACGTGTCGGACTTCGTCGCGTCGTCGGCCGCGCCGATCTTCGGCGTGGAGTCGCTGCCGGATGAATCGGACGAACCATCGGACGACGAGCCGCCGGAGTTCGAACTGGACGAACTGGACGAGCCGGAGTTCGACGATTCGGTCGCCTGCTTCTTGGCCTCCTCCTCGGCCTGCTGCTTCGCGAGCTCCTTGTCGAGCTCGCTCTTGATGAACGAGGCGCGCTCGGTGGCCGCATCGTAGCTGTCCACCGCGATGCCCTGGTCGAGCTGGTCCTGCCACGACTGCGGCAGGCTCGACACCTCGATCGACGTCTTCTTCACCTTATGCGACAGCGACAGGCCGAACAGATTCGTGTTCACGCCGCGGTAGATCGTCACCACGCCGTCGCTGTCCGCCAGATAGTAGCGGCTCTGGCTCCACGCGTACGCGCCCCACGCCAGGCCGGCCAGCACGG
>NZ_JAFEJT020000098.1 GCF_018555435.2 Bifidobacterium amazonense
CCGCGGCCTGCGCGATCGTGTCCATGAGCAGGCGGATTGACGGCGCGCTCTGCTGCCCGACGGCCACGAGCGCTTCTCCGAGCTGGGCGAACGCCTGCGAGAGGGCAGGCAGTTGCGCGACGATCGGGGCGATGAGCAGCGGGGCCATCTGGGCGAACGTCTCCATGACAGGGGCGGCCGCTTGGGCGAGCCCGTTGAATGCCTGCTGGGCGACGTTGAGCAGTTGGCGCAGGATGGGCGCGGCTGCGGTCACGACGTTCGTGAACGTACCGGCGATTGTCTGCCCGAAGCTCGCCAAGGCTGGGCCGACGGCGGTGATCAGACCACCGAACGCCGTCGAGACGTTGGAGCCGAAGTCGGCGAGCGCGGGTCCGATGGCCTTGACGATGTTGCCGATGGTGTCGCCGAGGCTTTGGACGAGTTGTTGGATTGCCGGTAGCGCGGCGCTCCATGCGGATTGGACGCTTTGCCAGAGGGGTTGCAGGTAGCTGGTGAGGGCCTGCCATGCGGCTCGTCCGGTTTCGGTTTGGGTGAAGAACACGGCGAGGGCGGCGCCAAGGGCTGCGACGGCGGTGATGAAGATGGCGAAGGGGTTGGCTTTCATCGCGGTGCCGAGGGTCTTGAACGCGGTGCCGATGCCGGTGAGTGCGGTTTTGATGGTGTTGGAGGCTCCAGTGAGGCCGCCGGCGTTGGACATGAAGGTTTTCAGTCCGTTGGTGATGGACTGGAACATGTTGGAGCCGGTGTTCGTGGAGCCGAGGGTTTTGGTGAGTGCGCCGATGGCGTTGCCGGCGGCGGTGGCCGCGGAGATGATGCCGGTGGCCTTGCTTCCGAAGAGCGCCATGCTGGCGGCTGCGACCTGTACGGGCTGGGGCAGGTTGACGAATCCGGCGACGAGTTTGCCGAGCACGCCGACGAGGGTGCTGACGGTCTGGCCCATCTGTTCGCTGTTCGCGGAGACGAGCGCGGTGGCGGATTCGATGGCGGGCACGAGCTCGCCGCCGGCGCTGGTGGTGACTTGGCGGACGAATTTCTGCCATGTCATTTCGAGGTTCTGCGAGTTGTCGGCGGCTTTCTGGGCGGCTCCGTCGATCTGGCCGAGGGCGGCTACGGCGGTGCTGGGGTCGAGCGCGTAGAGCGCGTTGCCGAGGTCTTCGGCTTGGGTGCCGAAGAGGTTGACGGCTGCGGCGCTGCGTTGGACGGGGTCTTCGATGCCGGAGAGTTTCTGGAGGACGAGTTCGAAGGCGTCGCTTGCGGTTTTGCCGCCTTGGCCGAATTTCTCGGCCATTTCGTCGGCGCTCAGGCCGAGGGCTTCGAATCCCTGTTTGGTGGTGTCGGAGCCGTCGACGGCGCGGATGCTGAACTCCTTGATGGCGTCGGCGACGAGGTCGGCGTTGCGGGCGCCGGCTTGCAGGCCTTGGTTGATCAGGCCCATGGCGGTCTTGCCGTCGAGGCCGAGCTTCTGGAATTGGACGGGGTATTCGGTGAACGTGTCGAGCAGGTCGTCGGCCATGTTCGCGCCGGATTGGAAGCCGACGGTGAGCACGTCGAACGCTTCCTGAGCGTTGTCGACCATGCCGGTCTTGATCATCTGGCCGGCGGCGGTGGCCATGCCGCCCACGTCCTGTTCGAACGTGTTGGCGAGCGCCATGGCTTGGCTGGTGAGGGCGGTGAAGTCGGCGCTTTTGTCGACTTGGCCGAGCTGCTGCATGAGGGCGGTGGTGGCGTCGGCGACTTCGTCGAGGCTTTCGCCCCAGCCTTCGGCGTAGACGCTGCCGGCGATCTTGGCGGCGTCGGCTGCGGCTTTGGTGTCGCCGAGCTTGGCTTTGAGGGTGCCGGCTAGGTTGGCTTGGTCGAGGCCGCTGCTGATGGCGCTGGCGACGACGGTGCCGATGCCGGCGCCGGCGAGGATGCCGCCGATGCTGCCGGCGAAGTCCTTGATTTTGCCTTTGATGCCTTCGAGGGCGTCTCCGGCGGCGCTGATGCCTTTCTTGAACGCTTCGGAGAACGACAGGCCGGCCTTCTGTCCTGCGGTGTCGCCCCCGTCGGCGGCCTTGTCGATGGCTTTGTTGGCGTCGGAGGGGATGTCGCCGAGTTTCGAGTCGAAGCCCTTGGTGAATCCAGTGCCGATCTTCTGGCCCGCGGCCTTGCCGGCGCTGTCGCCGGCTTGGCCGAAGGCGTCCTTGATGGCTGTGCCCACGCCCTCCATCGACGGCACGATCTGGACGACGGCCTGTGCGATCTTGATTGCCATGGGCTGGCCTTTCTATGTTCTGGGCATGGCGAGCCGTCGGCGTAGATCGTCGATGGTGGTGGCCGTGCCGGTGATGGTGGTTTTGGGGGTTTGGTTCGTGCCGGGGCGTTGTATCTGGTTTTTCCAGCGGGCGCCCTTGCGTGCTGCTTCATTGGTTTTGGTCCATGCGAGGAAGTTGACGCTGTCGGCGACGTTGGCGACGAGCTGGCGCATGGTGCCCCATTGGGCGCGGGGGTCGAATTGTCCCCAGATGCGTGCGTCGTCGGGCAGCCATGCGGCGAGGTCGGCGGCCCGCATGGGGCGGACGGTGTGGCCGACCTCGTCGAGGTCGAGGTTGTAGAAGCGTTGGAAGTCGGCTCGTAGCGCGTCTGGCGATTTCGCCAGCATGGCTACGAGCTTCACGAGTTTGGGGCGATCTGGTTCATGAGGTCGCCGATGAAGTCGGTGACCGCGGTCATGGGGATTCGCCCGGTGTCGGGGTCGCGCAGCGCGGTCTTGATCTGGGGCCATGCTGGGCCGCAGATTTTGCGCAGGAACGGGACCACGGCGAGCGCGTCGCCGCCGTTGTTGGCGTTCTGGATGTCGTAGAGCCATTCGAGCATGTCGAGGTCGTCGAACAGGTCGGGGTCGACGGTGAGGTGGACGCCGTGGATGATGGCGGTCTTGGGGCTGGTTTTGGGGAGCTTGTGGTCCTGCGGGGTCTTCGCGGTCATTGCGGGGTTCCTTTCGGGGGATATGGGAAAAGCCCCGCCAAAGTGACGGGGCTTTTCGGTGTCGGGATGTCAGGCGAGCACGATGATGCGCACCTTGATGTCCTCGCTTGGTTCGGCTATGCAGGTGAAGCGCAGCGAGCCGGCGGGGATGCTGGTGTCGTCGTCGTGGTCCTTGACGGTGATCGTGGATTCGTTCCACGCGGCGATGTTGTCGTCGTCCGGGATGGGGGCGACGAGGTTGAGGGAGCCGAGGCCGGCCACCGGCTTGGTGACCGGCTGCTCGGCTAGCTCGTCGGCGGTGACGGTCAGGTTCAGCGACTTGAAGCCGCCGATGGTGCCGCCACCTGTTTTCAGGTTGTTGACGGCGCGCGCCAGTCCGTCGAGCGTGACGAATTTCTCGGCCATGACGCCCTCCTATCAGGCGAAGAGCGCGTCGATCTCGTCGTTGGTGGCGGCCACCAGATCGGTCTTCTGGTAGTAGCCGGACAGGTCGGTCATGCCCGCGGCGGCGTCCCACTTGTTGGAGGTGGTGGCCGCGTCGCCTTCGCCGGTGGTGACCTCGACGCACATGATGTTGGTGCCGGCGGGCAGGTTCTTGCCGGCGCCCTCGACGAAGTCCGCGGTGGTCGTGAAGGCGTCCGTGATGTTGTACACGTCGCCCTTCTTGGCGTCCGCGACGGCGGGCAGGTCTGCGAACGCGGACGAGCCCTTGGCGTTGTAGACACTGGTGACCGCCGCGGTGATCTGGTCCTGAAGCGCGGTCTTGGCGTCGGAGACCTTCTTGTCGACGGACGTGGCGGTGTCGTAGCCCTTGCCGGTGATAGCGGTCTCGACCTGTTCGGCGGTCTGGTAGCCCCTGCCGTCGAGGGTCTTGGTCACGTCATCGGCGGTCTGGTAGCCCTTCGCGGTGACGGCCGCGTCCACGTCGTCGGCGGTCTGGTAACCGAGCTTCTTGACGTCGTCGACGGCGCCGGTGCGGGCGGTGCCGGCCGCGGTGTTGGCGATCGTGGTGGCGGCCTCGGTGGTCGTGAACAGCGTCTTGAGCTTCGCGAGGAAGGCGCCGAGGTTGTCGAGGTTGATGAATTTGGTTGCCATGATGGTTCCTTTACTTGGTTGTGGTGGTGGTGAAGAGGTTGTTGATGTCCTCTTCGGTGGCGGATTCGATGGCTCCGGCCGCGGCGGCGAGCTCTTCGAGCTTCTTGGGCAGGCGGGTGCCGTCCACGTCCACGTCCTTGGCGTTGACCATCGGGAACGTGCCGTTGTTCTTCGGAGCGAGGGTGTCGATCAGTTCGATTGCCATTTCAGCTCACCTCCACGGTGGTGTTGCCGAGACCGGCGTTGGTGGATTTGTAGACGACGTAGGACACGGTCGCGCCGCTGGCGTTGGTGTGGTCGAACGTGGTCAGCAGGCTGAAGCCGCCCTCGAAGCCGCCGACCTTGAAGGTCGGGGTGCCCCATGAGGCGGGGAAGGCGTAGTAGATGTGCTGGCCGGCCGCTGCGTTGACGGTGAACGTCTTGGCGCGGTTGGTGGCGAACTCGCCGGTGAAGCCGTTGACGATCTCGTCGGTCACTCCGGCGGCGTCGAGGCTGGCGGCCACGCCCCAGCGGCGGGTGTCGTAGAACGTGACGCCCGCGGTCTTGGACGAGGATGCCTTGCGCGCGTCGGTGGCGGTCAGGGTCCACGTCTTGTTCGCGGTCAGGTTGACGCCCTTGAGGGTGGTGCCCTTGCTGGCGACGTCCTGCGCGTCCTTGTCGAGGGTGAGCGCGGTCGGCGTCTTGTTGACGGCCCATGCGAGGGTGACGTCCGCGACGGTGGCGCCGCGTTCGGCCTGTGCGGGGCTGGCGGTGAACGACGTGACGGCGATCTTGCTGTAGAGCGTGATGGTGCCGTCGTCGGCGATGTCGAAGTCCGCTCCGGGCTTGACGATGCCGGCCTTGTCGGCCGTGGCGATGCCGCCGCCTTCGCCCTTGAGGGCGAATTTGGCCTCGTTGGCCGTGTCCTGCTTCGTCTTGAAGCGGGACAGGCCGTCGAGGGTGACGATCTTGTCGGCCATTTATACCTCCTTGGTGGTTGTGGTGGACTCGAAGAGCTTGTCTATCTCTTCGAGGCTGGCGACGGTGATGGATGCGCCGCCGCCGGCGACTCTGTCGATGTACGCCTTGATTGACGTACCGTCCTCCATGACGATGCGGCAGCGCTGTCCTAGGGATTTCTGGACGTCGCCGTCATCGTCTTGGTTTTCGAGGGTGAAGGTGAGTGGCTTTGCCATCAGGCACCGGCCTTGGCGGTCACCGTGACGGTGATCTGGGCGGTCTTGCCGCCGACGGTGACGGTGATGGTGGCCTTGCCTTCGGCCTTGCGGGTGATGGTCAGCGTCTTGTCCTTGACGGACACGGATGCGATGGTCTCGTTGTCGGAGACGGCCTTGACGAGCGCGTCGGTGGCGTCGGCGGGCTCGTAGGAGACCTCGACGGTGTCGGTGGTGCCGGCCTCGCCGTCGCTTGTCGTCTTGGACAGCGTGACGGTCTCGACGGCGACCGGGTTGGCGATGGCGGCGACGTATTCGCGGGACGAGGCGCCGTCGAGCAGTTCGGACGGGTTCGCGGCCATGGTCACGTCGTACATGATCGCGTCGCCGGCGCTGTAGGAGGTGTCGCCGTAGGCGTTCACGGTCGCGTCGGCGATGACGATGCGCTTGACCTTGTTGCCGGTCATGAGGATTTCGAGCACCATGACGACGCTTTCGCCGGTCGGCATGCTGTGGTTGATGGTCAGGGTGCCGTCCTCGCCGGCGGTGACGTTGCCGGCGCCGTAGCGCAGCTTGGCGGAGTGCTCGTTGAGCTCCAGCATGCTGAACTGGTAGGTCTCGCCGTAGGAGCTGATTTCGGAGAGCACCTTGACGCCGCCCATGTCGTTGACGTCGGTGGTGCCGGTGTCCACTGCGTTGGTGATGCCGTCCTCCGAGATGTAGCCGACGCAGACGAAGGCGTCGTCGAGGGGCGTGTTGGCGTCGGTCGGGATGGGGGTGCCCGCGGGGGCCCACC
>NZ_JAFEJT020000099.1 GCF_018555435.2 Bifidobacterium amazonense
AAAACAGCCTCTCGATCGTCAAACACAAATTCGGCTCCGGGTTCACCGACCCGGAGCCGAATCATATCCGGCCGCATTCGACTGCAAGGAATGTAATTTACAGGCCGAAGACCTTGACGCGGGCGTCGGCCGGCTGCTTGTCGACCGGGCCTGCGGGCTGGGCGACGGTGCCGAACGGCATCTGGGCCTGCAGCTTCCAGCTGGCCGGCAGACCGAACTCGGCGGTCACGGCCTCGTCGATGAGCGGGTTGTAGTGCTGCAGGGAGGCGCCGAGGCCCTTCTCGGCCAGAGCGGTCCACACGGCGAGCTGCAGCATGCCGGCGGCGTCACGCGCGAAGCCCGGGAAGTTGGCGGCGTAGGCCGGGATGTTCTCCTGCAGGGTCTTGGTCACGTCGGTGTCGTCGTAGAAGAGGACGGTGCCGTGGCCGGCGGCGAAGGCGTTGATCTTGGCGTCGGTGGCCTTGAAGGCCTCCTCGTCGTTGACGACCTTGCGCAGGGTCTCCTTGACGATGCCCCACAGCTTCTGGTTGGCCTCGCCGAAGAGGACGACGGCGCGCTGCGGCTGGGAGTTGAAGGCGCTCGGCACGGCGACGGTGACGTCCTCGACCAGCTTGACGATCTCCTGATCGGAGATCGGGGATTCGCTGGTCAGCGCGTACTGGGAACGACGGTTCTGCAGATCCTCGACGAAGTTCGACATGAGGTGTCCTTTCGTGTGTTGTATGTGGTTGTATGAATGACGTCTTGCGTATATCTCGATTCGAGATATATCTTCCAGATACAACGATACGAGGTATCAGACTCCGCTCCCGCCGATTTCGCTGAGAGAGGAATCCCTTCCTATGCCTCTTCCGACTCTTCCGACTCTTCAGGCTCTATATACAAAACGGCGGTCTCGCCATAGTCGCGCCGCTCGGTGATCGACCAGCCGGACGGAACGGCGGGCTCGTCGGACCGGGCCGAACGCTCGAGCACGATCAGACTCCGCTCCCCCGCCATGCCCGAGGCGGCCAGGTCGGCGAGCAACCCCTCGCACGCCGACGTCTCGAACGCATAGGGCGGGTCGATGAAGATCACATCAAACGGATTCGCGCCCGCGACGGCGGCGCCCACGGTACTCACGACGCCCGCTGTGCCCGCCGCCGGAGCGGCATACTTCTCCGCCTTCGCCTTGATGACCCGGGCCGACATGCCGGCCTCCCACGACCGGTTGCGCTTGAGCGCGGTCAGCGTCTTGGCGATCAGTGCGGCGGCCGGCCCGTTCGCCTCCACGGCGACCAGCTCGCGCGCCCCGCGGCTCAGCGCCTCGATGCCGAGCGCCCCGGTGCCGGCGAACAGGTCGAGCACGCGGGCGTCGTCGAGCACGCCCCACGAGTCGAGACGGGAGAAGATCGCCTCCTTGGTACGGTCGGTGGTGGGTCGGGTAACCGACTTCGGCGTGGTGAGCGCCACGCCCTTGAATCGTCCTGAAATCACGCGCATACGCACCACTCTAGCGGGTGATCATCTAGCGGGCGATCACGGGTGACGCGAGCCGTCACGACGAGGTCAGGAACGTCTCGTTGCCGCGTGTGAAGTCGAGCACCGCGCCGGCGAGCTGCACTTCGCCGGACAGGTCGGGATCGGCATTGAGCAGCGCGTCCGCACGCGAGCGCGCGTCGGCGATCATGTCCGCGTCCTTGACCACACGCAGCAGTTTCAGACTCGACTTGCCGCCGGACTGCGCGTCGCCGAGCACATCGCCCGCGCCGCGGAATTCAAGGTCGGCCTGCGCGATTTCGGAGCCGTCCAGCGTGCCCTGGATCACCTGCAGACGCTGCTCGGCCGGAGAGCCCGGCTCGGCGCGCGAGATCAGGAACGCCCACGAATTCGTGCCGCCTCGGCCCACGCGCCCGCGCAGCTGGTGCAGCTGCGACAAGCCGTATCGGTCGGCGTCGAAGATCACGATGCAGCTGGCGGCCGGCACGTCCACGCCGACTTCGATCACCGTCGTGGCGACGAGGATCGGCGTCTTGCCGCTCGCGAAATCGGCCATCACGCGCGCCTTCGTCTCGTCGTCGTCACGGCCGGTGAGCGTCGCGAACGCGATGCCCGCGAACTGCGGCAGCGCGGCGAGTCGCGCGGCGATCTCCGCGACCGCATGCAGTGGCGGACGTTCCGGCGTCCTGTCTTCCGATCCCATCTCGTCGGACATGTCGTACACGCCCGTTTCGGAACCGTCCGCGCCGGACTCGCCGTCGTCATCGTCCGCGTCGATGCGCGGGCAGACGACGTACGCGCGCTCCCCCGCGTCGATGCGTTGCCTGATGTGCGCGAACATGCTCGCCATCGTGCGCACGTCGGCCTCCGGCACGATGAACGTGCGGATCGGCTTGCGTCCGCCCGGCAGTTCGGTCAGCCACGAGACGTCGAGGTCGCCGAACCAGGTCATCGCGGCCGTACGCGGGATCGGCGTGGCCGTCATGACCAGCAGATGCGGCGCCTTGTCGGCCTTGGCACGCAGCGATTCGCGCTGCTCGACGCCGAAGCGGTGCTGTTCGTCGATCACCGCGAGCGCGAGGTTCGGCGCCTGGAACGTCTTGGAGAACGCGGCGTGCGTGGCGACGATGATGCACGGCGTGCCGCTGGCCGCCGTGGCGAGCGCGCGGCGGCGTTCGGCGAGTTTCATGCCGCCGGTGAGCAGGATGACGGGGATACCGGCGCGGTTGTGGTCGTCGTCGTTCGGTGTACCGTCCAGTCCGGCGACCATGCGGGAGATCGTGGCGACGTGCTGTTCGGCGAGCACCTGCGTGGGCGCGACGAGCACGGCCTGACGGCCCGATCCGACGGCCTGCAGCATGGCGGCGAGCGCGACGACGGTCTTGCCGGAGCCGACTTCGCCCTGCAGCAGCCGCTGCATCGGCGCGTCGCGGGTCATGTCGGCGGCGATGTCGTCGATGACTTCGCGCTGGCCGCCGGTGAGCGTGAACGGCAGCGCGTCGATGAAGCGATCGCGCAATGCGGTGTCGGGGCAGGGTTCGGCGTCGGCGTGGTGCGCGTGACGACGCGCGTCGAGCAGGGCGGCCTGGCAGATGAACGCCTCCTCGTAGCGCATGGTGTCAATGCCGCGCCTGAAGTCGGCGGTGGACTGCGGATCGTGGATGGCGGCGAACGCCTCGGCGCGGTGCATGAGTCCGCGGGCCGCACGTACCGGTTCGGGCAGGATGTCGGGGATGGCCGCGGTAAGACGTGTCGCCTCGACCATGTTGCGTTGCGCACGTGCGGTCGTATCGTCGGCGCCCGCGGTCGTGGAAGTGGATGGTGACGGGCTGGACTCGGCCGCCGACGGGCCGGACAAACCGGAGCCATCATGCGCGGATGATCCCGGTGCCGCGACGGTGGCGCCGCCGTCCTCGCCTTCCAACATGCGCAGGAAGCCGAGGATGGACTCGTGGATGTGCTCGCTGGAGATGCGCGACGTGGCATGATACACGGGCCGAGGCCGGCATACGCGTCGCAGGCCGGCCTCGACGCTGTCCGCATCGTATTTGAGCGAGGATGAAGCCGGAATGAACATGTCGCCGTCGGGATCGTTCGCGTTGGGCGCGACGGTAAGCGTTTCCGGATGGGTGAACTGGAGCTGCCCGTTGAATTCGCTGGGGGTGCCGGAGACGACGATCGTGGCGCCTTCGCGCAGACCCATCGCCTTCCAGTCGATGAACTGCTTCTTGCCGGAGAAGTAGACGAGCCGGGCGACCGCACCGGACATACGGCGTTCGCCGGCGAATATGGAATCATCGACGACGACCTCAAGCCGGTACGAGTAGCCGGACGTGCGCGACACGCGCTGACCGCGCACCACGGCGGAGAACGCCATCGGCTCGCCGATGCGCGCCTCGCGCAACGATCGCAGCGGCACGGGTTCGGTCACACGGAACGGATAGTAGGTCAGCGCGTCGCCGACCGTGACGACGCCCAACGCCTTGAGCGCGCCGACACGCCGTTTGTTCGTCATCAGGGACGCGATCGGGGTATCCAACGTAATGCTCATGGCATCCCATTGTGTCGGCCCAAGCGGACGAATCACGGCACACAAGATCACCCGCAGGGGCACCATACGCCCCATCCCGTGACGCGGAGCGCGACACGGAGCGATCCCAAACCATCGCACCGTTTGCAAAAGACTGATTTTTCAACGATTTCACACCCATGCCGAGTATGACCGTCCGACCCCTGTCACGCTCCGCATCACAGCCATTGGCCAACCGTGCGTACAGGCAATGAAAAACCCCGGCGGTCTTGCGACTACCGGGGTTTAAGCTTGCTATCTCGCGATTCACGCGGCCACACGCTGAACCTTGCCAGCCTTGAGGCACTTGACGCACACGCGCAGACGGACGTTCTGGCCGTCAACGGTGGTGCGAACCGGCTGCAGGTTCGGACGGAAGGTGCGCTTATTGCGGATATGCGAATGCGAAACGGTGTAACCGGTCTGCGGTCCCTTGCCGCACACTGCGCAACGAGCTGCCATAATGGACTCCCTATAATGTTCTTTTGACTTGCAAGTCTTGTGCCGTCCACACCATGCATTTGCGGCGCGGTCGAACACACAACTTCCCCAATATACAGCGCCATCCCGGACAATGCAACATCAGCGTGTATCACAAGCCCGTCGAAACGGCGTCCACGCGTCTCGAAACGGCGGAAAACCGGCGCGGACCCCTGCGATCCACGCACAATCATCCCCGATGACTATTGCCGCTTTCAGGAAACGTCCATAAACTTGCCGTACAACATTCACAACGGTTGGGTCGCACAAAGGGATGTACGATCGCGGAAAATCAAGGAGGATGCCATGCTCAGTCGTATCGGGGAGCGTTTCTCCCACCATCTTGAGGAGCAGCCGGACGCGCCGGCCCACGCGGTGATCTCGCTCGGACACGTGTGGATCGACATCATGATGGACGTCGACGGCGTGCCGAAGACCGGCGGATTCGCCGTATCCGACCACACCACAGCCACCGTGGGCGGCAGCTACCGCGTGCTGCAGGCGGCGAGCCGCATGGGCGTCAAGGCCGAGCATGCGGGCGTCATCGGCACCGGACCGTGGGCCACGATCGTGCGGCAGACGCTCGCCGACGACGGCATCGAGCACATCGGACAGGACCGCATCGACGCCGATTCCGGATTCCGGCTCGTGCTGTCCGACGAGGACCGCCGCAAGACGTACATCGCCACGTACGGCGCGGAGGCGCAGGGCGACGAGACGACGTTCGACTGCGTGGAGCCGGAGGCCGGCGACGTGGTGCACATCAGCGGCAACACGCTGATGGACCACACGGCGGCCGGCATCGACGAGTTCATGCAGCGCGCCGGCGCCGATCCGGCCTCGCGCGCGTACCGGATCGTGCTCAACCCGACGAACACGCTGTCGCTGGTCAACGACCATCTGCTCGAGGATCTCGTGCTGGCGCGCCCGATCTGGTCGTGCAACCGGCAGGAGGCGAACACGCTGGCCGACCGGCTCGGCATTGCACGCGACGAGGACGTGGCCCTGACCGTCGGCGGAGGCTTCGATCGCGCGATGGCCGAACTGTGCCGTTCGCTCGGCGAGACGCTGCGCGCCCCGCTCGTGGTGCGTGCCGGTTCGCGCGGCGCCTGGGTGCGTACTCCGGGCGGCGAGGTCGTGCATGTGGACGGCTATCCGACCAAGGCGACGCACACACGTTCGGCCGGTGCCACGCATACCGGCACGATGTGCGCGATGCTGGCCCGCGGATGGTCGCTGGTCGACGCGGTGCGCATCGCGAACGCCGCCTCGTCGCTCGCGATCCAGCGTTCGGTCAACGGCGTGCCGAATTGCCCGACGTACGAGGAGACCATCGCGAAGATCGATGCGGCGGAGGATGCGGCGCAGACTTCGGCCTGACATAGGACACTGTCGGTCGGA
Source organism: Bifidobacterium amazonense (assembly GCF_018555435.2). Classification (GTDB taxonomy): domain Bacteria; phylum Actinomycetota; class Actinomycetes; order Actinomycetales; family Bifidobacteriaceae; genus Bifidobacterium; species Bifidobacterium amazonense. The sequence continues at coordinate 5,930 of NZ_JAFEJT020000099.1, forward strand.
TGAACCATGGGCCTCTCGGTCGCAGTTTGACGATCGAGAGGCT
>NZ_JAFEJT020000100.1 GCF_018555435.2 Bifidobacterium amazonense
CGTTCGCGGTGCCGGCGGCGACGCCCATGGTCGCGAGCATCGCGACGGAGGCGAGGCCGGCGAGCGGCGCGCGCCAAACCTTGTTGTTTCCTGTCATAGTCAGGAACCTTTCTTCTAGGGACACAGGGGCGTGACGCCGAGACTGTTCGGGTTCCGCGCGGGGTTATAGGATTGGCGCCAAGTGTGTTTGTTCGAGGCTGTCGGGGAGGGTGTTATGCGGTTGGATTGGCTGTCCGTGCGTAATTTCCGTAAGTTCTCGGAGCTGTCCGTTGGTTTCGATCCTCGTCTGACGGTGCTGGTGGGGAGCAACGGCATGGGCAAGACGGCGGTGCTTGACGCGGCCGCGGTCATGTTGGGGACTTTTCTGGCGAAGATCCCGGACGTGTATGGTCCGTCCATCCAGCGTGCCGATGCTCGGCGGGTCAGGTATGTGCTGGATGGCGTGTATGACACGCAGCGGCAGTTTCCGGTGGAGATCACGGCGAGGGGGGCTCTCGCGTTTCCCGGAAAGGAGCCGGAGCGGGGTGATTCCGATATGGTGTCGTGGAGTCGGGCGTTGCGGCGTGCGGACGGGAAGATGACCGTGGCCGACGCGCATGAGATGATCTCGTTGTCCGACGCGTATCAGAATGGGGTGCGGACGGATCCTTCCACGGTGCTGCCCTTGTTGGGGTATTACGGCACCGATTGGCTGTGGCCGCGTGACCGTCGGCAGTGGAAGACGCATTCGGACGCGTATCTGCAGGCGGGGAACCGGTTCGGCGGGTATGACGGTTGTTTGAATTCCGCGGTCAGTTACAAGCAGATGGCCACGTGGTTCAAGAAGATGACGGCCGAGGAAGACCGGCGTCGCACGACGATCGCCTCGTATCAGGCCGTGCGTGACGTGGTGTCGGCTTGTCTTGGGATGATCACCGGTCATGACGGGGCCCGCGTGGATTACGCGGACGGGGGCATGCTGGTCAGTTATGTCGCGCCGGATGGCAGCGTGTGCGACGATGAGCCGTTCGAGTCGCTCAGCGACGGGTATCGGGTCACGGTCGGCATGGTCGCGGACATGGCGTACCGCATGGCGATGCTCAATCCCGGTCTGGGACGATTGGCGGTCGAACGGACGCCGGGCGTGGTGCTCGTGGACGAGGTGGACCTGCACCTGCATCCCCTGTGGCAGGAGCGGATCCTGAGCGTGCTGACGGGTTTGTTCCCGAAGGTCCAGTTCATCGTCTCCACGCACGCGCCGTTGGTGATCTCGTCGGTGGGCGGCAGCCACGTGCGCGCGCTGACGTTCGATCCCGGCACCGGGATCGCGCGGGCGGAGGCGCCGAGTTTCGAGACGTACGGCCAGCCGGTCTCCGATACCGTCACGAGCGTGCAGGGTGGCCACGATCTGCCCGAACCCGTGCGGCGTCTGCTGTCCGGTGTCGAAGCGGCGTTGGACGACGGGGACTATGATGCGGCGAAGGATCGTCTGGAGGAGCTGTCCGGCCTGGTCGGGGACACGAACTCCCGGTACGTCGAGGCACGCACGGCCTATGATTTCCTCAGCGGCGGCGGGGCCACGGAATGCGGCCGTGAACCGGTTGATGCGTGAACTGATGAGCACGGGCAGGGCGCGGGACGTGGACGGAGCCTGCCGTCGGGAGATCCGCGGGCTCGTCGCCGAACGGGACCTGAAGGAATCGTTCTACGAGACGAAACTGTACATCCTGTGCCGGCGCAGAACCATGAACGAGGAATTCGGCACGGTCTACCCGGCATGAGGGTCAGACAAACGAAAGGAGAACCCTCTATTCGGTGTAGCCGAGGCGGTCCATTCAGCCCATTTGGAGGGCACCGTGATGCGTCGGGTCACGGCGTGAGGTAGCATGGTCCGTACGAAAGGAGGCACGTCATGGTCAAGCTCGCCGATCTATACAACATCGATAAGGACAGTGCGGAATACGACTATCTCCGCTTGTGTGACGCGCCCCTGCCCGAGGATGTCTTGGAGTTCCTCGGCAAGTCCCATAAGTCGGAGTCCGATACCGTTCGGACGATCCGCGAACGCGTTTACGCCTGATCAACCGACGGGATACTCTCGTGCCGGTTCGCTTCCGCTTCGCAGACAAGTCCGACCAGCCCAGGTTCGCGGATTTCGCCTGTACCGATCCCGTACCACCCAACCGCCAGGTGGATGGCCGTTGGATCAAGGGAGAGTCACTTCATCCGGAGCCGTGGGCGCTGCTGGTGCAGAAGCTCATTCACAACAGTCCGGTGTACCACGAGAAGGACTGCTGGATTCGTGTGGGGGTAGATGACGAAACCGGCGGTCTGGCTTCGTATTGTGCGGTGGTGCATCGCGGCGACGGCGTTTACGAGATTGCCTTGATCGCCGTCTCGCGCAGGCTGCGCGGGCTGGGATTGGGCACGCAGGCTTTGCGTGACGCGATGGCGACGGCGACCCGTAACGCCGTCCAGCGAGGTCTGGATCCGGCGTTCGTCGCCACGATCGACGAGGACAACCGCGCCAGCGCCCACTTGTTCGCCTCGTTCGGATACCAGCTCATGCGAACCTACGAGCGTGACCGGCACGGATTCGTATTCAATCTGTGGGCAAGACGCTAAAAGGCTCTGCTTTTCCCCTCCCGTCGACGTTATTTCGCGACGTTGTTCAACTGGCCGATGTTCTCGGGCATCGTCCTGTTCTATTTCGTGGCCGGCTACTATCTACACGCGCGCCGGCGGGAGTTGGACCGGTTCGCACCGGTTTGGCTGCTGGTGTCTGCGGCCGCGACGATTCGGCGCCCAGCACGTTGGAATCATCCTCGCTGGTGGGTTCTTCCAGCTCGAGCTCCTCCTGCTCGGTACGTCTGCGCACACGTCGGATCTGGTTGTCCAGAACCGACGCGATCACCGCGGGCGCATGGCTGCTCACGATGAACTGCACGTTCGGGAAGATCCCGGTCAGGTCGTGCACGACCCGCTCCTGCCATTTCGGATGCAGATGCAGATCGATCTCGTCGATCAGCACGATCCCGGGCGAATGCAGGATCTCATCAGCGTCAGGGTTCAATACGGCCATACGATAGGCGATATCCGCGATCAGACTGAGTACGCCGCGATACCCGTCGCTCAAATTCTCGAACGGCAAGGGGCCTCGCTCGACGCCGTTCTCCGTCAGCCCGTCCACGACCAAACCGTAATCGCGTGCACTGTAACGGACGGTCACGTTCCCGTCGCCGGTCAGGTCACGGAAACACGCGGAAACGGCATCGACCACCGCCACAAGCTCCGGAGGCCTGCGGCCGTCCTCAAGCTCGATGGACGCCATCTGCCTGAACCAGCTCGTCATCATCTTGTCGTTGGACGCCGCATCCAGACAATCCACGTACCCGCTGGACCGGGAAAACCCCTTCGCGAACCAACGATCGGCGTTCGTCTTTTCCTTCTTGTGCACCCACAAACGACCGGCCCCATAGTACGCCAGCAACGGCAGCGTGGACGGATCCCCCCGCCGCACGATTTCCTGAATACGTTCGGAAACCCCGATCGCCTGAGCCGCGCCAGCGGACAACGTACGTCCCGCGACACTCGTCTTCGCCCGGGACCATTGGATAGGATCACCGAACGCGACGCCCTCGGCCGCGACGGCAACCGGCTGCGGCTCCAAAGACAGCATGCTGCCCGTTCTGATGGGCTTCAAACGCATGTCGGACGTGGCGAACGCAACCGGATGCACGCGTGCGTACGGATTATCGACCTTGACCAGCAAAGCGCCCAACGCGATCGCCGCGGCTTCCAGAATCGTGGTCTTCCCGGAGCCATTGTCGCCGGCGAGCACGGTCACCCGATCATCGAAGTCAACAGCCAAATCACCAAAACAACGGAAATTCGACAGATGCAGGCCGTTCAACTTCCACGTCGCGCCATCCATCCGCAGGCTCCCCTCCCGGTCGTACACAGACATACAACAAAGTACAAACCAACAACGACCGACAAACAGCGCCGCATTCCCCGCGTCATGGGAACACATGAAACATCCGGAGTGACGCCGTTATGGGGGTCATCGTCGTTGTTTTTCTCAAGAATGACCCCCATAACTCGTGTTTTGAATGCACACGCCCCGCAGGGCGGCGACACCGCGGTGACCCGTCTGTTCAACCCGTACGAGAAGGTCGGCACGCACCTGTACACGACCAAGTCGTCCGAGGTGACCATGAACACCAAGGCCGGCTGGAAGCTCGACGGCGTGATCTTCAAGACCCGCTGAACCGAGTGACCGGCCCCCGCTAAGGGACTGAAAACAGGTCAAACAAACAAGGGGAGGCCCCTTCCGGAAACCAAATTCCGGGAGGGGCCTCCCCCTATTCGTCATAGGTACGGATGTCGGTGAAGGGACGGAAGCAACGCCGCAGCGCGAAGGCTTATCTCTATTTTGCCGTTGATATTATGAATACAGTCAAGGAGGCGCAATGTCAGAACGGGAATCACGTGCGGTCGGCGTGGCCGAAGCGGTCCATTCCGCCCACTTGGAAGGCGGCGACGTCACACCGGCATTCCTTGCCGACGCGCGAGACTACATCGAAGAGAGGATCAGCATCCGAGAGCTGCTCAACCGCACCCGCAACCGTTACGGGCTGGAAACCGTATGATCGAACTCCCCGAAGCGTTCGACCCGTACCTGATACCGGGTACCAACATCCTGCGCAATCTGGTAGGGGCCACGACCGCGGATGAGCTCGAGGCGGCTGAGAATGACTTCGTGTCCGTCCGGATCCTTGAGCTGAGGGAGCATCCGCCGAAAGCGGATGGTACGCTGGAGCAACTGCAGTGGATCCATCATCAGCTGTTCCAGGATGTCTATGACTGGGCTGGGCAGATCAGAACGGTGGACATCGCCAAGGGAACGGGCCAGGTCTTCCAGCCGCTTGCCGTATTCGGTATGGGTGTCCAGTATTGCGAGAGAACGCTCCGGGAGGATCATCTGCTGCAAGGCATGGATCGCGATACGTTCGTCAATCGCATCAGCGCCAATTACGACAATTTCAATATTCTCCACCCGTTTCGAGAAGGCAACGGCCGGGCACAACGCCTGTTTTGGGATCTCATCGCTCGGGACGCCGGATGGCGGTTGGACTGGAGTCTCATATCCAAGCAGGAGAACGATCAGGCCTCGCAGGTTGCGCGGGAAACCGCCGACGAGTCGGCCTTGGTCGATATGTTCTCACGCATCGTCAAGACTCCGGAGGAATACGAGTCGACAACACAGGCGAATCTCACCTCCCATCTTCGTGACGCCGGATACGCCGCCGTTCCGAACGTTTACCGGCAGCTTTCCCCAACACAGGTCGACGACGAACTGCAACGCGACATCTACCAGCGGATGAAGAACTGACTCCCTAGCGATCGGCCCCTCGTCTGATTGAGCGCGTGGTAGATCGGATGGATCGCCGGCAAGACGCTGCGCCAAGGAGATCTCAGGCGTGTCGGGATGGGGAAGGGCTATCCGTTTTGCCACGCCGGCGATGGAGTCTAATAGGCCGCGGTCTCGGAACAGGATTGGCTCTACCAATAATGATGGTTTCATAAGGCACTTGAGGCGTTTTCACATGCCTATCTGTTGCCTATTCGCCGGCGTACTTCCATTTGTTTCCTGTGTCCCTAGAAGAAAGGTTCCTGACTATGACAGGAAACAACAAGGTTTGGCGCGCGCCGCTCGCCGGCCTCGCCTCCGTCGCGATGCTCGCGACCATGGGCGTCGCCGCCGGCACCG
>NZ_JAFEJT020000101.1 GCF_018555435.2 Bifidobacterium amazonense
AGCGCGGCCTTGCGGCCGACGGCACGCGATGCTGCGGTCGTGGCTGCGGTCGCGGCAGACCGCCGCAATGACGGATGCAACGGCATGCCCGCGCACGCCGAACGGGCGAAACCCGGCTATAGGCTGCCTGCGCGCCGCCATTGCGAGGGCGGGCGGCCGAAGCGGGCGCGGAACAGGCGGCTGAAATACAGGGCGTTGTCGTAGCCGACCATCGCGGCGATGTCGCCGATCGGGTAATCGGTACTTTCCAGCAGCATCTTCGCCTCGCCCATGCGGATCGCCGTGACGTACTGCAACGGTGGCATGCCGATCGCCTCACGGAAACCGCGGATGAACCAGCCGACGCTCACGCCCTGCATACGCGCGTATTCCTCGATGCTGATGTCGTCGGCGAAATGACGGTGGAAATACGTCACCGCGTCCTGGATCTCGGGCGGGATGCGGCGGCGGGCGCCATCGGAGTCGGTGGATTCGGCGATGTGGCGGCGCATCAGCAGCAGCAGTCTGCGCAGATCCGCCGCGACCAGCTCCTCGAACGCCGGCCGGCGCAGCTGCAGCTCGCCGATCATGCGATTGAACAGCTGCGCATACTCCGGATTCGTTCCGGCGTCGACGATGCCCGTGGCCGTTCCGGCGTCGACGATGCCCGCGGCTGTCCCCGTGGCCGTTCCTGCGGCCATGCTCTCGGACGCCCCCGAGTCCGTCCCCTCGTCCACGCCTGCATTCACTTCCGCGCCCGTCCTCAGGCCCGTCCCCAAGCCAGTCCCCGCATCCGTCCCCGCCAACCCATCCAGCAGCAAAGCCGTCTCACTGCCGGAAAAATGCGCCCAATACACCTCGGTGCCATCCGCCGAACGGTATTCGTACCGTTGCGGCTCGCCGGGCAGATAGACGACGGCCGAACCGGCGGCAATCGTATGCGGCTGATCGTGCTTCCAGAATGTGGCGGTGCCGGCATTGACATACAACAGCTGGTGATCCCTGCGGCCGGTCTGCCGGATCGTGCTGAACTCCGGGCGCGTCACCATGCGATACCGCCCGCAGGCGCTGACCAGCAGCGGGCTCGCCATCGTGACCGCGGCGTCGACGTCCACGTCCTCCCGGTAGAGGTAGCCGGCGAGCATATCCATACCGGAAACACGGCCGGCGACCACATCGTCTGTCATTTTGTGCATATTATCACGCAAAACGCCCATAGCGGAGCGCGCGTTCTTCCGCAATAATGGAGAACGATGTGACACAGCTAGGTCGATGCGAGCAGACCGTCCGCAACCGCAGTCACCGCGCACGCCAAGTGCGGAGCGCGCGACACGCGGGTGGGCGGCCGTCTCACGTCGGCGACCCGCAAGCCCGAAGGAGCGCAGATCCGCATGTTCATCCCGCGGTATTACGAAGACCTCAATAATCTGCATGTTGGTACGGAACCCAACCGCGCCTACTACGTCCCCGCCTCGCATCGCATGGACACGGTCGGCGAGAAGCGCGCGAACTCCGACCGCTTCCAGCTGCTCAACGGCGACTGGGACTTCAAGTACTACGCCAGCATCTACGACCTCGACGCCGACGTCGCCGCCGCCCGCGCGGCCGGCCGTCCGGCGTTCTGCGACGACGGGTTCGACGGCACCGGCGCCCCCGCCGATCTGGAGTCGTGGGAGCATCGCGCCGCCGTCAGCCACGGCCGCGAAGCCGCCGGCTTCACCGCGATCCCGGTGCCGAGCGTATGGCAGAACCACGGCTTCGACGGTCACGAGTACACGAACGTCAACTACCCGTACCCGCTCGACCCGCCGTTCGTGCCGCAGGACAACCCGTGCGGCGTCTACATCCACGAATTCGAGCACACGCCGAACCCCGACGCCCCGCGCACGTTCCTGAACTTCGAAGGCGTCGACTCCTGCTTCTACGTGTGGCTCAACGGCCGGTTCATCGGCTATTCGCAGGTCTCCCATTCCACCAGCGAATTCGACGTGACCGACGCGCTCGACAACGGCATGAACATCCTCGCCGTGCTTGTGCTCAAGTGGTGCGACGGCAGCTATCAGGAGGATCAGGACAAGTTCCGCATGTCCGGCATCTTCCGTGACGTCTACCTGCTCGACCGCCCGGAGGACACGGTCCGCGACTACTTCGCGCACACCGCGATCTGGCGCAACGTCGATCCGCGTCTGCTCGACGATCTGACCGACGCCGAGTACGACGAGTCGCCGGTCGACCATGCGACGATCGACGTCGACTTCGCGTTCTACGACGACGTGGACGTGCCCGTGACCGTGCAGCTGTACGATGCGGACGGCGAGCTCGTCGCCGAAACGCAGGCCGAGCCGATCGACGCGGACGCGGACGATACCGACGGTACGGACGATGCGGAGAACGACGAGGATCGCGCCGAGGACGCCGCCGACGCCGCCGGTTTCGCCGACGACACCGCGGACGGTCTCGAGGAAGGCACGATCGAGTCGATCGACGAGATCGCCGACGTCGACGACAGCGAGCCGAGCGACGCGGAAAACGCGCTGCACATCGCGATCGCGACCGACACGGCGTCGCCGACGATCGTCGACACAGACTCGGCCTCCGGCGACAGCGCGTTCCTGCCGACCGCGCACGCGCGACTCGTCGTCGACGATCCCCAGCTGTGGACCGCCGAAACGCCGTACCTGTACACCATCGTCTACACCACGGCGAACGAGGTCATCACCGACCATATCGGCATCCGCGAAGTCAGCGTCGACGGCAACGTGATCAAGGTCAACGGCAAGCCGATCAAGATCCACGGCGTCAACCGCCACGACTCCGACCCCGTGACCGGCCCGGTCATCAGCGAGGCGCAGATCATGCGCGACCTGACGCTGATGAAGGAGCACAACGTCAACGCGATCCGCACCAGCCACTATCCGAACGCGCCGCACTTCTACGACCTGTACGACCGTCTCGGCTTCTACGTGATCGGCGAGGCCGACGACGAAAGCCACGGCACCGACGTCGCGATCGCCAAGGACGACAGCTGGGACGCGCACGCCCAGCGTTGGCCGCGTCTGATCGCCGACAATCCGGCGTGGATCGCGCCGACCGTCGACCGCGTGCAGCGCTGCGTCGAACGCGACAAGAACCACGCGTCGATCATCTTCTGGTCGATGGGCAACGAGTGTGCGTACGGTTGCACGTTCGAGGCCGCGCTCGAATGGACGCAGGCGTTCGACCCGAGCCGCCTGACCCACTACGAGTCCGCACGCTACGTGACCCCCGATCGTGAATACGATTTCAGCCATCTCGACGTGCACAGCCGCATGTACCCGTCGATCAAGGACATCGACCAGTACTTCTCCGAAGAAGGCCCGCGCACGCCCGACGGCAAGCGCGACGGCACCTTCGGCGGCGACGATGGCGACAACGGCGTCAAACCGTACTTCATGTGCGAGTTCTGCCACGCGATGGGCAACGGCCCGGGCGACCTCGAGGACTACTTCGACCGCATCCAGCGCTACGACGGACTGGTCGGCGGCTGCATCTGGGAATGGTGCGACCACGCGATCGACCGTGGCACGAATGCGGCCGGCCGCCGCGAGTACGCGTACGGCGGCGACTCGGGTGAATACCCGCACGACGGCAACTTCTGCATGGACGGCCTCGCGTACCCCGACCGCACGCCGCACACCGGCCTGCTCGAGTTCAAGAACGTGTACCGTCCGGTGCGCGTCGCCGGATTCGACCCGGTCGCGGGCACGGTCACGCTGCACAACTACTACGACTTCCTCAACACCGCCGACGCCGGCCTGTTCCTCGACTTCACGCTCGTGGTCGACGGCAGCCCGGTCGTGAACGCCTCGTGGGAGGAGGATGCCGCCGCCGCGGGCGATGCGTTCCGCGTGGAGCATCCCGGCAATTACACGCCGGCCATGCCCGCGATCGAACCGCACGGCGAGACGACCGTCGAACTGCCGACCGCGATCCGCACGGCCGTCGCCGAGCTGGGCGAGCGCGGCGCGGGCAAGGCGACGCTGCTCGTGCGCACGTATCGTCTGACCGACGACGGCGTGCTGCTTGCCGGCTTCCCGCTTGGATTCGACGAGGTCGCCGTGCCGACGGCCGATCCGCGCAACCAGACCGTGGTCGCGCTGCTGGAGGAGGCGCGCGACGAGGCTGGCGCCAGTGGCGCTGATGGTGCTGGTGCTGGTGAGGACGGTTGCCGTGGCGGCGCGGGTGCTGGTTGCTGTGGTGGCGATTGCGGCGATCATGGCGACTGCGGCGATACTGACGCGCGCGGCGAGTCCTGCGCGTGCGATGCGCACGATGCCCGCGCGTGCGGCGACGCGCACGTCGGCTCGGCGATTCCGGCACTGCTCACCGTCAGCGAGACGTCCGCCGCAATCACCGTCGAATCTCCCGACTTCCGCTACGCGATCGACAAGCGCACGGGCCTGTTCTCAACGATGACGTATGCAAACCGTTCGCTGCTCGACCGTCCGATGGAACTCAACATCTGGCGCGCGCCCACCGATAACGATCGCAACGTGCGCAACGAGTGGGAGAACGCGCAGTTCGACCGCGCCTACGCCCGCGCGTATGGGGTCGACGTGCTGGTCGACGAGGACGATCTGGTCGACATGCAGCCGGCGTCGGAGTCGCCCGTCGTCTCCGACATGGACATGGTCGCGCCCGAGATCGCCGCACAGACCGAAGGCGAGCCGGAACTGATCGCGTCGTTCGGCGACGCGGATGGCGCGCGGACGGCCGACTCCGGTTTTGACGACGGTACGGTCGCCGTCGCCGGCGACGTGACGATCCAGGCCCGCATCGGCCTTGTCGCGCCGATCGTGCAGCGCATCGCGACCGTCGACGCGACGTGGATCATCCATCCGAACGGCACCATCGAACTGACGATGGATGTGACGCGCGATCCGGCGTTCCCGTTCCTGCCGCGCTTCGGCCTGCGCCTGTTCGTGCCCAAGTCGATGGAGCAGGTGACGTACTGCGGTCTCGGCCCGATCGAAAGCTACGTGGACAAGCGCCGCGCCAGCTGGCACGGCGTGTTCGCGGGCACTCCGCGCACGCTGTTCGAGCCGTACATCAAACCGCAGGAGAACGGCAACCACCATGACTGCGACTGGGCGTCCGTGGCCGGCGACGGCATGGCGCTCACCGTGTTCGGCGGGGTGGCGGCCGTCGCCGCGGATGACGCTGCGGATGACGCCGGGGATGGCGCCGCGGATGGCACCGGTGCCGCGGGCGAGACGGGCGTTGCAGCACCGTCCACGTTCGACTTCCAGGCGCTGCCGTACACGGCCGAGGAGCTCACGCGCAAGATGCACAACAGCGAGCTTGAGGAATCGGCTTCGACGGTGGTGTGCGTGGACTACGCGCAGTCCGGCATCGGCTCCAACAGCTGCGGCCCGGCCTTGGCCGAACAGTACCGCCTCGACGCCGAGCGCTTCACCTTCGCCGTGGGTTTTGAGCCGTCCGCGCGGTAGGAAAGCGGCCGGTGTCGGTTCCGGTGCTGGTCTCGGGTTTGGGGATGGATGTTCTCATTCCCGGCTTTCCCGTCGGGCATTGCTGCGAAACAGGCGACAACGCGGTTTTGCGGGCGGTGCCCTGACGGGGGAGAGGCCGTGGCCGAACGTGGCAGGAAGTCTTCTGTGGTCATGTGTATTGGCCAAGGTGTTTTGCCGTATTTCGGTTGGCCGTGCCGGCCGCGCCGCTGACGGGAGGCTCCGAACAGGGGCGCTGTGCCGACTGGATCGGC
>NZ_JAFEJT020000102.1 GCF_018555435.2 Bifidobacterium amazonense
ACAGCATCGCGCGCAGCGCGATTCCAATCCTCAGCAGGCACGCGCAAAACCAACCAGCGAGACATGCACACGCGTATGCAGCTCCGGCGCTTCGCCCAAGCTGCATACGCGTCTTTGCCCCTCGGCACAAAACACCAGCTTGATACACCGGTATATCTATACTGTTGACTGTGCGGCGAGTAGCCGGCCGGCATGGTCGGCGCAGACCGCGCATAGTCGATCAACGATGCGACGATAGTCGTCATCGACAGAAACGGAAGGCAACGATGACCGTTACCATTGCGAACGCAGGATTTGAACAGACGGACGACGACGGCGTGGTCCGCGGCTGGACGACGACGAGGCCGATCCACACCACAGACGAGCCGGGAGCCGCATACTCCGGCCGACGATCGCTGCTGATCGACCGCGAGAACTGCGACACGCTGCTGTCGCAGGATCTCACCATTGAACCGGGCGTCTACGACCTGAGCCTGATGGCGTGGGCGAACGGCCCGCTCAAGGACAGCCGGTTCGAGGCGAACGGCGAAGCGGTGCCGATCGCCAGCGCCGGCGCCGTGCAGATCGACGGCGAGAAGACGTGGGACGAGATCCGGCTCGAAGGCGTGCGCGTCGAGACGGACGGCGAGCTCGACGTGCGCATCTACGTCGAGCCGATCGCGTCGCCGGACTTCGTTGGGTACATCGACGACGTCGCCATCGAGCGCGTCGGCGAACTGACCGGCGGCGCTGCCGGCGCGACCGGCGACGGTTCGGTCGGGACCGACGGGGCCGGTGAGGCGGGGAAGCCGGTCTGGCGACCGTTCGTCGTGCGCGGCGACGGGCCGCACGACGAACGTCTGCGCATCGACGGACTGGCCGACGGCCGGTACACGCTCACCGTCATGACGCGCAACGCCGGCGGGTGGGAGCGGTGCTACGTGTACGCCGATGGGACCGGAGACGCCGCCGAAGTCGGCGATGCCGGTGAAGCAGGTGGTGCTGGAGCGGCCTGCAGTGACGACGGAACCGGTGTCGCTGACGTGGCCGCAGCCGCCACATCCCGCCCGATCCGTGCCGCCGTGCCGCGCAATGCGTTCCGCGAGCAGGATCGGGACAAGTGGAAGCGGGTCACGCTGCGCGGCATCGTCGTCTCCGGCGGCGCACTGACGATCGGCGTGCACGCGCAGGCCGATCGCGTGCATGACGATCCGCGCGGCGACGTACGGGTCGGCTCCGACGTGCCGTCATGCGAATTCGACGACTGGCGGCTGACGCGCGACGAGCGGCAGGACGGCGAACCGTACCGGCTGTACATCGGCGGCGACATCACCGAAGTGCCGTACGTCGTCGACCAGGGCGGCGTGTTCCGCGACGAGGCCGGCAATCCGGTCGACCCGATCGCATTCGCCGGGGCGAACGGCTGGAACATCGTGCGCATCCGCGTCTTCAACGAAACCGGCAAAGGCCACGACGGCAACGGCTGGTACATCCCCGGCGGCTACCACGAGGTCGCCGACGGGCTCAAACTCGCCCGGCGCGCCAAGGCCGCCGGCATGGCGATCCAATGGTCGTTCCACTACAGCGACACGTGGACCAACCCCGGCCTGCAGATGATCCCGCACGCCTGGGCCCGCCGCATCGAAGGACTGACCGAGAGCGAAGCCGTGGACGAGCTCGAACGGCTTGTCTACGACTACACCGCCGACACGCTCGCCCGGCTCAACGCGCAGGGCACCACGCCCGAATTCGTCTCGCTCGGCAACGAGACGCGCTCCGGCATGCTGCTGCCGTACGGCTCGCTCGAGCATTGGGACGCACTCGCCCGCTTCTACAACGCCGGCGCGCGTGCCGTGCGCGAACTGTGCCCGGACTCGAAGATCATCATCCATGTCGACGACGGCGGCAACACGCGACGCTACCTGGAATACTTCGGCGCGGCGCGCGACCACGGCGTCGACTACGACGTGATCAGCTCGTCGTTCTATCCGTTCTGGACGCAGAAATCGGCGCACCAGTTCGCACGATTCGCCGTCAAGGTGACACACGAGTTCGGCAAGCCGATCATGATCATGGAGACCGGGTTCAACTGGACCGGCGACACCGGCTCAGGCCAGCCCGGGCAGCTTTCCAACAACGGCCCGTACGGCGGGCCGGAAACCAGCTCGCCCGAGCTGCAGCGCGACTTCCTGATCGACCTGTTCAACGAGCTGCGCGGCGTGCCCGACGGCATGGCCATCGGCGACCTGTACTGGGATCCGGTGATGATCCACGCGAACGGCGACGTGCACTGGTCGTACCGAGAAAGCGACGACATGGGCGGCGGCAACGTCGTCGACAACACGACGCTGTTCGACTTCGACGGACGTGCGCTGCCCGCGTTCGACGCGTACCGGTACAACAGCTGACCGACGTACGCGAGCAACATTTTGATATCTGCCGGCAATTTCTCGAGCGGGACCGATGCGGTTCGACGGTATAGTGAAAACCAAGAGGAACACCACAAACCGCATCAAAGACGTGCGGTCCCCTTGCGAAGGAGCAGAACATGAACAGCAGGAAAGTCATAACAGGAGTGGCGGCGACCGCCGCGCTGGCAACCGTGCTCGCCGGATGCGGCGGCACGACGGAAGCCGGCGCCACCGACAAGAACGGCAAGCCGCTCGTCGAGGTCATGGTCGTCACCCGTTCCGAAGTCCGTTCCCTCAAGGATCTGGCGTGGACCAAGAAGCTGACCGCCGCCTGCGACTGCACGATCAAATGGTCGCAGGTCGGCGGCACCGCGTGGACGCAGCAGAAAAGCCCGATGCTCGCCTCCGGCTCCGTGCCGGACATCTCCATCGCCGCATTCACCCCGGCCGACGCCGACCAGATGCCCCAGTTCGAGGAGCTGACCCAGCATCTCGACCAGATGCCCAACGTCAAGGAATTCCTCGAAGCCAAGCCGAACGCCGAAAAACTCGTCTCCAACCCGGAAGGCAAGGTGTACGTGCTGCCCTCCGACCGCGGCGAACAGTACTACGGCTCCGGCCAGCACATCCTCATCAACAAGACCTGGCTCGACAAGCTGGGGCTTGAGATCCCGAAGACCTGGGACGAGCTTGAGACCGTGCTCGAGGCGTTCAAGACGCAGGATCCGAACGGCAACGGCAAGGCCGACGAGATTCCGATGAACATCAAGAGATTCGATTCCTCCGGCTTCGGACCGAGCTGGTTCAGCCCGTTCCTGCTGCTCAACTCCATGGGCATCGTCACCCACTTCAACTCCGGCGCCTCCCAGCAGGGCATCTACGTCAAGGACGGCAAGGTCGGCAACTTCATGGCCACCGACGAGTTCAAGACCGTCGTCAAGTACCTGCACGAGCTCATGGGCAAGGAACTCATCCCCTCCACCGCCATCACCAAGGCCGACGACAAGTACACCGCCGAACTCAAATCCGACGGCAAGACCGCGCTCACCGGCGTCGCATTCGGCTACGCGGCCACCGACTTCGGCGACCTCGCGGACCAGTACGTGGCCATGCCTGCCCCGACCGGGCCGGGCATGTCCGCCGACGACGTGACGTGGGACGGCTCCGTGGAGACCACGATGTTCGCCAACAACCGCGTCGCCGTGAGGAAGGACGCGCCCAACATGGACGCGATCCTCAAGATCGTCAACGCGCTGTACGACCCGGAGACCACGCTCGAGCAGATCTACGGCGCGGTGCCCGAGTATATGACCAAGGAATCCGACACCAAGTACAAGCTCACCGACGCCTACTACGACTCGTGGAACGACGACGGCAAAAGCCCCTCGCTCGGCGGTGAAAGCGCCACAGGCTGGGTGCCCGACGGCATCACCGTCGACAACGTCGACTTCCTCGAATCGTTCCGCGAGGCCGACGACGTGTACGCCGAGCAGTACAAGCACTTCGACCTGACTCGGGATGTGCTGCCCGACTACGTGCGCCCGGACGAAACCGACTCGACCACGATCTCCAACAACGACACGCAGATGTTCGACTATGCGATGCCGGTGATCTCCCGCTGGATCGTCTCCGGCGGCGTGGACGGCGAGTTCGACGAGTTCGTCTCGAGGCTCAGGCAGCTCGGCATGGACGACACCGTCGCCCTGTGGCAGAAGTGGTACGACAAGTACGTCAAGTAACCGCGCCGCAGACGCCATCCGCATCATCTCGCGATCGTTCCGCAACATCCCGACCGCGCGTTCGCGCACATCGCGCCGCGCGGCCGTGTCTTGCGGGCGGTCGAACGCAACCCCTCCGATCGCAACTCGATCGCAATCCGATCGCAATCCGAACGCAATCCGATCGCAAAACGCCACAGCAAAGGAGCATCATCATGAACCACATCGTCGACCTGACGCACTTCCGCAAACGCCCCATCCGTCCCTTCGACATCGTCGACCGCACGCGCAACACCAGCCCCGACGGAGACGCGATCGACTTCACCAACTACTACATGACCGTCAACGGCAAGCCGTTCTTCGGCGTCAGCGGCGAATTCCACTTCTCGCGCATGGACGCCTCCCGCTGGGACGACGAACTCGCCAAATGCGCGGCCGGCGGCGTGAACGTGATCGCCAACTACGTGTTCTGGAACCACCACGAGGAGATCGAAGGCCGGTGGGACTTCACCGGCTCGCGTGACCTGCGGCGGTTCGTCGAACTGTGCGCCAAGCACGGCATGTACATGATCCTGCGCATGGGCCCGTTCGACCACGGCGAGGTGCGCAACGGCGGCGTGCCCGACTGGGTGTACGGCAAGGACTACGAGGCCCGCTCGCTCGACCCGGGCTGGCTCGACGAAGTGCGCGAACTGTACACGAAGATCCACGAGCAGGTCGACGGGCTGCTGTTCGACCAGGGCGGCCCGATCATCGGCGCGCAGCTCGACAACGAGTACATGCACTCGTCCGCTCCATGGGAGATGACCACCGGCATCTCCGACGAATGGGTGCCCGGCGGCTCCGACGGCATCGCCTATCTTGAGGCGCTGCGCGG
>NZ_JAFEJT020000103.1 GCF_018555435.2 Bifidobacterium amazonense
ACAGCATCGCGCGACAGCGCGATTCCGAAACTGCCAGACACGTCAACAGTGAACTTATGCACACCAAAATGCGAAGAGCCGAGTACCTGATTTCCCTCGATGACGTCCATGGGCATACCCCCGAATAGACGCCACCGGTTACACTGGGCTCCATGCACAGGCAGAAGAAGACCGCACTCCGCTCGTGGCTCGTGTTCGTGGCGACCACCGTCATCCTGTCCCTCGTCGCATGGCTCGGCTGGTCGTGGGCGCAAGGCACCATCACACTCCCCCGCGCCACCCCATCCAACCTCAGCACGGCAAGTGTCACCGTCGGCCTCACCGACGCGCCGCAATCGCTCGACATCCGCACCGACGCCAGCGCCAACGTCGAACGCGCGCTGCTCGGCAACGTGTATGAAACGCTCGTTTCACGCGACGACAACAACCAGATCGTCGCCGGCGTCGCGAAAAGCTGGACCGTCTCCAGCGACGGTCTCACCTACGATTTCACGCTGCACCGCGGCATGACGTTCGCGAACGGGCACAAGCTCGACTCCGCCGACGTCGTCTGGTCCATGCAGCAGATCGTCAAAAACAAATACCAAGGAGCAACCGCACTCTCCGGACTCGCGTCCGTGGCCAATCCAAGCCCGACCAAGGTCACGCTCACGCTTTCCAAGCCGGACCCGACGCTGCTGCGCGCGCTTTCGGGCCGCGCCGGCATCGTCTACGACAGCGAATGGAACGGCGACTACGCGACGCAGACGGCCGGTTCCGGTCCGCTCGAAGTCACCGCATTCGACAAGGGCGGTTCGGTCACGCTCAGCCGCAACGACCGGTATTGGGGCGACCCGTCCGGCGCGCAGACCGTGACGCTCAAGTATTACGCGAACGACGACGCGCTCGCGAAGGCCGCGCTCAACGGCGACGTGAACGCGTTCTTCACGCCCGACGCGGCGGCCGTCAAACAGCTCGACGGACAGTCGTCGTGGCAGGTCGAATCCGGCACGTCGACGACCAAGGTGATGCTCGCGCTCAACAACGACACGAATTCGATCTTCTCCGACGCGCAGGCGAGGCAGATCGTCCGTTACGCGGTCGACGCGAAGACGATCGCCGCGTCCGCCTCGGATTCGGCCGGAGAGCTCGGCGGCCCGATCGGACCGTTGGAGGAGGGATACGAGGATCTGACCGGCCTGTTCCCGTTCGATCAGGTCAAGGCCGCGCAGATGATCGCGTTCTTCGCGACCGGCGCCGCGTATTTCGGCACGGTCGAGCTCGTGGTGCCGACCGCATACCAGTCGCTCGGCGAGACCGTCGCCGGATACCTGCGTTCGGTCGGCATCGACACGAACGTGCAGGCGGCCGACGCGGCGACCGTCGCGCAGCGGGTCAAGGACGGGCAGTATACGATGGCACTGCTGGCGGGCGACGCGGACGCGGCCGAGTTCGGCACGTCGGACAACGTGTTCCGCTACACGAACGGCACCGTGCAGGACGCGTACAAGAGCGCGATGGCGGCGACGAACGACGCCGACTACCAGTCGCGTATGAAAACGTTCGCCAAGACGGTGAGCCAGGACGCGGCGGCCGACTGGCTGTACTCACGCAAGACGTTCGCCGCGGCGGCCAAGGGCGTCACCGGACTGCCGAAGAACATGACGGACGATTATCTGCCGCTCGCCAAGGCCACGGTCAAGTAACCGGCAGACTCCGCTCCCTGCCGCTCCCCACCTTGTCACCTAAGCCGCATAAAATCGCGCGTATGACCGAAATCATCAACGCAAATCTGACCCCATTGCCCGACAAGGTGGGCGTGGACGGTCTCGAAGACAAGTGGCGTGCCGTCTGGGACGAGCAGGGCACCTACAAGTTCAACAACACGCGCGACCGCAAGGCCGTCTACTCGATCGACACCCCGCCGCCCACCGTCTCCGGCCACCTGCACGTCGGCCACGTGTTCTCCTACACGCACACCGACGTGATCGCACGCTACAAGCGCATGCGCGGCTACGACGTGTTCTACCCGATGGGCTGGGACGACAACGGCCTGCCGACCGAGCGCCGCGTGCAGAACTACTACGGCGTGCGCGTGGACACCTCCATGCCGTACGACCCGGATTTCGTGCCGCCGTTCGAAGGCACCGACGGCAAGAAGATCGACGCCAAGGACCAGGTGCCGATCTCGCGCCGCAACTTTATCGAGCTGTGCGAGAAGCTGACCGCGCAGGACGAGAAGCAGTTCGAGGCGCTGTGGCGTTCCCTCGGCCTGTCGATCGACTGGTCGCAGACCTACCACACCATCGGCGAGCACCCGCAGCGCGTGGCGCAGAAGGCGTTCCTGCGCAACCTCGCCCGCGGCGAGGCGTACCAGAAGGACGCACCGGGCCTGTGGGACGTGACGTTCCAGACCGCCGTGGCCCAGGCCGAGCTCGAATCCCGCGAATACCCGGGCTTCTACCACAAGGTCGCGTTCCGTTTCGAGGACGGCACGCCGATCTACATCGAGACGACCCGTCCGGAGCTGCTCGCGGCCTGCACCTCGCTGATCGCGAACCCGGACGACGAGCGTTACAAGCAGTACTTCGGCCAGTACGTGTACTCGCCGCTGTTCAAGGTGAAGGTGCCGATCCTCGCGCACCCGGCCGCCGAGATGGACAAGGGCGCCGGCATCGCCATGTGCTGCACCTTCGGCGACGTGACCGACGTGCAGTGGTGGCGCGACCTCAACCTGCCGACCCGTTCGATCATCCAGCGCAACGGCCGCATCGTCATGGACACCCCGGACTGGATCGAGGACGAGGGCGGTCGTGAGATCTTCGCCGAAACCGCCGGCAAGACCACGTTCTCCGCGCGCAAGATCATCGTCGACCACCTGCGTGAGTCCGGCGATCTGGATGGCGAGCCGACGCCGACCAAGCGTATGACGAACTTCTACGAGAAGGGCGACAAGCCGCTCGAGATCGTCACCTCCCGCCAGTGGTACCTGAAGAACGGCGGCACCGACGCGGCTTTGAACGCGGAGCTCATCGAGCGCGGTCGCGAACTCAACTTCCACCCGGACTTCATGCGCGTGCGCTACGAGAACTGGGTGCACGGCCTCAACGGCGACTGGCTCATCTCCCGCCAGCGTTTCTTCGGCGTGCCGTTCCCGCTGTGGTACCCGGTCAAGGCCGACGGTTCCGCCGACTACGATCATCCGATCACGCCGAGCGAGGACATCCTGCCGATCGACCCGACCATCGACGTGCCGGCCGGCTACGATGCTTCGCAGCGTGACGTGCCCGGCGGCTTCACCGCCGAACAGGACATCATGGACACGTGGGCGACCTCGTCGCTCACCCCGCAGATCGTGACCCACTGGGAGGAGCCGGACGAGGCGTCCAAGGCGCTGTTCAAGGCCACGTTCCCGATGGATCTGCGCCCGCAGGGCCAGGACATCATCCGCACCTGGCTGTTCTCCACCGTCGACCGCGCGCATCTCGAGAACAAATGCCTGCCGTGGTCGAACGCGACCCTGTCCGGCTGGATTCTCGACCCGGATCACAAGAAGATGTCGAAGTCCAAGGGCAACGTCGTCGTGCCGGACAAGCCGATCAAGCAGTTCGGCGCCGACGCGGTGCGCTACTGGGCCGCCGCCGCGCGACTCGGCCTCGACGCCACGTACGACGAGGGCCAGATGAAGATCGGCCGTCGTCTGGCGATCAAGCTGCTCAACGCGACCAAGTTCGCGCTGGCGATCGGCCGCGAGGACGAGAACCATCACGTCGGCGCCGCGGCTACCGCCGCATGGAACCCGGCCGACGTGACCGAGCCGCTTGACCGCGCCGCCATGGCGAAGATGGCGCTCGTGGTGCGCCAGGCCACCGACGCGCTCGAGTCCTACGAGCATTCCAAGGCGCTTGAGGTCATCGAGAACTACTTCTGGCAGTTCTGCGACGACTACATCGAACTGGTCAAGAACCGCGCCTACGGCACCGCCGACGCGACCGGCCACGTGCCCTCCGAGGCCGCGACCAAGTCCGCCCGCACCGCGCTGGGTCTGGGTCTCGACGCGTTCGCCCGCCTGCTCGCCCCGTACCTGCCGTACGCCACCGAAGAGGTGTGGAGCTGGATGCATGAGGGCGAAGGCTCCGTGCACCGCGCCGCATGGCCGACCCCGGACGTGTACGCCGAGGCCGCGTTCAAGGTGTCACCGGATCTGCTCGCCCACGCCGGCGAGGCGCTGGCCGCGCTGCGTGGCATCAAGTCGAAGGCCAAGGTCTCGATGAAGACGCCGATCCTGTCGGTCAGCCTCGGCGTGGCCGACGACGTGCGCGAATCCCTCGAGGGCGCGCTCAACGACATCGCGGAGGCCGGTCGCGTGGTCGGCCGCATCTCCTTCGTACGCGCCGCCGTAGCCGCCAAGGCCGCCCATGAGGCCGTCGCCGCCGCTGCGGACGCCGCTGCCGCCGCCAAGGCCGAAGCGGACGCCGCCGTCGCGGTCATCGTCGAGGACAGCGAGCTCGGCGAGCCGCCGGCCAAGAAGAAGTAAGGTCTCTCTTCTTTTTCTGGCACTCTGGCAGCCACGGGCATAGTGTCCGTAACACAGACAGGGGTGTGTCGGGAAATGATCCCGACACACCCCTTTTTTTGGTGTCGCACTGTTTCGTTCGCCGTATCGCTCTGCCGTATCGAGCTAGCATATCCGCTTTATCTGTAGCGTCCCATCGTCATATCGGGCGGTACTCCTCCGCCAAGCCGTCCGTCATACTGCCTATCCGTCCTGTTGTTGTACCGTGTATCGTCCCAACCGCTTATTCCACGCTGTCGTCATATCGGACTGTCATCCTGTCGTATCGTCTTCCGTACCATCCTTCGTATCCATCCCGCCGTACGCCGCCCCGTTGCACAGCCCTGCCTCCTGTCGTACCGTCCTAATGTGCCGTCTATGCCCAC
>NZ_JAFEJT020000104.1 GCF_018555435.2 Bifidobacterium amazonense
CCATCCGCATGGCCTACGGCTTCCACCACGTCACCAACCTCATCGCACTCATCATGCTCAGATGCGGCGGACTCAACATCCAACTACCAACACCAACAAACTAACCCACGAAAACAACAGAAGCCTCACATATATATGCGAACGAAGCCCACGGTACTGCTTATCAAAAACAATGTCGAACGAATTCCCTGCGGAGACCGTAGCCGGGCTTTCAAAACCACCTTCATTCTGGTCGTTCAGATCATCGTTTACATGTTCCTTGGACGGCCGCACTGTCACCAAACGAGTTTGCTCAGTATGTCGTCCAGCACTATCCGTAGCGGTATAAGTCAACGTGTATAGGCCGGGCTTAGAGGCATCGACGGTTCCCGTTACCTGAACTTTAACACTATTGCCGGCATTGTCCACTGCGCTTACATTGGCGAGCGGGTCGAATGTTTCACCGCGATCAATCGATGTGTCATACGCATAAATTGCCGGCGGAGCATCTTGCGTATTGGCTTTGAACTCTATGCTCACTTTCATAATGTTCGTGGTGTCGTAGTACTGACTATCCAGACGATACTGGTATGACACATAGACTGTTGTGGCCCCGATTCCGGCCGGGTTGGAAATGAGCACTCCATTATCATCAAGAGTTGCGTTAGTAATGCTTCCTTCGACAACCCTAGAACGGTCAAATGAGGGGTCATACTTTGTTAAATCCAGCCTGTCCGAATCGGCGACTTTGAAAGATTGGGTCGCAGCAACGTGTACTTCTCCAGTTCCGGTTTTCAACGACACAAGCTTATTGCCCGATATATTGAGATAAGTCAGCAAAGGATTCTTGCTGGCATCAAATGCCTTCAAGTCATTGAGACTCACATCAAGATTGGTCAGATTCTTATTCCCGTCAGAATTAAACTCGCTTAGTTGATTTGAACTAACTGTAAGTCTCTTCAAAGAAGTATTATGGCTCACATCAAGTCGTCGAAGATCATTTGAGTCAACTGCCAGAGACTCCAATTCGGGATTTCCAGATACGTCTAGAGATGTTAAATTATTGTCCTGTAGTCCAATTTCCTTAAGTTTAGCATTTTTGGAAAGATTTACTGACTGTAATCCATCGGAATTGAATTCCAAAGTCTCAAGGTTGGTATTGTGAGAAAGATCGAGAGTCTTAATCTTATGATATCCAACATCTAGAAGAACAAGATTGACATTTTTTGATAGATCCAATGATGTAAATTGGCCATACTGATCGGGATGAACATTGTCATTGGTCAATATCAGTCTCTCCAATTTGGTATTTTTGGAGAGATCAAGGCCGTTGAACTGATTGCGGCCAAGTTCAAGTTCGGTAAGCTCTGGATTGTGTGTTAAATCTAGTGACTTCAATGGCACATTATTAGCGGTTAAATTTGTCAATCTGATATTTTTTGACAAATCCAGAGAATCGAGATTGTCGTAACTAACAAAGAGGAAATCCAGATCTTGATTCTCGCTTGTATCCAATGAAGTGAGGCCTGCATAACCCGCATCCAGTCGTTTTAGTTTTTTGTTCGCGGATAAATCTACAGACTTAATATTTTTTGTATAATTCATACTTAGGGTACTAAGATTATCAAAATACTCAATGCCCTTGATATTATTTGCCGCCAGTTTATCAATGTTGATATAAGTTTGATTTCTTTCCCAGCTAGAAAGAACCCCGTCTCCAGCTTTGTCGCCAAAAGATGAGCCTGTATCGAAATTGTCCGATACAAACTGACGAAAAACCGGATCGGGGAAATTGGCCTCATTAATAACAACGCTACCACTTGCATCCGCTCCGGCACTTTCAGTCGCATTGGCGGTCGCGGTGATCATTATGCCGGCGGACAACATGGCCAGCGTCGATGCTACGCTCACAATCTTGGCGGTAAACCTGCCGCCTGCGGTATGGCCCTGTTTCATGAGCCAACCCCTTTCTTCTTCTTGCACCCTCACCCATGCAAGGGCTCGTCTCTATCATTACTCGGGGGGGGGCTCACTTTTTGAGGAAAAATCCAGAATATGGTCAGCTTGTGGTCAGTTCGGGTTCCCGTGTGACCAGTGATACGATCACTGCCACTTTTTCTCCATAAAAAGTGGCATGACGATACACTTTTCTATGAGAAAAAGCGGCATACGCCCGTCGACATCCGCATACCCGCTACCGAACCGTCATCTTCCATGTCGATATCGGTAGGTCTGTCATCGGGATTGGCGAACGCCACCACGGTCTTCGCACTGTTGTTTCAATCCAGCTTGAACACCAGATGCTGTTCATCGCGAGCCATTCCCATGCCTTCTGTCGCTGTTCTGCTACTTTGTGCTACTTTCTGCTCCCAGTAGCACAAAGTAGCAGAACAGTAGCAGCAAGAAACGCGGATGCCCGTTCCCGGAGCAGGACACCGGCGCATCGGTGGGCAAGAATCCTACAAGAACCGTCCCATTCTCCTTGTTTCCTGTGTCCCTAGAAGAAAGGTTCCTGACTATGACAGGAAACAACAAGGTTTGGCGCGCGCCGCTCGCCGGCCTCGCCTCCGTCGCGATGCTCGCGACCATGGGCGTCGCCGCCGGCACCGCGAACGCTCAGACTGGCGCCGCCCGCGTGGATCAGTACAAGGTCAGCGTGACGCTGCACGCGAACGCTCCGGAGAAGGCCTCCGCGAAGATCGACGAGAGCGACAAGAGCACGTTCTCGCTGGCCGAGCTGGACAGCGACAATAACGGCACTCTTGACGAGCTGTACACCGCGGACTACACGCTGAAGGCCCCGTCGAAGAACACCGTGTTCACTGGCTGGTACACCAAGGCCACGGGTGGCGAGAAGTTCGACTTCGCGAACACGGTGGTGAACTCGGACCTCGATCTGTACGCCCACTGGGCAGCGTCGGACGATATCGTGAACTTCACGTTCAACCTGGAGGGCACAAAGTCGGACGGCACTCCGTATCAATCGTTGTTCAAGGGCGCCAATGATGCCTATGGCACCGAAGCTGCTTCGGCTCGCGTGGACAACGGCAAGTCCTTCTTCAGCACTGACGGCACCACTTATAAGCTGAGTGTGTCGAAGGCGGACGGCAAGGTTGCTTCTTGGGAGCTTCCGACGGACCAGCCGGGCGATCAGACGGTCGTGACGAGCTGGAAGGCTGATCCGACTGGCGCCGGCACGTACACCCGCACGGTGACGAACGAAGAGCTGACGACCGGTTTCGCGAAGGCTCTCCCGTACGACAACTCCGGCCCGTACAACGTGAGCCTCGTTCAGGGTGCCACCTCGAAGGCCACCACTGTCCACTACCTGACCCCGGGCAACTCCCAGCTTGCGGAGTCGCAGGATGTGATCATTGGTCAGACCGTCCCGACCGATGTTCTCGTCAAGGATCCGTCGGGCGTGTACGGCCGCGTGTCCCAGTGGTACTACAACACCCACGTTGGCGGCTCCTACGAGAAGCTGCCGGCTGACTACAAGGCGAACGGCAACCAGGCTAACCTGAACCTGTACTCCGGCGCCACCACGGACGTATTCCCGGTGACGTACTGGACCGCCGTCGGCTACGATGGCACCGGCAACGGCTATGTGCAGCACTACGTGTCCGTGAGCATCGAGTATGTCGAGTCCGGCAAGACCGCCGTCAACGCTCCGAAGCTGACCCGCACGAACGACACGCTGGCCGGCTGGTCGACGTCGAAGGACTTCGGCGCTGCCAAGTTCGACTTCTCCACGAAGATCTACGACGCCACCAACCTGTACGCCCAGTGGAACTCGAACAAGGCGACCGTGACCTACGTGTACAACTATTCCGGCAAGAAGGATTCGCAGGCCTATGTGACCGGTCAGACGTTCACCGCTCCGAAGCCGACTCGTGACGGCCGCACGTTCCTTGGATGGTACTTCTACGGCAACGTTGATGCCAACGGCATCATCTCTCTCGTGAACTCCAAGAACCCGTTCACCGAGATCGGTTCCTCCAAGCAGGGCTCTGATTTCGTGAAGGCTTGGAACAACACGAAGGACAAGGTCACCGGCTGGAACACCTCTCGTGACGGCAACTATGTCGGCGACGGCATGTGGCTCGAGTCCGTGGCCAACTCCGCTGGTGCCGGCACCTATGCCGACGGCGCGGGCAAGACTGCTGTTCAGGTTCCGGCTGGCGCGAAGCTGAAGTTCAACGAGGACGGCGAGCTGCAGTTCCTGGCCACCAAGAAGACCTCCACTCCGGAGGGCGTGAAGACCACGAACTACTGGGTCACCATCTCCAACACGCTGTACGCCGCTTGGGGCCGTGTCTCCCAGTCCGATCTGGCCAACCAGGAGAACACCTACTGGAAGAACGACGCCTACGAGGTGACCAGCGATCTGTACACTGCCGCTTCGAAGGCCGCTGCGAACAAGGTCTTCAAGGAGGCCGCTGAGCTCAAGGCCACCCTCGGTGGCGCCGATGGCCAGCTGACCGATGACGAGGCCGCTCAGGTCGAGGCCAAGCTCAGCGAGGGCGAAGACCTGCTGGTGCAGACCGCTCCGACCCCGGTTGTCCGTCTGAAGAACGGTGCGAAGCACGTGTACTCCACCGATGACAACGAGCAGACCGTCCTCAAGCGCAACGGCTGGAAGGTCGAGGGCGTGGCGTTCTACGCGACCGCGCAGTCGGCCCCGAAGTCGACGGCCGTGTACCGTCTGTACAACCCGGCCAACGGCAACCACCT
>NZ_JAFEJT020000105.1 GCF_018555435.2 Bifidobacterium amazonense
GCGGTCACGCGATGGAACTGAAACGAGTCAATGCCATCCAGTGAACTCGCCCCGAGTCACGCGATGGAAAAACACGCCGAAATGCCATCCCGTGACCGCACAACCCACCTCTCAACCCCGGATTCCGGGGTCACAGGATGGATAGAAACGTATCAATACCATCGCGTGACCGCGTAATCGGCGCCATCAGGCAACAGACGAGGTCACGGGATGGAAAAATCGGCGTTATTGCCATCGCGTGACCGAGCCCACGCACGAACGCCGTGAGCGTCGATCTACACGCCTCCGTCTTCCGCATCATCCTCGTATTCGAGGATGTCGCCGGGCTGGCAGTCGAGCGCCTCGCAGATCGCGGCCAGCGTGGAGAACCGGATGGCCGAAACGCGGTTGTTTTTGATCTTCGACAGGTTCACGTTCGTGATGCCCACCCGTTCGGCCAGCCAGTTCAGCGACCGGCCGCGCTCGACCATCATCCGGTCGAGCCGGAGCACGATACTCCCGCCCATCACGCGCCTCCGATCATCACAGCAGACCGTCCACGTCACGCTGCAGCGTCGCACCGTAACCGAATACGAACGACAGCAGGAGCATAAGCGCACCGGCCAGCATATATTCGAGCAGCGTGAAGAAGTCCAGCGAGCTGCCGACCGACGCCCCAGCGAACATCAGCAGCATCGACACGACGCATATGACGCCCGCGAGCACCGGTCTGAGTATCAATCCCCAGCCGATGCGTTCCAATCCGCGCTGCGCTTCGGCGCAGAACGGCGTCGGACCGCCCGTATCCGGATCGCCGCCCGCCCATGCGCCGATTGCCGCGCACAGATCGCGCGCGCCGCCGGCCACTACCACGTTCAGCCATGCGTTCGCCGTGCCCGCTATGCCAAAGCAGGCAAGCGGCAGGCCGCCGTCGTGGAACTGGAACCGCACGCCGGCGATCTGCGCGTCCATGCCGAGGAACCAGTCGCCGATCTGCAGACCGTACGTGTTCACGTCGCCGCCGCGTACCTCGAGCAGCCAAGGGTTGAACAGGCAGATGATGAAACCGATCGCAATGAGCGCGGTATATGCCACGCTTACCCATGCCACCACTACGAGTATGGTGCCGATGCGCGTGCCGATACTGGCGTAGGCGTGCACGCTTTCACGATCGCAGGTCAGGCGTTTCATGATGACCTCCTTGTCATCCTTGTCTTCCTTGCTGTCAAGCCGATATCGTTGCTTTCACCTCCAGTATCCGCCTATATTTATCGTTTGTCAATAAACTTTTAATGACAAACGACTATCC
The DNA here is from genome assembly GCF_018555435.2 of Bifidobacterium amazonense. GTDB lineage: Bacteria > Actinomycetota > Actinomycetes > Actinomycetales > Bifidobacteriaceae > Bifidobacterium > Bifidobacterium amazonense. The sequence goes on from NZ_JAFEJT020000105.1 coordinate 1,289, forward strand.
GACGTCCATTCATCGACGTCCGTTCGGCGACACCGTTCAACGACATCGAGCTCAGCGACCACCCAACGGCCAGCCGGCGACCGCCTATTTCGCCGACGCAGTGGACGCAGTCGGCACGTCCATGAAGCCAAGCGAGCGCAGGTACCCCTTGCCTGCGGTGATGTCGTACTGGATGAGCCGGTAGTCACTGAGCAGCTGTTTGGTCGCCGCCGACGCATGGCTCACGTCGATCTGCTTGCCGGACGAGTCGAGATACAACGGCGTGCCGTCGGGGATGCGCGTCCAGCCCTGCGTCACGTTGACCACGGGCGGCTCCATCGCGGGCACGGCGCGGTGCATGGCCGTCAGGAACGCCAGGTACGGCGAGACGCGCGCGTTCAGGTGCGCGGCCGTCTGCGCCATCAGGTAATTCGGCGAGGTGTAGGCGTTCTCGTCGTTCGCACCCGTCGCATCGCCGCCCGTTCCGTTTGCACCGCCCGTTCCGTTTACGCCATCCGTTCCGTTCGTACTGTCAGTCCCGTTCGTACCGTCAGCCACGGTCGCGCCGCCCGCGCCGCTCGCGCCAGTCGCCGCCGTCTTCGCCGCGTCTTCCGACTTCCGCACCGCCTCGCGAGCCGCCTTGTTCGACCAGATGAAGTAGTCGGTCTCATGCAGCGCGATCGAGTTGCGATCGTCCGCGCTGGCGTGCTTGTAGATGCTCGGCAGATGATCGCCGTAGAAGATTACGGTGACCGGCTTGTCCATCGCGTCGAGTTTGGCGAGGAATTCCTTGGTGTACTGGTCGGTGTAGCTCATGCCCTTCGCGTACGTGTCGATGTGCGTGCGTTCGTCGGCGGAGAGCGCCGTGCCAGTCGTGGAGGACGCCTTGAACTGATTGTCGTTGTACCAGTTCTCGTAGCCCATATGGTTCTGCATGGTGACCAGCTGGATGAACCGGCCGTCGGACGAACCGGCCGTACCACTCGCGCCGGCGGTCCCGTTCCCGTCATCGATCAGTCGCAGCACGCTGTCGTACGACGTTTCGTCGCTGATGTAATGCGACCGGTCGATACGTTTCGCATGATCGGCGATGAGCGGATCGTCCTGCGAGTAGAACGCGCCGAAACCGAACTTGCGATAGTTCGTCTCACGCGAGTACAGCGCGGGATTGTACGGATGCACGGCCTCGCTGCCCGCGCCGCTCGCGTTCCAGATCTGGTTGAACGCGGGCGCCCAGCTCATCTGCGGCACGAGCTGCTGGTACGGGCTCGACAGCGACGCGTCGAAGTTGGTCATGCTCAGGCCTGTGAGCGCCTGGAATTCGAGGTTCGCGGTGCCGCCGCCGTAGCCGGACGAGAGCATGAGCCCGGACGTGGTGGTCTTCTTGAGCGCGCGGATGTACGGCATCGGATCGTCGTTAAGCGTGATGCCGGGCACGCGCGTCGGGTCGGAGAACGATTCGGACAGGATCATGACGACCGTGCCGTCCGCGAGGTTCGTAGTGCGCGTCGCGTTGATCGTCGCGGCCTGCGCGGCGTAACGTTTCGCGACGTCGCGCATCGTCGCCTCGCTGTAGTCGGACGGCTGGTCCATGACCTTCGGCCGCGTCAGTCTGAGGAAGCCGACCGCAACGCCGTTGGCCTGCGCGTCCTCGATGGAGTCCCACAGTTTCGCTTTGTCGCCGAATCCCGCGGCGAACGAGTTCGCCCACGATCCGCTCGTGCCGAGGTCGGCGGAGAACGCGATGAGCAGCGCCGCGCACAGTACGGCCGCGATGCCGCGACGGACGCGTCCGATGAAACGGCGGGGCGTGACGATCAGCGATCGTCGACCGTCGAACAGTGCGGCGATGACGCACGCCGCGAGCAGTACCGCGACCGTGATCGTCATCTGCACGATCGCGTCGGTCGACCCGGCCGGCGTGTTGGTGACGGTGTCGCCCATGCCGCCTGCTCCGCCGCTGACCATCAGCGTGATGTCGGTCGGACGGATGGTTTCCGAACGCACAAGGACCTTCATGCGCTCGAGCACGGCGATCACGCCGACGGCGACGATCAGCAGCCCGCTGGCGATCCAGAACCGGTTGGTCGCGAACACCAGCACCGCGTACACCGCGCCGATCACCAGCAGATTGAGCAGGAACTGGTATTGGCCGGTCCCTGCGAACGCTTTCGCGAAGAACTCCCACGGCGTGACGCGGCCGCGTGCGATCATCACGCTCCACTGCAGCATGAGCACGGCGGCGGTCGCGAACAGCACGAACGCGATCGCATACGCCCACCACGGGAACGGCTCGCGCGTACGGACCACGCGATCCGTATCCTGCGAACGCTCCCGGCCCGGACGCATCCCGGCCGTCAGACGCCTCCGCATGTCATCAAGAGGACGCCGCAACGGACGCGGCACCGGCATGGAACCGGGCAGCGTCAACGGTTCCGGCACGGGTGCCGCGGATTCCATCGCCGCCATCATCTGCGTCCCCGAGGCCATTTCGACCCGGCCGTCATCATGCCACTGCTTCATGCCTTCAGCCTATGGCCGCCGCTGCGACGTGACCATGCCGGTCGTCAAGAAATCACCCCAGCGTAGCCAAAGTTCACCCGGCCGACACCTCACGCCGCAACTCGATGCGCATGGACCCATGCCATTGTCTCCATCGCGCTGTCGCTCCGTCGTGCCAAACCGCTTTGGCGGCACCGAAACCGCGATCGGCAAGGTCCCACAGTTCCGACGATGTGACTGACGGTATTACCGCCGCCGTACGATATAAATGAAGCGACAAGCCGGAGAAACAGTCGACGGCCGTGTCGGGGAGCGTCGCGGGGAAGAGGGTCCCATATGATCATCGCAGGACTGGCCATAATCATCTGCGTACTGTATGCGATCATGCTGATCGTCATGCTTGGCTATCTGGCGGTGCTCGGTATGGCCGCGGCACTGGCCGTGGGCGTGGGCATAGGGCTCGGGGTGGCGCTCGTGCTCGCCGTCGAGGGCCTTGCGCTGATCGCTTGGAATGCTTGGTCCAAATACCGCGGTCGGACGCTTAACGCGTGGGTCGGCCGTGCGGGAACGGTGCTTTCCGTCATCGGCGGCGTATGGTTCCTGCTGTCCTGCGCGCTGATGATCCTGCTGGCCAGCCATCTGATCGATTTCGTCTCGTTCGGCTCCTGATTCCCGGTTCCGGCCTTCCCGGCACCTGATCCTCGGCTCCCGATTCCCGCCTCCCGATCCCCGGCACCGGCCTTCCGCTCGCATCTAGTACATTGTCGGGTTTAATTGTTGGGGTATAGGTGGCGGAGTTTGGTTCTGGCGTCGGTGGTGGTGAAGTGCCAGTTGACCTGTCGTTGGGTGTGGTTGGTGGTTTGGGTCCATGCGGCGAGTT
>NZ_JAFEJT020000106.1 GCF_018555435.2 Bifidobacterium amazonense
GTCGGACCAGCGGGATTTGAACCCGCGGATACGAAAGCCGTAACCCCTACTGCCGCAAGGGCTACGAGGCTTCCGTGAGATCGTCTGCCCACATTTTGCCCACATTCTGCGAGACGAGCAGCGCGCTCATCCGCGACGCCAGCTCATCCAGGTCATCGTCGAACAGGTCCGCGTACACGTCCAGGGTCATCGCCGCGCTCGCATGGCCGAGCTGGTGCTGCACTGCCTTGACGTTCGCGCCGGCCTTGACCATGAGGCTCGCCGCGGTATGCCGCAGGTCATGGCACGTCAGCCGAGGCACCTTCGCCTGGATGCTCGCCTTCGCGTACCAGCTGCGGTCGTCGGATTTCGGCGAATGCGGCTGATGCACGTACCCGTCCTTGGTGGTCGGATCCGCGAACACGAGCTCGTCCCCTCCCCTGCCCCTGCATATGGCGCGCAGCAGCGGTTCGAGTTCGATCGGGTACATGACGCGGCGTATCTCGTAGGTCTTCGGCGTGCCGACCACGATATGCCGGTTGATCTGGGTGGCGCTTTTGTTCACGTCGATGCGCCGCGCCGTGAAGTCGATGTCGGCGATGGTCAGGCCGACGCATTCGCCCCAGCGCAGGCCGGTCAGGCCGAGCGTGAGCACGAGCGTGCGGCGCAATGGGGTGTCGCACGCGTCGGCCAGTGCGGCGAGCTGCCGGCCGGTCAGATACGTGTGCTTCGATTTCGTTTTGCGTGGCAGTTCGATGCCGCGTACGGGGTTTGCGGGGATGCGCCGGTCGGCGACCGCGTCGTCGAGGATCCCGGCGAGGACGCCATGCGCGCGCAGCACGACGCTCGCGCTTTTCGGCGCCTCCACCCATTCGCCGGTCTCATCCGATCTGACGCCGGCGCTGATCGACGCCACCCATTGCTGCGCGGCCTCACGGGTGACCGCGGCCACCGGCACGCTCCCCCACGTGGGCTGGACCCATTTGTTCCATGCGCCTTCCAGATCATCGTAATAGCTGGGCTTCGTGGCAAGCCTCTTTTTGGCGAGCCACGCTTCGGCGAGTTCGCCGACCGTGGCCTTGCCCCGCCGCGGGTCGATGTACGTGCCTTCGGCCTTCGCGACGGTGATGTTCTTCGCGGCCCAGTTCTCCGCATCGACCTTGCGTTTGAACCCGCGCTTGTCGGTCTGGGTGCCGTCGGGCTTCCTGTAGCGCACCCGGTAGCGCACTCCCCCGGCGGTCTGGTATTTGGTGACGTTCGTCATGGTAAGCGCCTTCTTTTTCTGTTGTTTTCCGTGTTTTTCTATGCTTTTCGCCTGTTTTCATGTGTCTTCAAGGCGTTTTTGTTATCATGCGGATAACACGCATACGAAAATTGGAGGGGTGATGACCGATGAGAGCATCGACCAGAAAAGCGGTGATCCGGGGATTCAAGGCGGGGATGATGGCCGGGCTGACCGGCAGGACGCGCCGCTCGGAACCTCCGAAAATGCTGACATCGCTCGAACTGCAAACCAAGGCGTGGAACATGACCGGCGACGCGATCCGAAAGGCGATGGATCGCCAATAGTCGGCTATGCCATGTCCCATGTCGAAATGACGTCCAGTCCGCTGCCATCCAGCAAGGAGCTCGCGGGATACGAGCACGTGTTGCCGGGGGCGGCGGATCGCATCTTGAGTATGGCCGAGGACTCCCTGCACTCCGAGATCGACTATCAGAAGCAGCTCGTGGAGATCTACCGCGAGGATCGCAGGGCGGAGAACTGGGTGTACAAGTTCACGAGCGCAGTGTTCTCCCTGATGCCGGCTGCGGCGTTCACCAGTTCCGTGGTGTTCTTCGCACTCGGCATGAACCCGGCCGCACTCATCGGGTTTGCGGGTAGTATCGCACTCCTTCTCCCCCAGATCATTGATGCGATAAAAGGACGCAGAACGTTCAAGTCGGACAATTCGGAAAAAGATAAGCCCTAGCATTTTCGGGTACGCTTCGCCCTCGCCACCGCCATGGCGCTCGCGGTATAGTGGAGGGCGAAGCAGCCTCCTTTCTTCTCTCGTTGGTTTGTTTCACTGGCCGGTTGGATGTTGGCGCATCCGCCGGTGTTCTCCCCACTGGCATTGGCGTGCCGGCGGGGATTTCACTTCTTGTGCTTTGCCCTGACCCGGCTCTTCATGTCTTTCTTTTGTTTGAAACACCAAATGGTCAGCAGTACGCTGGGAATTCCGACGATGAGCATGTATGGGGCGATGAAACAGATGGCAATCACCACAATGTCCAGGAGCACAAGGATCCATAGCAAAACGGCATAGGTTATGTAGGCCGCTTTCGAAACCGAGCCTTTGACCTTGGCTTTTGTTTCCTCCGGAAGGCTGTCGTATGCAGTTTGGACAGTCTTCCTCGCGTCATCGATTTTCTTCGCCGCATCGATTGCTTTGCTTATGCCGCCGGTGCCCGCCTTGCCTTCAAGCCGCTGCTGCACCTTGAGCGTCGCTTGGCAATCCGCCAAAGCATCATGAGCATGATAACGGTATCCGCATTCTTTTGCGGCGTTCTCCAGCTTGTAGTACGGAGTGTAGTGGTACCGGCGACCGTATTCGCGCATGGTGTCCATGACCTTCGACTTGTCTAATCGCAATCCGAGTTCGCCCAGAAACGCGAGGTCGAAATCGGCGTTGTAGACGCATACCTCCTGCGCTCTGTCGAGAATGGCTTGGATCTGCTGCAGATCATCCTGGATTGAGGGTTTGTCCGCGACGTCCAGCGGACTGATGTGGTGGATCCGCTGCGCTTCGGGCCATGAGTCGTGTCGTTCCGGCCTATACAGATTGTTGGTCAGTACGTTGCCGTCTCCGTCGATAATTGACAGTTGCAGGATCTCGTCATATTGCGGATGCAGCCCTGTGGTCTCGGTGTCCAGGACGATTCTCGGAATGGGATCGTCTGCAACGGTTGATTGGCTTTTTTCGACGATCTTGCAGCTGAGATAGGTCCCGTCATCGATGATGGAGGCCTTCTCTTCCCATGAGAACGACTGGATCTCCCTCCCGACCAATGGTTCCAGCACGGCGTAGGCGTTCCGAGCCTGCGCGCCCACTTCGAACACCGTCTCTCCCTTGCTGTTCCTGATGGCAAAATGGGGTTTGCGACCCTTGGGCTGGGGAATGCTTTCCACGCTGCATACGCCGAAACGCCGCTTGTCGAACGGAGGCTCCGGCGCAACCACCGTTTTCACACCGACGTTGAACGTCGTGGTCCCATGCAGCTTATCCCGACTCTGCTTGTACTCAATCCTCGACATATGCCGTTCTCCTTATAACCCGTGATCGTGCAGCCACTGCTGATAGTCCTCGACGACCTGCACCGGCCTGTCCAATGCGATGGCGATGGCCGACGAGTCTCCCCCGTACATACGCTCCGCCGCCGCGAACTCCAACGGCTGGATCGTCTGCAACGCGGTCTGGATCCGCGCACGCCGCTCCGCCTTCCCGTACTGCGGACCACACCCTGGATCCCGATACCTGGCATGCACCAGCTCATGCACCAACGTGCAGTACTTCGCGTACTCGGGCAGATCCTCGTCGATGAGGATGAGCCGTGGCCGATCGCAATAGTAGCCGCACGCATGTTGGCCGAGCGGGCGCTCGCGGACTGGTATACCCATGCGTTCGGCTTGTTCGAGCAGGTCCTCGTACATCTATCTCTGCCTGTCCTCGTTAATCGTGGGGCGTGGTGCTCTCGTACTCTTTGTTGGGGTCGATACTGGCCGCCAGGTGGAATCTCTCGGGGTCCGCGGCGATCTGGTCGGCGAGCGCGTCGATGTCATCGTTGGATACCGCATCACGGGTGGCGGTATCGGGGCTGTATTCGCCCATCTCGTCGATGAGTCTTTGGTATGCGGCATTGAATACGTCTCGAGGATCTACGCCGATCAGTTCGCACGTATTTAGCAACGCTTCCATTGGCATTGACGGCTTTGCATTCAGCCATCGGGAGTATCCCGATTTTGAGTGGCCGAGTTTTTCGGCTACCTCTGCCTGAGATGTTTCATGCCGGGCGAAGCTGGCTTTTAGTTCCAGTCCGACCAACTGCGAGAATCT
>NZ_JAFEJT020000107.1 GCF_018555435.2 Bifidobacterium amazonense
GACCGCGGCCAAGCTCGGCTTCCGCGATCCGATCGTCGGCAACCTGTACCGCGACGGCGGCGCCGGCCTGGCCGACCAGATCGACGCGTTCGTCGACGTGCTCACGAACGCCGTCGCTCCGGCCGCGCGCGACAGCCACAAGGGCATGCCGCTGATCGACAACGTCAAGTGGGTCGCCGAGAACGCGTACGGCGTGCCGGCCGACCGCGTGGTGCTCAAGGACGGCTTCCTCGACTCGCTCGGCGAGGCCACGGAACTGTGCAAGGACGCGGGCTTCTCGCTCGACGATCTCGCGCTGGTCGCGGTCAAGTCCCCGGCCACGATGACCGACAACGACCGCGCCCCGGAGGAGGAGCGCACCGTGACCCTCAAGAAGGTCGAAGTGCACGCCGGCGCCGGTCTGGTCCACGTGAACCTGACCACGTCCCTGACCACCCCGATGCCGAAGATCGTCTGATCGGTCGGTATAGAGCGGCGTCCTAAAGCTGGCGGCAGCCTCGGCCCCCTCGGCTGAGGGGGCTGTCAGCGAAGCTGACTGGGGGAGCGTACACTCATGGCCTACATATTCTGCGTAGGTTTACGGCGTTCGCTCCCTCAGTTTTGTATATCTGCAACTAGAAGTTGCCGCCGTTCCAGCCCCAGTCGGTGGTGGCGGTGTAGCGGATGTACGTGCGGTCCTCGGGGATGCCGAGCGTGGAGCTGAGCGCGGCCATGATCGACTCGGTGAGCTTCTCCCATGCGGAGCCCGGCACGGAGCGGCCGAACACGTTGACCTCCACGTACGCGGCCGGCCGGTCGTCGGAGCCGCCGAAGTAGATCGGCATCTCATCCTCGAACGGGCACATCAACCAGCCTTCGGACTTGCCAGGCACCGCGGTGATCGCCTTGCCGTACGCGGTCTTGAGCGCCTCGCGCTGCTCGGGCGTGGTCTTGACGGAAACGTGGGTGTGAATGACGGGCATGATTCCTCCTTGATCGGATCAGGATCGACAATCGTCGTCTTCCATCCTAATCCGCACGGGTCAAACGCAACGTGTTAAATGGATTCCCGTGAAGAAACTGATAGCGCAGCTGATGAAGTTCGGCATCGTGGGCGTGATCGCCTTCGTGATCGACTGGGGCATCCTCAACCTGCTGGTCGGCGTGTTCCACATGCACAACGTGCTGGCCGCCACCATCTCCTTCCTCATTTCGCTGGTGTTCAACTATCTGGCGAGCATGAAGTTCGTGTTCAAGCACCGGCCGGACATGGCCCGCTGGATGGAGATCGAGATCTTCGTGGGCGCGGCCGTGATCGGCCTGTTCATGAACGACGCGATCATCTGGATCTCCACGTACGGCATGAACCGCGACGCCTACTGGTCGCAGCACGCCGAATACCTGCTGCGCACCAACATCGGCAAGCTCATCGCCACCGTCGTGGTGATGGTGTGGAACTTCTGCATCCGCAAATGGCTGCTCGACGACACGCACACCAACGCGATGAACCGTCTCAAGAAGGCCGAGAACCGCCTCACCGCCGAGGAGCTCGAGGCCAAGTGGGAGGCGAGCTTCTCCCACCGTCTCGGCCTGTGGTCGCTCGAGCACACCCCCAAGGGCTGGCCGAAGTAAGCGTCACACGCTCACGGTCGTCAGGGTCGGCGTTTCCGTGCTCGACTTGATCTGACGGAAGCCGGTGTACGCGATCGCCAGCGAAACCAGCGCCAGCGTCGTGACCACCAGAAAACCGCCGTGCGAGCCCATCCGGTCGATGAACTGACCGGCGATCGCCGAGCCGACCGAGCCGCCGATCGAGTTCATCGCGCCCATCCACGCCATGCCTTCGGTGAACCGCGTCGGCGGCACCAGATGCAGCATCAGCTGGTTGCCGTTCACCCACGTCGGCGCCTGGCACACGCCGATCAGCAGGTAGATGATCATGATCACCCACAGGTGACGCGCGAACATGAAGCAGCCGATGCCGAGGTTGACCACGGTCAGGCAGAAGTAGAAGCGCTTCCACAGCGGGATCGTCCAGTTCTTCGCGCCGTAGACGAGCGCGCCCACCAGCGAGCTGATCGAGAAGCACGCGAACACGAAGCCGGTGTACTGCTTCATGCCGGCCTCGGTCGCGAACGCGATGATCGAGATGCCGGCCGCCGACTGGAACGCGCCCAGTCCGAACCACGTCACGCACAGCGCGACCATGCCCGCGCCCCAGATCGACTCCTTGCGCCCGGCCTTGACGTCGGCCTCCGCAAGCCGCATCGCCGCCTGCACCTCCGCTTCGGACAGCCCCTCGTCGATCGCCTTGCAACGGGCCCGCTCCACCGCGGCCTCCGCCTGCAGGGCCTTCGCGCGGGCCGCCTCGCGCTCGCGGTACTGCTTGCGCGTCATGCCGGCCTCGCGGGCGAGCACGGTCTGCGACTTCGGCTCGGTCGTCAGCTCGGTGAGCACCATCAACGCGCCCACCAGCACGCACACGCCGGTGAACGAGAATGCGAGCAGGCCGGAGATCACGGCCAGCGTGGACGCGAGCGGGTTGCCGATCACCCACATCGCCTCGTCGAACACGCTCGACAGGCTCAACGCGCGGTTCGTGCGCTCGCGGTCGCCCTTGAGCAGGTTGGTCCAACGCTGACGGCTCATCGCGCCCCACGGCGGGATCGCGGCCATGAACGGCACGATGCAGAACAGGATCCACGACGGCGCGCGGTTGGTGATGCACGTCACCAGCGCGGTCGCCGCGATCATCCACACGATGATCGTCGGGATCGAGATCTGCCGCTGGCCGAACTTGTCGACGAGCTTGCCGAGCACGGGGGAGAAGACGGCGAGCGCGATCGCCTGCACCGCGGTGAGCGCGCCGGCGAGCGAATAGTTGCCGTAGTAGTGCTGCACGGAGATCGTGATCGTCATGCCGACCATCGGGAACGGCATGCAGGCGATGACCGATCCGACGGCGAAGCGTGCGGTGTGGGGTATGCGGAGCAGCTCCGCATACCCGCCGAAGAGTTTGTGGTTGATGTCCTTGATCGCGCTCGCTACCTGACTGGTATGACCGGCGGTTGCCATAGCCGCTCCTTTCTGCTCACGGTTGGGTCTGAGGCCGGACCGTCGCTTTGCGTCGCGGCGGCGGGCCTTGTCGTTGCGTTCTCGCTGGCGTCGCCCGATGTGGTAAATCGTTTGACGCTTCGCGTCGCACGCTTCGCACGATGATGCCGTATTGTCGGTTCGGATGATGCCGGTTGGCACCTTTTGGCTTGGCTGATGTCCGTTCCCTTGGCGGGTTCCGGACGACGTTGGTTACCGTTTGGTAGTTGTCTGAAGGCCGGCTTTCCCGTTACTCCCCGACGACGGTCACTGCGTCATGTTGCCGTGCCGTGGGTCAGCCGTGCGAATGCATGCGTTGCTCTTCACTTGTTTGGTCACGGCCACTCTATAGGTCGCCCCGGTCGCGACACGCGGTACAGTGAGAAGAAGCAATGTGAATTCTTTGAGGGGAGCCGATGATGCCCGCAACCACCATCCACTTCGTCCGTCACGGCAAGGTCTACAATCCCGGCCATCTGCTCTACGAACGGCTCCCCGGCTTCCACCTGTCCGATCGCGGCCGCCGCATGGCCGAAGCGACCGCGCGCTATCTCGCCAGCAACCCGCAGACCAACACGATCTCCGCCGTCTACTCGTCGCCGCTCGAACGCACGCGCGAAACCGCCGGCGCGATCATCGACGCGCTCAACGACGTGCGCGCGCAGCGCGGCCAGTCCCCGCTCACGCTGGAAACCGACCCGCGCGTCATCGAAGCGGGCAACGAGTTCCGCGGAAAACGCATCGGCCACGGCGAAGGCGCGCTGTGGCGCAACGGCAACTGGAAACTCGTCCTCAACCTGTACAAGCCGAGCTGGGGCGAGTCGTACCGCTCCATCGCCGCGCGCATGAGCGAGTTCGCACGCGAAAAAGTCGCGCAG
>NZ_JAFEJT020000108.1 GCF_018555435.2 Bifidobacterium amazonense
TCCCAATTACCCACTCTCATGGAACCCAACCCCCACAAAGAAGACCAGGAAAGGAATGAACTGGCAATCAAAAAACGACTCTAAAAAGTAGTACAAACACGCTCTTGAGTTCTCAAACCACCACCACACCAGCGGGCCGAACCCCTCAAGGAGAAGAACCCCGCCGCGCTGAGCAGCAAGAGATAAACATACACGTGAATCACGATCCGCGCAAACCGCATCACAAAGAAACCCAAGAAACCGTTGAAAACAAACGGCTCCCTCGGCGTGTCGCAAACCGGCTTTTCATGCCTTCTGGCATCAGAATAGACCCCAGAATCGTCGTTTCGGCCACCCAATCCACCCACCGGACGGCGTGTCGCAACATTTCAACCGCCGGCCAGTCGTCGTTCACCATCAATACATGCATGTCGAAACGGCAACGGCGTATACCTGTGTATATGACGAAAAAGATCGCAGTACTAACCGGCGCGGGCATCTCCACGTCCGCAGGCATCCCCGACTTCCGCGGTCCGGACGGCGTCTGGACCAAGCATCCCGAACAAATGAGCGTCTACGACATCGACGCGTTCCTGACCAACAGGGAAGAACGTGAGTATTCGTGGCGCTGGCAGAAAGAATCCCCCGTGTGGAACGCACGGCCCGGCACCGCGCACAAGGCGCTCGTCAAACTGGAACAGGCCGGCCTGCTCACGCTGCTCGCCACGCAGAACTTCGACGCGCTGCACGAAAAGGCCGGCAACAGCGCGGATGTGATCGTGAACCTGCACGGCACGATCGGCACATCGCACTGCATGAAATGCCATGCGAAATACGACACCGCCGACATCATGGCCAAACTGGACGAGGAACCGGACCCGCACTGCCATCGCAAGCTCCCATACAACGGAAACATGCCGTGCAACGGGCTGATCAAAACCGACGTCGTGTACTTCGGCGAGCAGCTGCCGGACGGCGCGATGGAGAAGTCGATGAAGCGCGTGACCGAAGCCGACGAATTCTGGGTGATCGGCTCCACGCTCGAGGTCTTCCCGGCCGCGTCGCTCGTGCCGGTCGCGGCGCAGGCCGGCGTGCCGATCACGATCATGAACATGGGCCGCACGCAGTACGACCGGCTCGCCACGCGCCTCATCCGCGAGGACATCGCCGTCGCACTCCCGCAGCTCGTCGACGACATGATCGCCGCCGCACAGTAGGGGAGCCGCCTTACACGGAGACAATCGCCTCATCGGCAAGTTGCCGCAAGAGCTTCATGTCCGGCGGCTCCCATTCCACTACTTCGGTGTGCATCCAATATCTCTTGCGCCACCGATTCGCTCCCGACCACCATGGCGATAAGGCGAATGGCCTCCTCACCATCAATCGGCCGGCTAACATACGCTTCGGCGATTGCGGGATGCTGAGAGACATATCGTGAGTCAAGGTGCGGCAAATCCTGCCCTTGCGCGCGGAACAAAACAATGCTGATAACCATCTCCAGCGTTCGACGTTGTTCCCCTCCAATCATGTTGCGAACCAGGGCGCTGAGATAAGGCTTATCCGTCCGGAACTCAGCACACTGTGAAAAAGTGAACAGCAAATCCTTCATGTCGGACAGCTGGCTTGACAATGATTCGACAGTCTGTCGAAGTTCACTGATTTGCAGTTGATCATCAATACTTCGTGCCATACTCTACAGCTTAGAGGAAAAACGTAGAATGCCTTCAATTGCAGAGGCAATGACTTCATTGCATTACCGTATCCCACAACGCCGCTGAGGGCCTTGTGAAGTGGCCTGGTTTTTGTTCCGTCTCGACAGCAGATTGAGAATCTCGGTGGAACGATGAACAGTTCCATCGAAGACGGAGAATGGACACTTTACATCCGTATCCCTGTTGCATGCCAATAGCATACGCGCTCTATTCCCTAGCGAAGGGGCGGGATATCCCGTTCCCGACCGTAGGCTTGGCCGAACGGCCTTGCGTGTGTCGGTGAATGGGATATCCCGTCCCTTCGCGGACGTTGCAATCAGCGCGTCAATCGCAAACGCCGCGACTGCAATACCAATAGCAGCACTGCAATCAGCGGATGCGACGGAAGGCGCGTCAGTAGATACGCTTCGGCTGGAAGCCGGCCTTGCGCAGGGCCGCAAGGATGCGGTCGATGTGGTCCGGGCCGTTCGTCTCGACTGTGACGCCCAGCGACACGGCGTTCGTGTAGTGGCCGGACGCCTTGAACTGATCGTGGTCGAGCTGGATCACGTTGGCGCGCTCCTGTGCGAGCAGCGTGGCCACCTTGACGAGCTGGCCCGGGGTATCCGGCAGCTCCACCTCGAAGTTCATGATGCGGCCGCGCGCGATCATGCCCTTCTGGATCACCGCACCCATCGTCACCGTATCGATGTTGCCGCCCGACATGATCGGCACCACCACATGCGGCCCCTGCGCGGACGCGAACTTGCGCGAGCGCAGGTTCAGATGCTCGAGCGCGGCCAGCGACACCGCGCCGGCGGCCTCGACGACCAGCTTGTGCTTTTCGAGCATGAGCAGGATCATCTCGTTGATGTCGCGCTCGGTGACGGTGACCAGATCGTCGAGGAACTCGTTGAGCAGCGCGAACGGCAGGTCGCCCGGGTGCTTGACGGCCACGCCCTCGGCGGAGGTGACCACCTGGTCGGCCGGCGAGACGCGGCCCGCGGCGAACGAATCCTTCCACGCCGGCGAGCCTTCCGGAATCGCGCCGATCACGCGCACCTCCGGCTTGAACGTCTTGATCGCGAGCGCCACGCCGGCACCGAGGCCGCCGCCGCCGAGCGGCACGACCACGTCGGTGACGTCCGGCACGTCCTCGAGGATCTCCAGACCGATCGTGCCTTGGCCGCAGATGACCTCGTAGTCGTCGAACGGCGGCACGTAGATCATGCCCTGCGTTTCGGCCAGTTCGGCCGCGTGGGCGGCGGACTCGTCGAACACGTCGCCGTAGAGCACCACGTCGGCGCCGTACGCCTTGGTGGCGTCGACCTTGAGCGGCGGGGTGATGGTCGGCATGCAGATCGTGGCCTTCGCGCCACGTTCGCGGGCCGCGTAGGCGACGCCCTGCGCATGGTTGCCGGCGGATGCGGTGACGATGCCGCGGGCCAGTTCCTCGTCGGACAGAGAGGCGATCTTGTTGTACGCGCCGCGGATCTTGAACGAGCCGGTGACCTGCAGGTTCTCGGGCTTGAGGAGGATCTTGTGGCCAGTCATGTCGGACAGGACCGGGGAAGGGATGATTTCGGTGTGACGAGCGGTCCCCTTCAACCGTTCGGCGGCGAGCTTGAGTTCGGCCGCATGATCACGCTGCAGTGCTTTGAGGACGTCTTTTTGTTCCATGGGGGTTATTGTAGGCGCCGCTCTGGGCGAAGGGCGATGCGGATTCCATCCAGCGGAGTGTGGCTTCTGCATACCCGTCCGTGCATGGTTATGTGCAGTTTGACGATCAAGAGGCTGATTCGCTCCTTTGCGCAGGTCAGTTTGACGATCGAGAGGCTACTACATTGTCGGGTTTAATTGTTGGGGTATAGGTGGCGGAGTTTGGTTCTGGCGTCGGTGGTGGTGAAGTGCCAGTTGACCTGTCGTTGGGTGTGGTTGGTGGTTTGGGTCCATGCGGCGAGTTCCCG
>NZ_JAFEJT020000109.1 GCF_018555435.2 Bifidobacterium amazonense
TGTCCCGTAATCCGTCTGAGAAGGCCTCGAATCAGCCTGTAAAAGCTTGTGCGCGCGATTCGGGAGCCTCTCGATCGTCGAACTGACCTTGACACAGGGCGAATTTAGCCTCTCGATCGTCAAACTGTTCCCTCGGAACTTCCCCGTGTCCAGTCCGGGCAGACAGCTGGCGTATGTTGGGTATGGTTGACGGAACTTCCCCGGAACTTGGGACGGGCGGGGGATCGGCGGTCGAAACCCGCTACGATGAGGCGCATGACGAACGAACTGGCACAGCAGACGGCGACGGAACTCGGCTTCCCGGCGGGGGCGACGCGCGAACAGGCGCTCGCGGCCCTGCTCGAACAGATCATGGGCGCGTATTCGGTCAGCGACGACGAAACGCCGCTCGCGGACGAGATCGAGCGGTTCCTGCGCGGACAATCGCATCTGACCGTGCGCCGCCATGGCGACACGGTGGTGGCGAGCACCGACTTCGGCAAGCCTCAGCGCGTGATCCTGGCCGGTCACATCGACACGGTGCCGGTGATCGACAATTTCCCGCCGCGCTGGCTTGAGCCCGGCGATCCGCTGATCCGCGAGGACGTGGCCGTCGAGCACCCGGGGGAGTGCGTGCTGTGGGGTCGTGGCGCGACCGACATGAAGGCGTCCGACGCGGTGATGCTGTACCTGGCCGCCGTGTTGAACGGCGGCGCGGCCGGTGATACGGCCGGTACGGAAGACGAAACGGCCGCCGGCATCGACCCGAACTACGACCTGACCTACGTGTTCTACGACCACGAGGAGGTTGCGGCCGAAAAGAACGGCCTGCGCAAGGTCGTCGAAACCCACCCCGACTGGATCACCGGCGATTTCGCGATCATCGGCGAGCCGACCGACTGCGGCATCGAGGGCGGCTGCAACGGCACGATGCGCTTCGACGTGGTCACGCACGGCGTGGCCGCGCATTCCGCACGCGCGTGGATGGGCGAGAACGCGATCCACAAGGCCGCCGAGATTCTGAATCGCTTGGCCGCGTACGAGCCCGCCGACGTGCCGGTGGACGGTCTCGTCTACCGCGAGGGCGTGAACGCCACGCTGATCTCCGGCGGCAAGGGCACGAATGTGATTCCCGACGAGTGTCGGGTGCACGTGAACTATCGGTTCGCCCCCGACAAGACGATCGCCGAGGCCAAGGCGCTCATGATGGGCGCGGACTGCGGCGCGGAGCTGGGCAACGGCGAGCACGTCGCCACCGGCGGCATGTTCGCGGGGTTCGGCATCGAGATGAAGGACGAGTCGCCGAGCGCCCGTCCGGGCATGGATGCGCCGCTGGCCGCCTCGCTGGCCCGGCTCGTCAAGGAGCGTACGGGCCGCGACCCGCAGGCCAAGCTCGGATGGACCGATGTGGCGCGATTCGCGATCCTTGGCATTCCGGCCGTGAACCTCGGAGCCGGCAGCCCGCTGCTCGCCCATAAGCACGACGAACAGCTGCCCGAATCCGAGCTCGCCCTGCTTGCCGACATCTTGGAGGCATGGCTCGTCGCGTGAACCGCGTGACGTGAATACGTGGCATGTGCTGCCCGCCTGGCACTGCCCGCTCGGTGTGAGCCGCGTCGTGTGAGCCGCGTCGCGCGAGTCACCTGGTGCGAGCCGTATCACACGAATCGTATCGGATGAGCGCCACGCGCCCGATCGACATGATTCCGCCATTGTTCACCGCATGTCAATTGTTGTGTCATACTTAAGGGTGGCGGTTCTGCAAGCCGCCGCAGCAACCGATGGCGTCGATCCCCTCGCGTGGTTCTTCCGCGGGGCCGGTGTCCGCCGTCGCAGCAAGGACTTTTTGACCGTTGCTTGATGCGGGCGCAATCGATGCGCGGCCACGGTGAGAGCGTGGTGTGACAGCCGCATGGGGCTTAGACATAGGCGATGCGATTGCAGCGCGTCGTGAGGAGCATTGTGCCCAGTGTGAACCATGAGGGCTTCGGCGAAGCCGAAGCCGCAGATAACGTCGTATCCGATTCGTCAACCCGTTCGACGGACTCCAGCCCGTCCGATCAGCCCGCCCAGCCCGCGGCCCAGCCGCCGGCGCCCCGTCGCCGTCGCGGCGGTCGCCGCGTGGTGCGTGGCGCCGGTGCCGCCGGTGCGGCGGTCGAGCTGACCGTGCAGGAGCATGCCGCGCCGCTGTTCGAGGAGCCGCGTGTCGCCGATCTCGTCGTCTCCCCGGACGCCGACGCCGTGTCCGCTTCGGCTTCGCGCGCCGCGCACGGCCCGTCGCGTCGTTCCGTCGTCGATTTCGTCGATGCCGCGCAGCACGACGAGGATGATGCGCCCGGCTCCCGTCGTGTCCGTTCCCGCCGTCGTTCGTCGGCTCCGCTCGACGACGCATCGCTTGACGATGCGCCACGCCGTTCGCGTCGCCGCGTCTCCCGCGACGGCCACGATGAGGATGCTGCCGGCGACGACCGCGCGCTGGACGCCGTCGAGTCGCTGCTGGACCTCGATGACCATGACCGCGACGATCACGACGCCCGTCCGTCGCGCTCCGGCCGTACGCGTTCCGCCGCGTCGCGCGGCGCGAAGCCGATGACCTCGCTGCTGTTCCAGGAGCCGGTGCTGCCCGAGCTGCCGCCGGCCGGCCGTTCCCATGCGGACGACGACGCCGTGGACGACGATCGCGACGTCTCCCGCCGTTCCCGCCGCGTCGATGTCGCGGACCGGTCGGACCGTTCCGCACGAGACGCACGCGATGCGCGCGACGACCGCGCCGGTCATGACGATCAGCCGGAGGAGACCGGCCGCACGTCGCGCCGTTCCCGCCGTCGCCGCGGCGCTTCGCAGGATGCGGCGTCCGATGACGCGCGCACCTCGCTCGTCGAGACCGCCTCGACGCAGGCTGAGCCGGCCCGTGATGCCGAGAACGCCCCCGCGGACGCGGAAGCGGCCGATTCGGGCCGTTCCCGTCGTTCCCGCCGTCTCAACGCCCAGGAACGCCGTGCGGCGGCCGAAGTCGAGCAGATCGAGGAGGACCTCGAGTTCGACGACATCACGTATGCCCCGATCACCGAGGAGGACCTGTCGGAGGGGCCGACCCGTTCCCGTCGCCGTCGCCGTCGCGGCGGACGCGACGCCGAACGCGAGACGGCGGACGTCGAACAGTCCGCCGATCAGACGCCCGCCGCGGACGCGGACGAGGCGGAGGCCCCGTCGCGTCGCCGCCGCGACGAGGGCGAGGACGAGGATACGGGCGTGACCCGTCGCCGTCGCCGTCGCCGTTCCAAGTCGGGCGACGACGTCGAGGATCTCGTGCCGCGCCGCTCGCGCAAGCAGCAGTACATCGACGAGATCACCGACATCGAGGGATCCACGCGACTCGAGGCGAAGAAGCAGCGCCGCCGCGACAACCGCCGCGAGCGCTCCCGCCAGTCGCAGCTCATGGAGCAGGACTTCCTGGCGCGCCGCGAGAACGTCGAGCGTCTCATGGTCGTGCGCGAGCGCGGGCGTCACACGCAGATCTCCGTGATCGAGGACAACGTGCTCGTCGAGCACTACGTCTCCGACATCCAGGAGGTCGCGACCGTCGGCAACGTGTATCTCGGCCGCGTGCAGAACGT
>NZ_JAFEJT020000110.1 GCF_018555435.2 Bifidobacterium amazonense
GGAACCTCGACAACCTCATCGGCCTGGTCATGCTCAAATGCGGCGGACTCAACCTCAAACTCCCCGGACACCAATAAGCAGTAAGCCAGACAGAAGATTCACACCCACACAAACACCCGAAGAGCCGGAAATTCCAAGAAAAAACAGTCTTGATTTTTCGGACCGTTTGCGCTAGCGCCCCGGTTATGGCGGAATATCAGCGTCGCTTATACCGCATATCCCCCTATTCCGTCTCACCATCCGATATTCCCTGCGCCCGCATCCCCGGCTCCGTCATCACGACACGCCGACCTCTCGTCCTTCCTTCCCCCAGTTTGACGATTGAGAGGCTGATTAGGCATCCCGCCGAGGTCAGTTTGACGATCGAGAGGCTACATCTCCCGTTGAGACCCTCCCACATGCACTATTTTCCAAGGCACAGATACATCGCTGGCGGCCATAAGCCGCTGAAGTCGCCTCTCGATCGTCAAACTGACCTCGGCAGAGCCAAGAATCAGCCTCTCGATCGTCAAACTGCCCCGTTGCGTCACGCCTCAAGCACGGCGAGCACCTTCTTTTCGTCGTAGAACGCGAAGATCACGCCGCCGAGGCCGCACAACACCGCCGCGCACACGGCGGCCGCGCGGTATCCGAAGCCCGAGCCGGCGCCGATCGTGCTCAGACCGGTGAACAGCAGCATCGACAGGCTCTGTCCCATCTTCATCGCGAACGTGCGTGCCGCGTAGAACATGCCCTGCCGGTCCTCGCCGGTCGTCTTCGAGCTCGCGCCCGCGATGTTCGCCACCACGGCCTGCGGCAGGATGCCGAAGATCGCCATCGGGATCGCGCACGCAACCGACAGCACCACACCCTGCGCCATCGCCGGCATCGCGCCCAAAGCCCCCGAACCCAGCAGGGCCGCGAACACGTACGCGCAGGTGAAGATCGTGAATCCGACCAGCATGAGCCGCTTCTTGCCCACGCGCCCGGCGAACATGTTCACCGGCAGGTAGAACAGTACCGACACGCCGGTCATCAGCACGAAGTAGATCGTCGTACTCGTTTCCGGCAGCTTCAAGAGGCTCGTCACGAAGAACGGCAGGCCGGTCTGGAACATGGTGATCGCTATCCAGTACACGATGTCGGAGCTGACGAACTTGACGAACTCGCGGTCGCGGAACGTTTCCTTGAGCGAGGTGAGCGTGTCCTCACTGGTCGGCTTGGAGTCGACGTATTCACGCTCGTCGATGGTGAGCGCGGGCACGAGCATGCACACGAACGCGATCGCGGCGAGGATCGTAAATGTGACGCGGATCGCGTTCACGCGGCCGAGTCCGGGCACGAACGCGCCCCAGATGACCGGCGCGACGTAGGCGACGGCGGTGCCGGCGATGAACGTGAACGAGATGGTCGTGGAGATGTTGAGCTGCTGCTTGGAGTCGTGGCCGAGTTCTGCGATGAGCGCGTTGTACGGCGTGCAGTAGAACGTGAGCGCGATGTAGTAGCCGATGACGGTGACGAACAGGAACGCCGCGTTCGCCCAGCTGGTCGTGTTGACCGGGCTCCAGAAGACAAGCACGGTGACGACGGCGAGCGGCAGGGCCGCGAACTGCAGGAACGGGATGCGCCGGCCGCGCGGGGACTTGCTGCGATCGGACAGACTTGCGACGGCCGGATCGACGAACGCATCGAAGAAGCGCGCGAATGCGGTGATGCCGCCGACGACGGTGACGATGCCGAGGATCACGAGGCCTTGCGGCACGAACACGGCCTGGCCTTGAGCGATGGTTTCGGCATCGGGCTGATAGAAGTACACGAGCCAGTTGGAGATGATGCCGCTCAACAGCGCCCATCCGAACTGGCCGGTGGCGAACGCCCACACCTTGGCGGCGGGCAGATCCTTGACGGTTGCGGCGACCGTGGCGGCTGCGTCGGTCTTGGCGGCCGGAACCGCCGCATCATGCGTCTTACTGTTCATCCTTGAACCTCCCGATCAACATTGACACCTTGTCAAGAATACTCCGGCCCCCGGGATGTTCCCCATGACATCCCGGGAACCCAACAACCTACTTCAGCGCACGGCCATCATCCCAAAACGCCTCTGATGCCGGCGGCAGCCTCGGCTCCCTCACTGAGGCCGAGCCGTGAAGCAAACGCCGGAGGCGTTTGTAGGCGAGGAGCGAGCGACAGCGAGCCAGATAACGTCGCGCGTAGCGCGTCCATAATTGCAGGACGCTGTCAGCCGCAGGCTGACTGGGTGAGCGTCTACGGCGCAGCCGCCAACAAACGCGACATTGCGCGATAGCGCGATCCCATTACTTGAGCGCGCGCCCCGCCGAGCCGAGCTGCTGGCACGCCTCGACCACGCGCGAGGCCATCGCCGATTCGGCTTCACGACCCCACGAGCGCGGATCGTAGAACTTCTTGTTGCCCACTTCCCCGTCGATCTTGAGCACGGCGTCGTAGTGCGAGAACATGTGCCCGGCCACCGCACGCGTGAACGCGTACTGCGTGTCCGTGTCGATGTTCATCTTGACCACGCCGTAGCTGACCGCGCGCGCGATCTCGTCCGGCGTCGAGCCGGATCCGCCGTGGAACACGAGCGCGAACGGCTTGCCGTCGGGCAGGTCGGGCAGCGCGCAGGACGCGATGTCGGCGGATGCGATCGAGCCGAGGCGGCCGTCGTGCGCCGCGTCCCACACTTCGGTCTGGATGTCGCGCAGCAGTTCGGGGCGCAGTTTGACGACGCCAGGCTTGTACGCGCCGTGCACGTTGCCGAACGTGAACGCGGCCATGTACCGGCCGTGTTCGCCGAGGCCGAGCCGTTCGGCGACGCGCACGCCGTCGGCCGGCGTGGAGTACAGCTTTTCGTTGATTTCGGCGGAATGGCCGTCCTCCT
Source organism: Bifidobacterium amazonense (assembly GCF_018555435.2). GTDB lineage: Bacteria > Actinomycetota > Actinomycetes > Actinomycetales > Bifidobacteriaceae > Bifidobacterium > Bifidobacterium amazonense. The sequence goes on from NZ_JAFEJT020000110.1 coordinate 2,879, forward strand.
CGCCGCCGACCGTGCCGATTTCGATTTCCAGCACGGTGTGCGCCTTGACGGATTTTTCGAGCAGTTCGGTCGCGATGTCGAGGTTCTCCTCGAGCGGCACGGTGGAGCCGTCCCACATGTGCGACTGGAACGTCGGTTCCTCGCCGCGCTTGACCTGCGCCGCTTCGATGTCGAGCAGCGGGCGCACCCATTCGTCGAGGTACTGCTTGGCGCAGTGGTCGGTGTGGAGCGCGACGGTGATGTTCGGATACTTTTTGGCGACTTCGTGCGCGAATGCGGCGAAGGCGAGGGAGCCGGTGACGCGGTCGTTGACCGACTGCCCGGAGAAGTAGGCGGATCCGCCGACCGACACCTGGATGATGCCGTCGGATTCGGCTTCGGCGAAGCCCTGCAGCGCGGCGTTCAGCGTCTGCGTGCTCGTGACGTTGATCGCAGGATAGGCGTAGCCGCCATGACGGGCGGCGTCCAGCATTTCGGCATAGCGTTCAGCGGTTGCGATAGTCATGCCCCCATTATTTCGCGCCACAGTGACGAACCGGTTGTATGCGTTGCCCACCGCCCGCGCAGTCTCGGAATCGCACTGTCGCGCGATGCTGTGTTGTTGGCGGCGCGTTCGCGCCGCGGAGCGCTCAGTCACGGCTACGCCGTGACAGCTCCTTCGGTGAGGGAGCCGAAGCTCCGCCAGCATCTTTGTCGGCTCGCGCATCATCT
>NZ_JAFEJT020000111.1 GCF_018555435.2 Bifidobacterium amazonense
CACCATCACCCAACACGACCCTGACCCTACGCGACATCCCGCGGCCCTCCCTTGGACAAACACCACACACAATCCAAGAAGAACACAACCACACACAAAAGGCAAATTAAACCCGACGAAATACTAGCTGCAGATTCAGTCGTATCCGCCCGGTTTTCGGCGTGCACGAGCCCCACCGCGAACTCATGATCCGCAGCGTGACGTGCGACGGAGCACGGCCGATGATCGGCGTCCACTTCTCCAGCAGTCCGGGTAACGCCGCGCGGATCGTCGCTTCGGCCCGCCGCGCGAGATCGTCGGTCCAGACCATGCCGTTCTCGCCCGCGGATCGCTGCCGTTCGCGTATCTCGGCCAGCCGAGTCTGCGTCCGCACGATCCAGCCCTGCCGTTCCCGCACGAAATCAACGATCCGTCGTTCGCTCACGCGCAGGGGAGCCGAAATCTCCACGCCGCCGTCGATCGGCCGCACGCGCAGGTACATGTTCTTGATCGGCTTGCGCGTGACCGTCACCGGCAGGCCGTCAACGGTTACGGTCGTTGTGGTGCGGGATGTCTGCGACGTGCGGGAGGCGGCTGATTGGCGAAAAGGCATACGATCATTCTCGCGCGCCCGCAGACAGTCTGTCGCCGACCGATTCTTGGCCTTCCGACCAACTGTCGCCACAAAAACGACACGCCGAACAATCGTTGCAATTCCAACGAAAATAGAGCGTTCAGACATGTCCTTTTGACAAACCGCAGAATGCTGGTAATCTAGTCGATTGTGCGCTTTTGAAAAGCACACGGATCGGGCCCGTAGCTCAGGTGGTTAGAGCGCATCCCTGATAAGGATGAGGTCGGAGGTTCAAGTCCTCCCGGGCCCACAGGAAAAATGAAGCGGCCTTCGAGCCGCTCTTTTTTTCTACCCACAAGGTTGCACAACCATTGGGGCATTGGCGCAGCTGGTAGCGCATCTGCTTTGCAAGCAGAGGGTCGCCGGTTCGAACCCGGCATGCTCCACAGACAAGGGTTTCCGGTATTTCCCGGAAGCCCTTTTTTTGTTGCCGTTTTGCCCGATTGAGGACTGTTCGCGTGACCCCCATATCGCCCCCGCTTCCTACTATGTCAGTCGAGTCCGCGACGACCGGGTGCGGGATCGCAACCGACCCCTCGCACAGCCGAACGGCCGAACCGAATAACTGAACCAAACAACACAACAACCAAAACCCTTACCGAGTTGGTCTGCCGAGATTCTTGGTCGACAAGGCAACGGCTCTGGGCCATTAGCGCCCATGACATCCGGTCGGAACGTGCGCGAGCACGCCGCCGATGTCCGCGGTCGAAACGCACCGCGTGACGTTGCTGCAAGAACCCAACCCCCTCGGAAGGCGCGTGCGGGCGGTCGCACACGCCGGACCTACCGTGAGGAGAGCGCATTGTCGGCTTCTGTGTCGCCGTATCGTCGTCTGTTCGCCCTGCCGGGCACCAAATCGTTCTGCATTTCCGCGGCGGTGGCCCGCCTGCCTATGTCCATGCTCGATTTGGGCATTATTCTGGCGTTGAATCACGCGTATGGCGCGTGGACACTCGCCGGCATCATGAATACGGTGTACGTGCTGTCCATGTCGTGCGTCACGCCGTTGTACGCGAAGGCGTTCGACCGTTTCGGCCAGGCCCGCGTGGGCAGGCCGACGCTGGTGCTGCAGGTCGTGTTCATGCTTGCTTTCGCTCTTGCCGTGTGGCTGCGCGCGCCTGTTGCGCTGATGTTTGCCTTGGCCGTGCTGATGGGGGTGACCCAGTTTTCGTTCGGCGCGCTGGTGCGTGCCCGGTGGGCGTATACGTTGCGTGACGTGCGCGACGGCGAGTCGCTGTTGAATACGGCGTATGCCACTGAAGCCGCGATTGATGAGGTCGTGTTTATTCTCGGCCCGATGCTGACCGCCTGGCTTGCCACGTCGGTGCATCCGGTGGCTCAGCTGTTTGTGCCGATAGCCGCTGCGGCGATCGGCGGCACCGTGTTTTTCTCGTTGCGTTCCACGCAGCCGCGTCCGGTTGTGGAGATGGTCGACGTTGCGACTGCGTCCGGTATGCCGCATGCCGATGATGCGGATGGCACCGATGCGGACGGCACTGTCAGGAACGATGCCGGCATGAAGCGCAGCGCGCTGCTGTACCGTGGCATGTTGCCGTTGATCGCGGTGTTCGTCGTGTTCAATATGAGCTTTACGGCCGTGGACGTGTCGATCACCGCGGCCGTGAAGTCGATGGGCGCGGAGCGTTTTCTTGGCTTGCAGCTGGCGATGTATGCGGTCGGCTCGTGCATTGGCGCGCTGATCTTCGGCTCGCGGCGGCTCAGGGGCTCGCACTGGGCGCATATGGTGCTGTTTATGAGCTTGCTGACGGTCGGATTCGTGTTGTTCCGAGTGACAATGGATAACTTGGTCGTATTGGCGATCGTCGAGGTGCTGACCGGCTTGAACGTTTCTCCGCTGTTCACCACCGGCAGCTTGATCGTGCGCAGTTTGGTCCCGTCCGAATCGTTGACGGAGGGACTGAGTTGGCTGACTACGGCCGGCACTGCGGGAGGTGCGATCGGCTCGTCGGTGGCTGGCATGGTGTTGGACGTGTTCGGCGCGCACGGCGGCATGATGCTGCCCGCCTTGTTCACTGCCGCCGCCATTCCCTTGACGCTGTACGGTTGGCTCAGTTCGCGCCGTCGCCGATAAACCGCTTGGCCGCACCGGACAGACTGGCCTGACGGGCCAGTCCAGTCAGGCACTTTCGCGGCGGACCAGCGGGGCGGGGAACAGCACCGCCTTGCATTGCCATTCGCCGGTATTCAGCCGTTCGACCAGCATTTTTGTGGCCGTTTCCGCCATGGTGGCCAATGGTTGGGCGAATGTGGTCAGGCTGGGGGAGACGGCACGGGCCACATGGAAGTCGTCGAATCCGATCAGCGCAACGTCCTGGGGGACCCGTTTGCCGGCGTTCAGCAGCGTGCGTAGCGCTCCGCTGGCGATTTCGTCGGATTCGGCGAATACACCGTCCACTTCGGGGTGTTCCTCCAGTATCCGGTGCATGGTTGTCTCTCCGTGTTCGGCGCCGTATTCGCCAGACACCATTGCAACCGGTTCCAAATCCACGGCCTTCAAACCAGCCAGAACACCTTCGGAGCGTAGCACCGCGGCCTGCATGTCGGTCGGCCCCGCGATCACGGCGATATGGCGGCAGCCGCGCTCGCAGAGCAGCGTGGCGGCGTCGTACCCGCCCTGGTAGTTGT
>NZ_JAFEJT020000112.1 GCF_018555435.2 Bifidobacterium amazonense
AGGCCAATCCATCACCAACGTAACCCCCAACTGCATCGCCAAACAATAACCACCAACCAGCCAACATAATCAGCACAACATAACCAACCGGGCCGCTCCCAGAACCCACGTTCCGAGAGCGGCCCATTTTCAAAGGTGAAACCCTCAATGCAATATCCCACTTGGCTGACCCGTGTCAGCAAGAAAACCGCCGCATGGCTGGCCGTTACCGCGACCATGTTCGCCGGTCTGACCGCCACCACCGTAACCACCACCCATACCGCCGAAGCCGCCACCACGCGCGACAGCTACTCCGACACTGTCGGCAACGCCACCTTCGAGGCCGCCCGCAAGAAGTACGGCCTCGCCAAGGAGATGCGCAACGGCGCCACGCTCCACGCGTTCATGTGGTCGTTCAAAACCATCCAGGAACACCTTCCCGAAATCGCCGAGGCCGGCTACACGTCTATCCAGACCGAGCCGATCGTTGAAATCAAGGACAACCGCGAGCTCGGCAAGGGCCGCTGGTATCTCAACTGGTATTACGTGTACCAGCCGGTCAGCATGAACATCGGCAACTACGTGATGGGTACCGAAGACGATTTCAAGACCCTGTGCAAGGAGGCCCACAAGTACGGCATCCGCATCATCGTTGATTCCGTGTCGAACCATTTCACGTCCGATTGGGACGCGATCGACCCGGAGTGGCAGAACAAGGCGTATTTCCACGCGCAGAAGGCCATCAGCGATTACAACAACCGCGAGGACTGCACGCAGAACACGCTCTCCGGCCTGTGGGATCTCAACACGCAGAACGACTACGTGGCGCAGAAGATGCACGAACTGCTCCAGCGCACTGTCGCGGATGGTGCGGACGGCTTCCGTTTCGACGCGGCCAAACACATCGAATTGACCAATGAATTCGGCGGCTCGCAGTACTGGAATACGATCCTGCCGAACGGTGCGCAGTTCCAGTACGGCGAGGTGCTGCAGGATGCGAACGTGCGCGAAAGCGACTATGCGACCATGTTCGCGAACTCGTCGGTTGGCGGCGGTGGCATCACCACGTCGAACTACGGCCACGAGGTGCGCAACGCGCTCAACGACCACAGTCTCAACACGCGTTTCTTCACCGATTATCAGGTCGAAACCGACCCGGAGAACATGGTTACGTGGGTCGAATCGCATGACAATTACTGCGACCGGCAGTCCGAGAAGCTCACCGACGACCAGATCAAGCTCGGCTGGGCGGTGATCACCGCGCGTAAGAACGGCATGTCGCTGTTCTTCAGCCGCCCGTACGCGTCCGGCGGCACGCAGGAATGGTTCTCCGAGAAGTCGCATATCGGTGATGTCGGTTCCGACCTGTGGAAGGATCCGGAGGTCGTGGCCGTCAACCACTTCCGCAACCAGATGGAAGGCGAGGCCGACAACCTCAGCAACTGCGGCAACGACGGCTGCATCATGGTCGAACGCTACGTGAGCGACGGCAATTCCGCGAACGACGGCGTGATGGTCGCCGCGGACGAGGACGGCGGCACATCGCTCGTCGGCCAGTCGGTCAAACTCGACAACGGCACATACACCGACGAGGTGACCGGTGCGACGATCACCGTGTCCGGAGGCAAGATCACGGCCGGTTCGATCGCGAACAACCAGGTCGCCGTGTTCTACAACCCGACCGTCAGCCACACGAAGATCTCGTCGGCCGAGGCGATGCCGAACACCGGCGAATTCGAGGACACGCTCGACGTGACCATGCGCTCGTTCAACATGAAGAACGCGACCTACACCACGTCCGAAGGCGATTCCGGCACACTCACCGACGGCAAGGTCGTCACGGTCGGTGATAGCACCAAGGGCGGCAACAAGGTGACCGTGACCGTCAAAGGCACCGGCAACAACGGCAAGTCCGTCTCGCACACGTATACGTACACGAAGACCAAGCAGATCGATGTGACGTCGGTCGCAATCTCCGGCGACGGCGTGAAGAACGGCGCGCTGAGCATGGACCTTGCCAAGACGACGTCCGTGCAGCTGACCGCGACCGTCACGCCGAGCAACGCTTCAGCCAAGACGGTGACGTGGAAGTCGAGCAACGAGAGTGTGGCGACGGTCAACTCGGATGGCGTGGTGACCGGCGTGAAGGCCGGTTCGGCGACGATCACCGCGACCGCTGGCGGCAAGAGCGCGACCGTGAAAATTACGCTGACCGGCGAGATTCCGACGACCGCGATGACGACCGTGTACTATCCGACCACGAACGGCTGGGCCGGCTACTACCTGCACTACAAGGTGGGCAACGGCGTGAACGGCAAGTGGGATTCCGACGTGAACGGCCGCATCAAGTTCGAGACGGCATGCGACGGCTGGGTCAAGGCCACCGTGCGAACCGACGGCGCGCAGCTCGAGTTCGACATTACCGACAACGGTAGCAGCTGGGACAACAACGGTGGCAAGAACTACGTGGCGAGTGGTTCGACAATCGTGGTCGAGAACGGAAAGATCGGCACGGTAGCACCGTGCAAGGCCACTCCTGATCCGGATCCGGAACCGGAGAAGCCAACAGTGGAGAAGATCGTCATTTCTGGTGATGGCGTGAAGGACGGCAAGCTAAACCTCAAAGTGGGCGAAGATGCTACGTTGACGGCAACCGTTACATCAGAAAGCGCTTCCTCACTCCCCCTGTACTGGTCTTCTTCTGATTCGTCTGTTGCTTCGGTGATGGGTACTGGTGTGGTGTCTGCGAAGGCTACCGGTACCGTGACGATCACGGCTGAGTCGGGTGGCGTGAAGGCATCGGTCACGTTGACGGTGA
>NZ_JAFEJT020000113.1 GCF_018555435.2 Bifidobacterium amazonense
ATAGAGTGTGGGAGAGTAGCACACCGCCGCATTCACACTTGATGAGGACCCCGGTCGAGCCACACGGCTCCCGGGGTCCTTTCTCATACCCACACAACACAACGACGAACCAAACGACGAAAAACACACGCCGGGACACCGTCAGCAAGACAAAACCGTCACGCACGAGACGCGTGGCACCCCGCACGGCGGAAAACACCCGCTAAACGATCCCCAACGAGACAGAACCGCCACAAGACGAACCACATGGCGGAAAAACTCCCACTGGCATACCGCCACCAAGAGAAAATCGCCACGAGGCGAACCGACTGGTGGAAAACTCCTACCGGGACGACACCAACAAGACAAAAACACCACGCAATTGGCTTATGTGGGTTCTCTCATGTGTCTGGGGTAGGCCGACAGTAGAATCTTTTACGTTGAAGTCAATCGCAGGCAGCAAAGGAGCCGAAGTGAGCAAGCGAACCGTGGACCATATCCTGTTCGGGGCGGCGTACTACGACGAGTACATGCCCAAGGATCTGGACCGTATCGAAACCGACATGGACATGATGAACAAGGCCGGCATCAACGTCATCCGCATCGCCGAATCAACGTGGAGCACGTGCGAGCCGCAGCCCGGCGTCTTCGACTTCCACCACGTCGACCGTGCGCTGGACGCGGCCCATCGTCATGGCATCGGCGTCATCGTCGGCACGCCGACCTACGCGGTGCCGACCTGGCTGGTGCGCATGCATCCCGACGTGCTCGCCGTCACGCCGAACGGTCCCGGTAAGTACGGTCCGCGGCAGATCATGGACATCGTCAACGGATCGTACCGCTACTACGCGGAGCGCGTCATCCGCAAGCTCATCGCGCACGTCGCGCAGCATCCGGCCGTGATCGGCTACCAGGTCGATAACGAAACCAAGTACTACGATTCCGTCAGTCCGGACATGCAGACGCTGTTCGTCAAGCATCTGCGCGAACGGTTCCATGACGATCTCGACGCGCTCAACGCGCACTTCGGACTCGACTACTGGTCCAACCGCATCAACGCGTGGGAGGACTTCCCCGACGTCACGAATACGATCAACCAGTCGCTGCGCGGCGAATTCGACCGGTTCCGCCGCGGGCAGGTCGCCGAATTCCTCGACTGGCAGGCGACGATCGTGCGCGAATACGCACGCGACGACCAGTTCGTCACGCAGAACTTCGACTTCGACTGGCGCGGCGGCTCGTACGGCGTGCAGCCGGCCGTCGACCACTTCAAGGCCGCCCGCACGCTCGACATCGCCGGCTGCGACATCTACCACCCGACGCAGGACGACCTGACCGGCAAGGAGATCGGCTTCGGCGGCGACCTGACCCGTTCGCTCAAGGACGGCGCCAACTACCTCGTGCTCGAAACCGAGGCGCAGGGCAACCACGGATGGCTGCCGTTCCCCGGCCAGATCCGTCTGCAGGCCTACTCGCATCTTGCGTCCGGCGCGGACATGGTCGAATACTGGCACTGGCATTCGATCCACAACTCGTTCGAAACGTATTGGAAGGGCCTGCTCAGCCACGATCTCGAACCGAACCCGACCTACGAGGAGGCGGGCGTGTTCGGCCGCGAGGTCGCCCGTCCCGAAATCGGCGAACGGCTCATCCACCTCAGGAAGCGCAACACGGTCGCGATCATGGTGTCGAACGAGGCGCTCTCCGCGCTCAAGGGCTTCCACATCGCCTCCGGCACCAGCTGGGGCGGGGGAGCGGAATACAACGACGTGGTGCGCCGCATCTACGACGCGCTCTTCGAGCTCAACGTCGAATGCGACTTCGTGCCGGCCGACGCGACCGCGGAGCGACTGGCCGACTATGCGATGATCGTGACGCCCGCGCTGTACAGCGCTCCGGACGAGACGATCGCGCGGCTGCGCACGTACGTCGCGGACGGCGGTCACCTGGTCTCGACGCTGCGCTCGTTCGTCGCCGACGAGGATACGACCGTATGGCACGATCGCGCGCCGCACGACTTGACCGACGTGTTCGGCATGAGCTACAACCAGTTCACGCCGCCGAAGGGCCGCGTGACGGTCGATTTCGCCGGCGGTCCGCTGGCCGACGCCGCGGAGGTCGCCGGGCGCGACGTGCAGGCCGAGGAGCTCATCGAACTGCTCAAGCCGGCCGACGATGCGCAGGTGCTTGCGCACTACGGCCACTACGCGTGGAAGGACTATCCGGCGATCGTCCGCCACGCGTTCGGCAAGGGCACGGCCGAATGGATCGGCACGGTGCTCGACGCCGACGCGACGCGCGCGGTGCTGCGCGAGGCGCTCGTCCACGCCGGATTCGATGCGACCGTGGCCGCGCTCGCTGGCAAGGTCAGCGTGCGCCGCGGCGTCAACGCGGCGGGGGAGCACGTCACGTACCTGCTCAACTATTCCGCCGAACCGGTCACGTTCGCATCCCCGGCCACGGGCGAGGTCGTCGTCGCGCCGAAGATCATCGCGACGAACGGGCTGGTCGACGACGCCGCGACGGCGGCGCTGACGCTGCACGAGGGCGACAGGGTCGCGGCCGGCGACGAGCTGACGCTGCCGCGCTGGAACCTCGCCGTCATCGTCGGCTGAGTTCCGCCGGCGTGCGCGACGCGGCTGAAGACGGCGTCGCGCACGCCGGCGGCCGCGTTGGCGGCCGTATGGGAAGGGTATCTTGCAGTTCTAGGTCATCAGCCGGAGTATCGGACGATTCCCCCGATCGCATCGCGTTGCAATGGCGCCGATTCGGGCACGTCGACCATGCCCCATACCGGGCCCCATGAC
>NZ_JAFEJT020000114.1 GCF_018555435.2 Bifidobacterium amazonense
GATCAGAACGAGTACAAGGTCAACACCACGAAGAACGGCTACACCGGCAACGGCGTGATGCTGTACGCCTCCCTGACCAAGGTCACCGAGTGACGTCAGACGGCATGACCCACAGGGTCTAACCGTTGAACGATGAAAGGGCCACCCCCCCTGCACGGGGGCTGGCCCTTTCTCGCATTTCCATACCATCACGACGCGCAAAACACGCTCCGCCATGAATTCCTTGCCCGATGCCGCAAACGGCGTCTTCGCTGGGGATACTTTGTCATGCACGTGGATAACGACACCCACCGGAGAGAGACCGGACGGTCTTTTTCGACGGATTTCGTTACCTGCATACATGTCAAATGCATCCACCAAAGACGTCCGGCGACGGTAATGGTTCCTTCGTCTTGGAATCCGTACGGCACCCCGTTGTCAGGGTTGTGGCTGGGCGTCCAAGGACCCCGGATCCAAACGTCGTTCCGGCTGCCGGACCTTCCATTCGTCATGAGTGTCGATGAATCGCCGCTGTGTCTGGACGATGACCTCGTCGAACAGGTATCCCTTCAGCTTGGTGATGCCGAACGGGTCGAGATCCTGTCCGGCCCGTTCCTTGAGGTATGCCTGCGTGCGGATGAGCTCCGCCCGTCTGTTCTTGGGAATCTGAGCGGTCTTGTTCCGGCGGTCCTTGTCCTCTTTTCCCTTCTGGGATTCGCTCAGCCGGTCGGGATTGTAGACCAGGATGAACGATGCGAACTCGTTGAAGTAGGAACGATCCGGAACGATGCCCAGATCTACGGCCAGCAGGACGCTGTCGTACATCTTGCGAATGACCTGCATCTCGTCGACCCGTCCGTTCTTGAACTCGATCAGATGCCACCGGCGGTCCCGGTCCGATATGACGAGCGCATCCGGCGCGCAGGGCACTATCGGCTTTCTCAACGAAACGTTATACGGAGCAGCAAAGCAAATGGCTCCTACCAGACCGTCAAAGTTCACCGCATTGAGATCGCTTTCGACCATCAGCTCCTCATGCTTGTCGTCGAGCGAAGTGTCTCCCAACGTGTATTCGAGGTTGCGTTTGGCCAGGTCGCGCTTCTTCTCCGGGGACAAGGCGAGGACCCGTGACGCGAAAGTCTCGGAGTCCACGAACCGGGATCCGCCGCCGACGCCGTTCACGAGTCACGCTCCTCGAGTTCGTCGCGTAATGCGTTGAGCACGTCGATCGGCCCCGCCATCGTCTGGTAGATGGCGTCGATGTTCCCGGTGACGTCCTCGAACACGATGGCGTTGCTTTCGAGGTCCCTTGACGACTCGTAGTAACTGGCCGAACCACTGGTCCCGTACTGCCTCGAATACAGGTCGAACGCGTCCAGGAAATAGGGGCTGTGCGTGGTCACCACCACGGTGAGATCGAACGTCTTCTGCAGCAGCACGATGACCTGCGCGTACTTCATCTGCCACTCGGGATGAAGATGGATCTCCGGCTCGTCCAACACCAGCACGTCACGCTCCCCGAACTTGCCCCGCTCGATCAGCATCTTCAGCACGGCGAACGATTTCAACCCCGTGGACATGTTCTCGAACCTGACCGAACCGCCCGCCCTCGGCGAATCGAGGTAGTATCCGTCGGCAAGCGAGCGAATGTCGCCGGGGATCACTCCGCCGAGGATCCTCTCGACGTCCGCCAGTTTGTCCTTGGCTATATTCCGGCGGATCATGTTCGCACCCAACCCGTCTCCAGCATCCGACGCATGGCCGACGGTATCGACGAGCCGGTTCCTCAAGTTCTGTTCCACCACGTCCAACTGCCCGGGCTGGAACTGCCGGTTCAACGTATCGATCACGAACGGGTCCGCGATATACAGGGCATCATGCTCGATATCAACGTCACGCACGACGGAATCACATTCATCGCCCGTGAACGAGATACGGATGGGCTTGTCCTTGATCACAAGCTCGACAGACGCATTCCTGATCCCTCCACTGTTCAGCGGCATGATCTGATTATGGAACATGTCGCCGAAGTAATCGGACAGCACGGTCTTCACCAATTCCTCTTCGGGATAGTCAAGAATCTCGTCGATGTCGGCAAACAGCCGGTCCACGAACTCTCCCGCCGATGCAGGGACTTCCGGACCGGCGTCCGGATCGGCGACCGAGAGCAACTCGCTGATGACCGCGGACCGGTACCGTGCCCGTTGCGGATCCTCGGACCCGCACTGCCCCTCGCCGTATCGTTCCATAACGTGATCGATATACGCGTCCACCTCACGGACGTTCGGGTAACGACCCCGTTTCGAACGAACGGTCCCCATATACCCGCGAAGCGCGTTCGCCGCCTGCGACTCGATCTCATCCCGCCGCTGACGCAGCAGCCGGGCCTGAATACCGTTCAACGCATTGAACACGGAGTACAACGCCTTGCCAACGGTGCTCTTGCCGGTATTATTCAGGCCGGCGATGACCGTCAACCCGTCAAGTTGGATTTCGGCATGCTCGATACCCGCAAAATGATCCAACGTCAACTTCACGGCAATGACCTTTCTGGCATACGAACTCACCCCGATCCTACCCGACCGGCAAGAGGGAACCGAACCGCAACAAGCCGATCCAAGGAGGCGACACCTCGTTCCTGTGTCCCTAGTATTTCGTCGGGTTTAATTTGCCTTTTGTGTGTGGTTGTGTTCTTCTTGGATTGTGTGTGGTGTTTGTCCAAGGGAGGGCCGCGGGATGTCGCGTAGGGTCAGGGTCGTGTTGGGTGATGG
>NZ_JAFEJT020000115.1 GCF_018555435.2 Bifidobacterium amazonense
CGCACGCGCCTCCTCCAGAAGCCTGAGCGCCCTCGCCTGGAACTCCTTCGTATAACGAGTCTTTCCGGTCATGTTCCTAGTCTCCCATCAATGAGATAAAACACGGAACAAAAACCAGGTCATATCACATCATCTATCTCGAACTACCCGACACCAACGCCACGTTCTCCTTCATCGCCAGCGTCTTCTACCAATGCCTCTTCGAAACGCTTGTACGCAAAGCCGACGCCAAACCTGACGGCGTGCTCGACCGCGACGTGCATTGCATGCTCGACGAATTCGCCAACATCGGCAAAATCCCCAACTTCGTAAGGCTCATCGCCACCATACGAAGCCGACGCATCAGCTGCAGCATCATCCTCCAGACCGTCAGCCAAGGCAAGAGCCTCTATCGGGATGACTGGGAGACCATCGCCGGCAACTGCGACAGCCAGCTCTTCCTCGGCGGCAACGAACCCAGCACCACCAAATACATCAGCGACCGGCTCGGAGACCAGACCATCGATGTCATTGAAACCAGCGAAACCAAAGGTCTCAACGGCAGCTGGACACGCAGCACCCGCAAAAACGCTCGTAAACTCCTCACTCCGGACGAACTCGGACGCATCCCCACCAGCCGGTGCGTCTACCTGCTCAGAGGCATACCACCGTTCCTCAGTGAGAAGTTATGTCATCTATAGATGACAAATACGATAATGCTATCGCATTGTGCGGCGCTGCCAAGGTCGTGAGGGACGGTCCCGTTAAGTGTGTAACTAGTGGTTTGGTTATATGTTCTCGCTGGCGGACCAGCGGTCGGCGAAGGTGACGGTGAACGTGTTCAACGCGGGCTTCCACGTGTCGTCCATCGTACCCGCCTTGCCGGTCGGGGCCAGCGACTTGACGGTCAGGTACAGGCACCTCAACGCGGCACGTTCGTCGGAGAAGTGACCTCGCGCCCTGACCGCTCGACGGAACCGCGCGTTGAGACTCTCGATCGCGTTCGTCGAACAGATCGTCTGATGGATTTCCACATCGTAGTTGAGAAACGGAACGAACCGATCCCACGTGTTAAGCCGCAGGCCGCCCATAGCCGGGTATTTGGACGCCCACTTGTCGAGCATCTCGTCGCGAGCCTGTTCCGCGGCTGCTTCGTTGACGACGGTGTAGATGGGTTTCGGGTCGCGTTTGAGTATGTCCCAGTCCTTTCTGGACACATAGTGGAACGTATTGCGCAGCAGGTGAAGGCGGCTGACGGTCTCTCTGGAGACCGAGGTGCCGTAGCTCTCCTGGAAGTGCGCGCTGATCTTTCCGGCGGTCAGGCACCTAGCATAGGTGCGACCGAGTCCACGTCGTTGAGCCGGCGATACCGTTTTTTGACGATGACGGGGTCGAACGAGCCGTCCCGGTCGTGAGGCACCTTGATGGTGACTGGTCCGGCCGCCTCCGTCGTCACGGTCTTGGCGGTTGTCCCGTTGCGCGTGTTCGCGGCCCTGCCATCGGCGCTTTTCTCGTGCTTTTCGTGTCCGAGGTGCTCGGTCATCTGCTCGTCGAGGGCGGTCTCCAGCACGGTCTTGGTGAATTGCCTCAGCAGACCGTCGCGGCCGGTCAAGTCAAGCCCCTGCTCCTTGGTCTGCCGGATTATCTCTAGCGCGAGCTCGCGCTAGATCGGGGATGCCTTTGGATCACTGGGTTTCGCTGGTTTCTCCGTGTCTTCCTTGCTGAGGGCCGTCTTCACATTGCCATGGCTTCCATTGTCTCAGTCGACATGCTCATTACAGACCCTTTCCCGCCAGCCACGCAGCCGGCGATCAAAGCCGGCTACACACTTTCCGAAACAGTCTCTCCCCACCGGCCAGTACATCTACCTGCTCAGAGGCGTACCACCGTTCCTCAGACGGAAAAAGATAATTGGCAATAGGCGATTCCGAAAATACTTGAGTGTTGTCATCTCGGAATGACAGTTAGTAATTTGATCCTTGTGGATCCATTTTCAATTTGAGAAGCTGACAATACAACTGGAACGAGGAAATTGTAAATGCAATTTCTGAGACTCTTGCCGATGTCTTGTAGCAAGAAAATGGCAACCATGCAATAGTGAGATCATATAAGGATTTTATGATGAAAAAGTTTGTAAAAACGGTACGATTGCCGCCGTTAGTTGTTGCTTATAGCGGCATAGAATAATGCTCGTATATACTTCACGGAAATGTATATAATTTGCCCAAAAAATAATATTTGCCCATACTATTCAAGGGAGACAATGATGTCTAGGTATGAAAATAATGCTCGCGGTACGTCTTGCAATAAGGGAAATCGGCAGATGGCAAGTGTGGCAGTCGCTTTTGCGGCAGTGTTCGTCACTCCTTTTGTTATTCCGCTGGTTGCTTCTCTGATGGCGGTATTGGGAATTGGGAGTGCGGCAGCTACCGCCATTGTCGCTGTAGCTTGGCTTGGATCGGCTGCGGTGGGAATGATTTTCCCTGCAGCTGCGCCGCTCACTTCCACCATCCAGTCCATGATTGGCACCTTGGGGACTTCGGGCGCTGCGGCATGGTGATTCATTGATTGGATATTATGGCCCTGCGGAGGAGGAGGTATGACGGGATTCTTGAAGCTATTTCTCACTAAGACGCGTTGCGTCCTTGGGATTTCCTTAGCAGCATTTCTGGTTGGCGTATTTTTAGCCAAGTTACGTCCG
>NZ_JAFEJT020000116.1 GCF_018555435.2 Bifidobacterium amazonense
ATGGCTGAGAATGAATGGCTGAGCAAAGACTTCTACAAAGTCCTTGGTGTCTCCAAGGACGCCAGCGACGCAGACATCACCAAGGCCTACCGCAAGCTGGCCCGCAAATACCACCCCGATCTGAACAAGACCAAGGAGGCCGAGGAGAAGTTCAAGGACATCTCCGAAGCCTACGACGTGCTCAACAACAAGGAGACCCGCCAGAAGTACGACGCGATCCGCCAGTTCGGCATGGGCGGCGCGCGCTTCGCCGGCGGCTCGGGCAGTGGCGGCTTCGACGCGTCCGGCTTCTCCGACGTGTTCGGCTCGATGTTCGGCAACGGCGGCAACGGCAACATCCGTTTCAGCACGAACGGCGGCGGTCCGACCAATCTCAACGACATCTTCTCCATGTTCGGCGGCGCGGCGGGCGCCGGCGCGGGCCGCGGCTACGCGCAGGGCAATCCGTACGCCGAATATCAGGCGGCTCCGGAGCCGGAGAACGGCGACGACCGCACGTCGAAGATCCGTCTGACGTTCCGCCAGGCCGTCAAGGGCGCCACCGTGTCGCTGAGCGTCGACGGCAAGAAGTTCAAGACGCATATCCCGGCCGGCGTCAGGGACGGCCAGAAGATCCGTCTCGGCGGCAAGGGCAAGCCGGGCCGCAACGGCGGCAAGCCGGGCGACCTGTACCTGCACGTGAGCGTCACGGAGGATCCGAAGTTCACGATGAGCGGCCACGATCTGCTCGTGGACCTGCCCGTGACGGTCGGCGAGGCCGTGGCCGGCGCGAAGGTCGAGATGAAGGACATCGACGGCGAGCCGGTCACGTTCAAGGTGCCGGCGGGTTCGTCGAGCGGCACGGAAGTGCATGTCGCCGGCAAGGGCGTGAAGAACGGCAACGCGTTCGGCGATCTGATCGGCCGCGTGCAGATTCACGTGCCGGCCAAGCCCGGTCTGGGCCTGAAGCACGCTGCGAAGGAATTCGACAAGGCGTCGGGTGACTTCGCTGAGGAGCTGGCTGCGCAGCGGTGACGCCACTGTCACGTAGGGCGTCTCCGTTGTGCGTACACGTAGGTGAGAATTCAACCGAAACTCAACCGATAGGAGATGAGTGCTATGGCAAGGATCGCGCAGGAAGTC
Source organism: Bifidobacterium amazonense (assembly GCF_018555435.2). GTDB lineage: Bacteria > Actinomycetota > Actinomycetes > Actinomycetales > Bifidobacteriaceae > Bifidobacterium > Bifidobacterium amazonense. The sequence continues at coordinate 1,123 of NZ_JAFEJT020000116.1, forward strand.
AAGCGCGCGTATGCCGCATGCGCGGCGGCGCTCGTCTCCAATCGGGCCGATCTCGATGCTGTGGATTCGCTGGGATTGAATGTGGAGCTGCCCGTGTTCGCCGTCGGGCAGGCGGCCGAACTCGCGGGCGTCCACCCGCAAACGCTGCGGCAGTACGATCGGCTGGGGTTGGTCGTGCCCAAACGCACGGAAGGCGGTGCCCGTCGCTATACGCTGCGTGACATCGACCGGCTTGCGCAGGCGCAGCGGCTGAGCCAGGACGAGGGCATCAATCTGGCCGGCATCACGCGCATCCTCTCGCTGCAGGAGGAGAACCGCCAGCTGCGCCGGCAGAACAAGCATCTGCGCCGTCGTCTTGAAGGCGACAGCGTGTTCGAGGCCGGCATGGACGGCGAGGTCGTCGAGGTGCGGCAGGCGAAGTCGCGCTTCTACCGCATCTGGCGTCGCGGCAGCGGCAAACCGCTGCAGATCACGGCCGGCCCGGAGACCGACGACACCGACATCGTCCCCTCCGAAATCGTGCTCATCGGCGACTGACCGGTGTCATACGATACCGTTGGCAGGCGGCTTCCCGCAAAGGGAGCCGCCTTTTGTCGTCTTGTGTGATCCTGCCATCCGCGTCGACGAAAACGACATCGCGTGCGGCGCGCTCGTCCGTGAGGTTTGGTGAGATAGAGACGGATATCAAACCGGTTGCCGACGGGCTGGCCGTTGGCCGGGTATCGACGATGGGAAAGGCACGTGACGATGCTGCTCAAAGCTGTGTTCTGGGATATGGACGGTACGCTGATCGACTCCGAACCGTATTGGCATCAGGGCGAGATGGAGATCGCCAAGGCGCACGGCGGCTACTGGGATCTGGACCTGGCATGGGCCGGTTCGGGTACGCCCGTTCCCGCGGTCGCGCAGCGCATGGTCGAGCACGGCTGCCAGCTGTCGGTCGAGGAGATCGGCAAGGGCATGATCGACTACGTCGCGAAGGCCGAGGCCGCGCACATGCCGTGGATCGACGGCGTGACCGACGTGCTCGAATCGCTCGTCGCGGCCGGCATCCCGTCCGTGCTGGTGACCACGTCGCCGCGTCATCTGGCGCAGGGACTGGTCGATCAGGCGCCGAAGGGCGCGTTTGCTGGCTTTATCTGCGGCGACGACGACGTGGAGAAGAAGCCGTCGCCGGAACCGTATCTGGCCGCGGCGAAGCTGCTGGGCATCGGCGCGGATGACATGAAGTACTGCGTGGCGCTCGAGGATTCGATGAGCGGACTCAGGTCGGCGGCCGCGTCCGGTGCGACGCTGATCGCGCAGACCGGATACATCAATACGGACACGTCGAACGGCCCGCAGTTCGCGTCGATCAGCTCGTATGCGGGCGTGACGGCGGACGTGCTCGACGG
>NZ_JAFEJT020000117.1 GCF_018555435.2 Bifidobacterium amazonense
AGCGCGCTGCTCGTCTCGCAGAATGTGGGCAAAATGTGGGCAGACGATCTCACGGAAGCCTCGTAGCCCTTGCGGCAGTAGGGGTTACGGCTTTCGTATCCGCGGGTTCAAATCCCGCTGGTCCGACGATAATGGCGGAGTTCCAAGGGCTGTAGGTCCTTGGAATTCCGTTTTTTCGTTATGCGGCGCCGATCGGTGCGAAGTCGCGTATCCGTCTGCCTGCCGGGATTCGATGCCGATGACCCACCTGCCACGCTCCTTGGCGCTGGATATCGGGCTTGTGACATTGGAATTCACAATCTCTTCACATTTGTTTTGCCGGGGCTCGCCGGACTTGCCTTCGGATCGAGCATCGTGGACATAATCGCGCTTTGCGCAGCGTAGACCCGGCATCCTCGTCCCCGCGAGCAAAGCATGCCGCCGATGTGCGTGCGATCGATCGCCTGTCGTGATACGGGAAACCGTCCCGAGACGATCATCCTGCAATGATCGGCGTCATGCCGCTGCTCACCGGAATCAAATGCCTATGAATGCTCTTCGCCACTGCATATGACGATCCGACGGACTTAATCACACGTGTGTTTTAATTCCAGGGACCAGATGCAATCCACATGGCAGGAGATGCGCACTGGTTCCGATGAACTCCGGTGCGGAGGGCGTGTCAGGGGCGGCTCCGAAAGCCATGGGCATGTACATGCGGTCATCGTTGTATCCATGTGACCCCGATCCGGCCCTGAAATCGTATTGGAGAGACGATGGAGCCAAGCGAGGCTCCGGCCGCTTCGGCCAAGGTCTTTGCGCCGGAAAGCTTTACCATGCCCAGACTCGTGTGCAAGGAGTCAGGATGACCGAAGACAACGACGTTCTGTACTTCGAACAGATCGGTCCGCCGTCGGAGGGCACCACCGACTGGGAGGCCCGCTGCGAGGCTGATATCCGCCGGGGGATTCTCTATCGTGAATCCGTTAACGACTCTGGGCGTGAAAACCTTTTCTCCCCTGTATTCCGTGTCATGGAGTGTGCATGAGCGTTGCCGCCGTCCATCCTTGCCGCCAATCTGGAAGTCGTCGCTGTCCCGACTGTTCCGAAAGGCGCTCGCAGGCATCATGGCTGATTACAAGGGCATCCCGCTCGTCCCGCTTCCCGAATTCGTGCGTGCCGCGCGCGAATGCGAGATGCTGGTGATGGATACCGAGACGACCGGTCTGGGCGCAGACGCCCAAGTGATCGAGATCGGCGCGATACTGCTGCGCAACGGCGAGCCGTGGCTGGCTTGCGATGAACTGCTGGACCCGGGATGCGACCTGCCGGCGGGCATCACTGCGCTTACCGGGATCCGTGAATCGGATTTGGTGGGAAAGCCGTTTTCGCAGGATATGTGCAGGTTGTTCTGCGAGGCGATCACCCCGGACATCGTGGTGCTCGGCCATAACATCCGATTTGATCTGCGCATGCTGGGCGGGAGCCATCACGCGATGCTGCAGTATGCGGCGATGTGCGAGGATACGTTGGATCTGTCGCGCTCGCTGATGCCGAACGCCCCGTCGCATTCGTTGCAGGCCGTCATGCGGCTGTTGGGATTCGATGAGGTCGAGGAGCATCGTGCGCTGTCGGATGCCTGGTGGACGTGGCGTTGCTGGGATAGGCTCACCGATCTGCGTGAGCCGATCGTGCTCAGCCCGCATGAGATCGGCATGGAACGTGTCCGTCTTGGCGAGGATCGTCGTCGCAAGTCCGGGGGATTCCTTCATGGGAGCCGCTCGGCCGGTCGCGGATGCGAGCCGGTGAATGAAAAGCCGTCGCTTGATCTGCCGGTGTTGGCGACGTACGAATGCGGCGTGAACGTCAGCCATCTGACCAATCGTCACCTGTTGGCCGCGTATGGGTACGACGCATGGCTGTGGGTCCGCGTCGAACGTGGTGTTGGCGAGGGGCCGACGGCGGGTCTGCCGACCTACTGGACGTGGCTGGACGGGCATCGCATGGGCGATATCACGCCGTTGCAGATGGCGCGTCACTGCGGTCAGGTGCCCGGCGGCCACGCGTTGATGATCGCGCATGTCCCCGATCGGAAGGCCGATCGGGAGAGGGGAGTGCATGGGCTGCGCATACAACTGCCCGCTCCGCACGAGGCGCGTGATCCGGAGGAGTACTGATGTGACTTGTTGTGGTGGTTGTGGGTTGTGCGACACGCTGGTGGTTGGTGTTTTTTGGGTTTTTTGGGTGGTGTTGGTGGGTGGTGTGGTTGGTGTGTGGTGTGTTTTGGTTGTTTTCGACACGCCGATGGATGTCT
>NZ_JAFEJT020000118.1 GCF_018555435.2 Bifidobacterium amazonense
GAAAGGACCCCGGGAGCCGTGTGGCTCGACCGGGGTCCTCATCAAGTGTGAATGCGGCGGTGTGCTACTCTCCCACACTCTATCGGGTGCAGTACCATTGCCGTGCCAGGCCTTAGCTTCCGGGTTCGGAATGGAGCCGGGCGTCTCACCTGGGCCATGACCGCCGCAAATCTTCGATTATCGGTCAGGCAATCCTGCCTGCCGGCGTGTTCGTGGTGGTCCGGGAACCGGAGAGCGGACGCGATTCGATTCGTCTTGTGACCGCAATGCTCATTGCCGTCATTCGTCTTGCACGGTAAGATGCGTGTCACACCCCCGGGGGGAGTGTGATGATGTTGGTTGCCTTTCCCCCGTTAGTACCGGTCAGCTCCACCCCTCGCGGGGCTTCCACGTCCGGCCTATCGACCACGTGTTCTGCATGGGGGGTACAGGGACTCGAGGTCCCACGGAATCCTTATCTTGGAGCGGGCTTCCCGCTTAGATGCTTTCAGCGGTTATCCCTTCCGAACGTAGCCAACCGGCCGTGCCACTGGCGTGACAACCGGCATACCAGAGGTTCGTCCACCCAGGTCCTCTCGTACTATGGGCAGGCCTCCTCAAGATTCCAACGAGCGCAGAGGATAGAGACCAAACTGTCTCACGACGTTCTGAACCCAGCTCGCGTGCCGCTTTGATCGGCGAACAGCCGAACCCTTGGGACCTGCTCCAGCCCCAGGATGCGACGAGCCGACATCGAGGTGCCAAACCATCCCGTCGATATGGACTCTTGGGAATGATCAGCCTGTTATCCCCGGGGTACCTTTTATCCGTTGAGCGATGCCGCGCCCGTGCGCCGGCACCGGATCACTATCTCCGACTTTCGTCCCTGCTCGAACCGTCGTTCTCGCAGTCAAGCCCGCTTGTGCGATTACACTCGACACCCGATTGCCAACCGGGCTGAGCGGACCTTTGAGCGCCTCCGTTACTCTTTGGGAGGCAACCGCCCCAGTTAAACTACCCGCCAGGCACTGTCCCAGATGAGGATGACTCATCGTGGTTAGACGTCAAACGAGAACAGAGCGGTATTTCACCTTGCGACTCCACGGATGCTGGCGCACCCGCTTCGAAGTCTCCCGCCTATGCTACACAATCCGCGCCTAACGCCAATACCAAGGTATAGTAAAGGTCCCGGGGTCTTTTCGTCCTTCTGCGCTTAACGAGCATCTTTACTCGTACTGCAATTTCGCCGAGCTCCTGGTCGAGACAGTGGGGAAGTCGTTACGCCATTCGTGCAGGTCGGAACTTACCCGACAAGGAATTTCGCTACCTTAGGATGGTTATAGTTACCACCGCCGTTTACCGGGGCTTGAATTCACCGCTTCACACCGAAATGCTGACGGATCCTCTTAACCTTCCGGCACCGGGCAGGCGTCAGAGCGTATACAGCGGCTTGCGCCTTCGCACGCTCCTGTGTTTTTGGTAAACAGTCGCTACCCCCTGGCCTGTGCCACCCCCAAAAGCTCCGGAAGCAAGTTCCATCACCATTAGGGGTCTCCCTTATACCGAAGGCACGGGAGTGATTTGCCGAGTTCCTTGACCAGGATTCGCTCGATCGCTTTGGTATTCTCTACCTGACCACCAGTGTCGGTTTGGGGTACGGGCGGCACCGCCCCTCGCGCCGAAGCTTTTCTCGACGGCATGGGATCACCGGGTTCGGGCCACAAGGCCCCCATCATCACGCCTCACCCTCATGCACCCCGGATTTGCCTGGGATGCGGGCCACACGCTTGACCACGGAAAACCACCTCCGCGGCCGGCTACCCTCCCGTGTCGCTCCTGCGCTCACCTACTACCACTACAGTCCCAACAACCACAAGCTCACCAACCCGAAGGAAGGATCACCCATGACCGGAGGTTAGTACTCATGGCCTCGGTCTGATCGGTCCGATGCCGGTACGGGAATATCAACCCGTTCATCCATTCGACTACGCCTGTCGGCCTCGCCTTAGGACCCGACTCACCCGGGGACGACAAGCGTGGCCCCGGAACCCTTGGTCATCCAGCGGACGGGATTCGCACCCGCCTCTCGCTACTCATGTCTGCATTCTCACTCCCCAACAGTCCACGGACGTTTCCACCCCCGCTTCGCCCCGTTGGGGACGCTCTCCTACCCAACGACCATACGGCCGTTGCCGCGTCTTCGGTGGCGTGCTTGAGCCCCGCTACATTGTCGGCGCGGAACCACTAGACCAGTGAGCTGTTACGCACTCTTTCAAGGATGGCTGCTTCTGAGCCAACCTCCTGGCTGTCTATGCGACTCCACATCCTTTCCCACTTAGCACGCGCTTGGGGACCTTAGACGACGATCTGGGCTGTTTCCCTTTTGACGACGGAGCTTATCCCCCGCCGACTCACTGCCGGCATACACGCCACGGGTATTCGGAGTTTGGCTGCTGTTGGTACCCGATACGGGCCCGCAAGCATCCAGTAGCTCTACCCCCCGGACGCAATCAACCGACGCTGCACCTAAATGCATTTCGGAGAGAACCAGCTATCACGGAATTTGATTGGCCTTTCACCCCTAGCCCCAGGTCATCCCCCCGGTTTTCAACCCAGGTGGGTTCGGTCCTCCACACGGTCTTACCCGCGCTTCAACCTGCCCAGGGCTAGATCATCCCGCTTCGGGTCCAGGACACGCGACTCAAACGCCTTTTAAGACTCGCCTTCGCTACGCGTACACCACACGGCTTACGCTCGCCACATGCCACTGACTCGCAGACTCATTTTTCGATAGGCACGCCGTCACCCCGAAAGGCTCCGACGGTTCGTAGGCGCACGGTTTCAGGAACTGTTTCACTCCCCTCCCGGGGTGCTTTTCACCTTTCCCTCACGGTACTAGTACGCTATCGGTCGGACAGATATACTCAGGCTTACCCGACGGTCCGGGCAGATTCACGCGGGATTCCACGAGGCCCGCGCTACTCGGGAAACACGATCACGAGGTTCCGACGCTTCGGCTACGGGACTATCACCCCCTACGGTCCGGCCTTCAAACCGGTTCGCCTCCGCCAGAACTTTATCACTCGCGCCCGCCTCGCCGGCGACGGGACACATGCTCCCACAACACCCCACGCGCAACCCCCGACGGGTATCACACGCGCAAGGTTTAGCCATCATCCGCTTTCGCTCGCCACTACTCACGGAGTATCCTTTCCTGCAGGTACTGAGATGTTTCACTTCCCTGCGTACCCCCCGGCCCAAGCCGGTGACCACCCATGACGGTGGCCGGGTTCCCCCATTCGGAAATCCTCGGATCAAAGCCCTGTTGGCGGCTCCCCGAGGCATATCGTCGCCTCACACGTCCTTCATCGGTCCTGTCCGCCAAGGCATCCACCACACGCCCTTGCAAGCAACCAACCACAAGCCGGTTGCACGCAAATTCCATAGCAAGATTCGCTTGACGACAAATCATCACACTAACGATCACAAAACGATCAACACTCGAAAAAACCCAAAAAAATTGAGCTCTCGAAATCAACAGCAAAGAAAAACAAGAAACATTCTTCTTTGCTCGCGTCCACTATCCAGTTCTCAAACCACCACGCACCCCGCCCCACGCAACCGGCCAAAGACCGACCCATGCGACCGGGGGCACGGAACCGCACCAGACACCAAGGCCTGGGGTGACGGTCCGGGAACCCAAGAACATGCCCATACCACCAAGAACCGCCATGATCTCTTCCACACCAGCAACCCCGACCGAACCGGAACCATTCCGGCCGCGGGGCACACACCGGCTCCCAAACAGGAGCCTGAACTCTCCGTAGAAAGGAGGTGATCCAGCCGCACCTTCCGGTACGGCTACCTTGTTACGACTTAGTCCCAATCACGAGCCTCACCTTAGACGGCTCCCCCCTCAAAGAGGTTAGGCCACCGGCTTCGGGTGCTGCCCACTTTCATGACTTGACGGGCGGTGTGTACAAGGCCCGGGAACGCATTCACCGCGGCGTTGCTGATCCGCGATTACTAGCGACTCCGCCTTCATGGAGTCGGGTTGCAGACTCCAATCCGAACTGAGACCGGTTTTCAGGGATCCGCTCCATGTCACCATGTCGCATCCCGCTGTACCGGCCATTGTAGCATGCGTGAAGCCCTGGACGTAAGGGGCATGATGATCTGACGTCATCCCCACCTTCCTCCGAGTTAACCCCGGCGGTCCCCCGTGAGTTCCCACCATCATGTGCTGGCAACACGGGGCGAGGGTTGCGCTCGTTGCGGGACTTAACCCAACATCTCACGACACGAGCTGACGACGACCATGCACCACCTGTGAACCCGCCCCGAAGGGAAACCACATCTCTGCGGTCGTCGGGAACATGTCAAGCCCAGGTAAGGTTCTTCGCGTTGCATCGAATTAATCCGCATGCTCCGCCGCTTGTGCGGGCCCCCGTCAATTTCTTTGAGTTTTAGCCTTGCGGCCGTACTCCCCAGGCGGGACGCTTAACGCGTTAGCTCCGACACGGAACCCGTGGAAAGGGCCCCACATCCAGCGTCCACCGTTTACGGCGTGGACTACCAGGGTATCTAATCCTGTTCGCTCCCCACGCTTTCGCTCCTCAGCGTCAGTAACGGCCCAGAGACCTGCCTTCGCCATTGGTGTTCTTCCCGATATCTACACATTCCACCGTTACACCGGGAATTCCAGTCTCCCCTACCGCACTCCAGCCCGCCCGTACCCGGCGCAGATCCACCGTTAAGCGATGGACTTTCACACCAGACGCGACGAACCGCCTACGAGCCCTTTACGCCCAATAAATCCGGATAACGCTTGCACCCTACGTATTACCGCGGCTGCTGGCACGTAGTTAGCCGGTGCTTATTCCAAAAGTACACTCAACACCCGAAGATGCCTTGATCCCAATGAAAAGAGGTTTACAACCCGAAGGCCTCCATCCCTCACGCGGCGTCGCTGCATCAGGCTTGCGCCCATTGTGCAATATTCCCCACTGCTGCCTCCCGTAGGAGTCTGGGCCGTATCTCAGTCCCAATGTGGCCGGTCGCCCTCTCAGGCCGGCTACCCGTCGAAGCCACGGTAGGCCGTTACCCCACCGTCAAGCTGATAGGACGCGACCCCATCCCATACCGCACCAGGCTTTCCCACACTCGCATGCGCTCATGTGGAGCATTCGGCATTACCACCCGTTTCCAGGAGCTATTCCAAAGTACAGGGCAGGTCGGTCACGCATTACTCACCCGTTCGCCACTCTCACCCGTTAGCAAGCTAACAGGATCCCGTTCGACTTGCATGTGTTAAGCACGCCGCCAGCGTTCATCCTGAGCCAGAATCGAACCCTCCACAAAAAAACTTGCAAAGAGAACCAAACAATGACTCTCACAATATTGACGGAACATCCTATAAGGAAGGACGTTCGCACAAAAACCCCACTCCCAATTACCCACTCTCATGGAACCCAACCCCCACAAAGAAGACCAGGAAAGGAATGAACTGGCAATCAAAAAACGACTCTAAAAAGTAGTACAAACACGCTCTTGAGTTCTCAAACCACCACCAC
>NZ_JAFEJT020000119.1 GCF_018555435.2 Bifidobacterium amazonense
CAACTCGAAGCGACTGCACGCCTCCCTGGGCTACAGGACACCGGAACAGGTCGAGAACGAGTATTATCAAAAGCAGATGGCACAAGCCGTCTCATAGCAGAGACGGAACAAAAATCAGGCCACTTCAGTGACACTCCTGAGGATAAGGTCACCGTGTTCACGTTTGAGCTGAACGCTACCAAGGTTGATTCCTCCGGGACTCAGCTGACGGGCGCGAAGTTCAGCCTGTACAAGTGGAACAAGAACTCCACTGCGGACGACAAGTACGAGCTGGTTGAATCCTTTAATACCGAAAATCATGCGGCGAAGTTCACGTTCTCCGGCCTTGACGCTGGCCGGTACAAGCTCGTTGAGGACGAGGCTCCTGACACCTACAACAAGATGCCTGACAAGGAGTTCAAGATCGTCGCTGTTCACGATGAGACTTCTGACAATCCGCAGCTCACTGAGCTGAAGTTCACTGATCTGAACGGTACTGTTATTCCTTCGACTGACGAGTACTTCAAAGTTCAGAGCACCAACTCGGATAAGGGTAAGCCGGAAGTGAACATCGTGAACTACAAGGGTTCCGAGCTCCCGTCCACTGGTGGTATGGGTACGGTGATCCTCTACGCGCTTGGTGGTGCGTTTGTGGTGGCTGCTGGCCTGTGGTTTGGTCTGCGTCGTCGCTTCTCCAACCGCTGAATAGTGGTCTGCTGATCCTCACTTGTTGAGGATGAGGATCATCCTTAAGTTCTTTGCTTCGTCTCGTTGTTGAGGCGGGGCGGAGCAAAGAACCTCTCTGTTTTCTTGGGATCTCTGTGGGGAGACGATGTTGGCTAACGCAAACGGTGACCACGATAGTCGTGGTTGTGGCGTGAGAGCGCTGGGGGCGCGCTGGGTGACGAGTGTCCTTGCAGCGGTCTGCTCACTGGCTTTGTTGTTGACTGGTTTTGCTGTGTTGCTTCCTGCTTCCACCGCGTATGCGGCAGACGGGCAGGGGAGTATCACGGTGAACTATCAAGATGATGATGCTCCCATCGTTGGGGCTCAAGCTCATCTGTATCATGTGGCTGACTGGAACGGTAACAATGATGGGTTCACGCCGACTTCCCAGTTCAAGAAGTATTCCGTGGACTGGAACATATCTGGTGCGGATTCGGAAACTTTCCGTCAGTTGGCTGAGACGCTTGCCGGGTACATTTCCCGCGACACTTTGAAGTCGCAGGCTGATCAAACTACAGACTCTACTGGCACTGCGGTGTTTAAGGATCTGTCGCGGGGATTGTATCTGGTGACGGTTGACGCGTATGACGGTGATTCACTGTCGTGTAAGGCTTCTTCTACTTTGGTGGTGTTGCCTTCTGATTCTGGTTCGTTGGATGTGACGTTGCAGCCGAAGACCGAATGCAGTCCTCGGGAGACTCCGCCGCCTCCTACTGAGGAGAAGGTGAAGAAGAAGGTTACCAAGGTGTGGAAGAACGATACGGAAGCGAATCGTCCTTCCAAGGTGATCGTCCAACTGTTGCAGGATGGCAAGGTCTTTAACGAGGCTGAGCTGAACGCAGCGAATGGGTGGTCGTATGAGTGGTCTGATCTTCCCGCTGATCATGAGTATCGGATCGTGGAGAAGACAGTCGCTGAGCATTACACGGTTCTCGTGGATCGTGAGTCGGATGAAACTATCATCACGAATACGTACAATCCGCCGCCGAATCCTCCTAAAAAGAAGACTCCGCCGCCGAGTACGCCTCCGTCGAGGACTCCTCCTGCTGAGACTGGTTCGAATGTGACGACTGCCGCGGCTTGTGCGGTTGGGTTGTCTGGGGCTGGGTTGGCTGTGCTTCGAGTCCGTCGTAGGCATAAGGCTTCGAATAACTGAAGAGTGTGCTGATTCGGGTAGCAGAGCGGTGGTTCTGCGCTGTGTGTATTGGAATCGTGCTGCGCACGATGCCGTGTTTGTTGGCGGCCTTGCGGCCGTGACGCTCCCTCAGTCCGCCTGCGGCGGCCAGCTCCCTCAGCCGAGGGAGCCGAGGCTCCGCCAGCTTCGGAAGGATTTCTGGGGTTGGAGGTTGAGCTTCAATAACCACAGTGGTTGTGGTGGCCTG
>NZ_JAFEJT020000120.1 GCF_018555435.2 Bifidobacterium amazonense
AACTCGCCGCATGGACCCAAACCACCAACCACACCCAACGACAGGTCAACTGGCACTTCACCACCACCGACGCCAGAACCAAACTCCGCCACCTATACCCCAACAATTAAACCCGACAATGTACTAGGGCTGTTGGACCCCAAGTTTTTGGAATCCGTGCTCGTGCACGAGATGACCCATTTGTGGAACACGCACGGCCATGGGCCCGAATTCCAACGGCGGATGGACCAGTACCAGCCGAATTGGCGGCAGTTGCGGCGGGAATTGAACCAGCGGCCGGTGATGCGGCGTCCGTAGCTGATTCCTGATTCCGCATGCCACTGTGCGGTGGAAGCGTAACGTGACATTGACCCCAGTTCGGTCGGCCTACCAGCCACAATGTCACGCTATAAGGCTGATTCGCGTGACATTGTCCCCAGTGCCCCAACCTACTCTCAGCAATGTCACGCTATGGGGTCGATCCGCGTGACAATACCCCCAGCACCGCCGATCCACTCTCCTCAATGTCACGCAAGTGCTGCAAACACCGTCCCCGCACACCACAATGCGAGAAGCCGGTTCAGGTCGTTTGTGAGACGGAAAACGGCCACAACCACGCCCGATTATCTGGATCGGGACTCGGTTGCGGCCGTTATCGCGGAATGACCAGCGGGGCTATTCGCTCACGCGAGATGCGAGCGCATGAACCACTGGAACTTTTCGAGCTGCTGGACGTGGTCCTGGATGATGTTGGAGCTGACGAAGTCGAGCTCGTCGAGCTCGGCCACGGCGCGGCGATCTTCGGCGATAAACGCGTCGTAGTACTCGATGAGCGCCTCGAGATACGCGGTAGTGCCGGCGCGGCCCTCCACGTCGAACGGCTTCCACGTGCGGTTGCGCATGATCGCGTCCGCACGGCCGTCGGGCGTGCCGCCCAGCGTGGCGATGCGCTCGGCCGTCTCGTCGGCCTGAGCCAGCACGGATTCGACCTCCGGGTCGAGCATCTCGTGCACGGCGATGAAGTTCGGGCCGGTCACGTTCCAGTGCGCGTGCTTGAGCACTAGCGCCGCCTCCTGCTCCTGGCTGAGACGGTTCTGCAGGATGGCGATGGCCTTTTCGGAAGTGGCCTCGTCGAGTCCGGGAACAACGAATGCAAGCGTCATGACTTGCTCCTTTCGGTTGTGGCTCCTTCTGGGAGCCGGGTATGTCCACTGTACGGGCCGCCGTCCGCCGCCACGCGCGGCTGGGCAGTGTCGTAACCCACAGTGGCATGTCCCATACTGCCATGACCGCTGTCCAAGTCGCGGGACGCGGCTGCCGGCCGTCCTCGTAACCAATGATGCCCGCTCCCCGACTGGGGAACGGGCATCATATCCGCGGCGATATCCGCAGTATTACAGCCGTGATGGTGCTACGCGTTGGCCGCTTCCGGCGCATGATCCGGCGCGCCCGCCTTGCGCACTTCGATCGTTTCGATGCGCCGTCCGTCGACCTTGGTGATCACCATGTCGTAGCCGTCGTCGGAGTGCAGCACGTCGCCGACCTCGCCCATCTTGCCGGTGTGCGCGAGGAAGTAACCGGCCACAGTCTCGTACGGGCCGTCCTCCAGTTCGATGCCGGTCAGATCGTCGAAGTCCTCGATCGTCATGCCGCCGTCCACGGTCGCACGGCCCTCGTTGAACACGGTTTTGCCGTTGCGCGACGCATTGTCCTCATCCGGCAGATCGTATTCGTCTCGAATATCGCCAACGAGCTCCTCGGTCATGTCCTCGAGCGTGACGATGCCGTCCGTGCCGCCGTATTCGTCGATCACCACGGCCAGGTGGATGCCGCGCTTGCGCAGCAGCGACAGGCTCGGCAGCAGCTTCGACGTGCCCGGCAGCGAAATCCCCTCGCGCGTCACGTCGGCGACCGTCTTCGCGTTCGGATCGCGCACGTCGAGCAGGTCGCGCACGTGCACGAATCCGATCACGTCGTCGAAATCCTTGCCG
>NZ_JAFEJT020000121.1 GCF_018555435.2 Bifidobacterium amazonense
GGCATAAGTGCGGATAAGCGGTGGATAACTGGGGGATAATTCAGGTCAGCATATGGGGATAACTTGCCAAAACGTTGGAATTACAACGTTTGTGGATTGTGGATAATGTGCATAACAAGTTATCCACAACGATGTGGATAACCGTGGGTACGGCTGGTTATGCACATAATGTGGATAAGTATGGGGATAACTCGTGGATAACTGCCCGAAATCGGTGGACAACCGCTACGTTGTCGGTGGATAGACGGTGGATAACTTGTGGATAACTCCGCTCACCCCTTGGAATTTCAACGTTTTACCCTGTGGATAACTCAATTGTCAATCGGTTGATGCGCCCATGGCCACCGGTCAAGACGCGTCATCTTGCAGTGTGAAATGGCATGGTCATGTGGATAACTGGATGAATGACATCCCGATGCCACTTGACTTTCCATTGAGGAAAGTGTTATGCTTTCCGTAACGGAAACAATCTTGGGGATACGCAACCCGCGAACGCTTCCGGACCGGTCAATCAACCACACGACCATCGCCGTACATCACAGCATCGGTCGTTTCCGCAACGACAGCGAGTCCAGTCCATCATCCGTCATCGGAAACAAGGAAGTCATCATGAACCGCACTCCCCAACCCGGCGCGGCATCGGCCGTGCGGCAATCGTCGCAGCAATCCGTCGACCGACAGTACGACCGACTGTCGCCGCCGACCAATCCGACGCGTACCGACACAACAGGCGCGTTCCGCTCTCCCACATCATCGCAGTCGCAACAATCCGTGGAACCGCAGCTTGCCAGTGGACGAGCGGCACCAGCATAAGCACGGTGAGTATCGCGATGGGCACCACGAGCATGGCCACCATGCATGCCATCGACAGGGAGGTGGGCGGCCATGCCAGAAGACGCAGGCCACGCTTGCGCCAGATGCGGACCAGCACCACGACCGACGCGATCAGGCCTGCGATCATGCACGCTCCGGCGATGGCGTAGACAGGGCTGTCCAAGTCGATGGTCTCGCTGCGCATCAGCCACAGTATGGCCATGATCAGCGCGAGGAAGACGCCCATGACGATGTCGAAGGAGAGGGGAAGCGTGTAGCGCTCGGCCATCGCCTCGCGGTCGGCGTTGAGGAAAGAGAGTGCGTCCGCGGCGGTCAGCTGCGGTTCCACGGATTGTTGCGACTGCGATGATGTGGGAGAGCGGAACGCGCCTGTTGTGTCGGTACGCGTCGGATTGGTCGGCGGCGACAGTCGGTCGTACTGTCGGTCGACGGATTGCTGCGACGATTGCCGCACGGCCGATGCCGCGCCGGGTTGGGGAGTGCGGTTCATGATGACTTCCTTGTTTCCGATGACGGATGATGGACTGGACTCGCTGTCGTTGCGGAAACGACCGATGCTGTGATGTACGGCGATGGTCGTGTGGTTGATTGACCGGTCCGGAAGCGTTCGCGGGTTGCGTATCCCCAAGATTGTTTCCGTTACGGAAAGCATAACACTTTCCTCAATGGAAAGTCAAGTGGCATCGGGATGTCATTCATCCAGTTATCCACATGACCATGCCATTTCACACTGCAAGATGACGCGTCTTGACCGGTGGCCATGGGCGCATCAACCGATTGACAATTGAGTTATCCACAGGGTAAAACGTTGAAATTCCAAGGGGTGAGCGGAGTTATCCACAAGTTATCCACCGTCTATCCACCGACAACGTAGCGGTTGTCCACCGATTTCGGGCAGTTATCCACGAGTTCTCCCCATACTTATCCACATTATGTGCATAACCAGCCGTACCCACGGTTATCCACATCGTTGTGGATAACTTGTTATGCACATTATCCACAATCCACAAACGTTGTAATTCCAACGTTTTGGCAAGTTATCCCCATATGCTGACCTGAATTATCCCCCAGTTATCCACCGCTTATCCGCACTTATGCC
>NZ_JAFEJT020000122.1 GCF_018555435.2 Bifidobacterium amazonense
TGTCCCTAGAAGAAAGGTTCCTGACTATGACAGGAAACAACAAGGTTTGGCGCGCGCCGCTCGCCGGCCTCGCCTCCGTCGCGATGCTCGCGACCATGGGCGTCGCCGCCGGCACCGCGAACGCCGATGCCGCCGCTGGCGTGGATCCGTATGACTACACTGTCACGCTGCATGTGAACGCCCCGTCCCTTACCTCGGGCGCGAAGTTGACTTACGGTTCCCAGAGCGGCTCCTCCGTTACCATCAAGGGTTCCGATCTGGATAATGCCGACGGCACCAAGGACAGCAAGTTTACGGACCTGTACGACAGCGCCGCGGGCTATACCATCACGGAGCCCACCGTTCGTCCCGGCGATAAGGACTGGACGTTCACCGGCTGGTACACCTCTCCGGAGTACGGTTCCGAGAAGTTCGACTTCAAGAACACGACCGTGACCAAGAACATCGACCTGTACGCTCACTGGGCTGAAAGCGATCAGCTGGTTAGCCTGCAGTTCGCCAAGAGCTCGCTGTATGACAACACGAAGTCCGCGTATTACGGACAGAACTTCAACATCAACGCCGCTGGCTCCAACTCGGCCTCGACTCCTCTTCGTTTCTATTGGTTCGCCAGCAATGCCTATGTGCTGAACGTCGCGAAGCAGGACAAGAAGATCGCCGCTTGGGAGCTTCCGGCTGACAACGCCGGCGATGGCTATGTCGTGGATACGTGGAAGGTCGGTCCTACCGGTCAGGATCTGACCGATACGGTGACTCTCGACCAGCTGACGAAGGACTTCACCGGCAAGCTGTCCTACCAGGACACCGGTGAATATGACGTGACTCTGGATCCGGAACAGGGCAAGCAGAACGCCACGATCGTCAGCTACTACGACAACAAGGGCTTCGTGTACGGTCCGGTTGACGTGAAGTATGGCGAGTCCGTTTCGACGACTCCGAACACCGAGAAGTACGGTTATCTGACTGCTACGTGGGAGTACAACGACTATGCCTCCGGCAAGCCGGTCACGCTGACTGATTCCTTCAAGGCGAACGACAACTACAAGAACCTGAAGCTCACCGCTGCCGGTTCTTCCACGAGCGTCTTCCCGGTGACTTACTACACCGAGGTGGCTGGCACGTGGGATACTGTCGTGGCTACCGAGTACGTTGCGGCCAATGCTTCCCCGAAGGGTTCCGTGACTCCGTCTCGTAGCTCTGATTACACGTTCCGCGGTTGGTCCACGACTCCGGATTACAATGCCGCGACCGTGTCCCTGTCCTCGCTGAAGATCACCAAGGCCACCCCGCTGTACGCTCAGTGGAGCACCAACAAGGTGACCGTAACCTTCGACTACAACTACGCGGGCAAGACTGAACCTAAGTCCTACCAGTCTGGTGAGAACTATTCGTTCACCGCTCCGACTGCGAAGCGTGACGGCTACCAGTTCCTCGGCTGGTACTACGCGAACGACAGCGTCGATCCGGAGACTGGCGCTTCCAAGAGCAACAGCAACCCGTTCGCTTCCGGTGCTGAGTTCGTGAAGGCGTTCGTGAAGGACGACAAGGGTAACCTCACCAAGAACGTCGATTGGGCTTCTGACCGTGACAGCACGACTGGCGGTATTTCTGCTACCGGCAAGTGGCTGAAGGACTATGAGGCCACGAAGATCTCTGCTGGCTCCAAGCTTCAGATCACCAAGGACGGCAAGCTGCAGTACCTGTACTACTACACTGTTGCGAACCCGGATGCGAAGAACGGCGTGGACACCAAGTCCAAGTGGGTGTACGTTCCTTCCACCCTGTATGCTGCTTGGGGTAAGCTGAATGGCTCTGATCTGCATAATCAGGAGCAGTCTGGTGGCTACACCCTGAATGATGCGAATGAGATCGTGGATTCGACGAACAACTACACGAAGGCTTCGAAGG
>NZ_JAFEJT020000123.1 GCF_018555435.2 Bifidobacterium amazonense
TGCCGCTTCGTCGCCATGCTGATCCTGTCTTCCATAAGACAAGCCAAACAGGACCGATACCGTTCGCGCTCATTCCCGATGAGGCACCACCACACCCTACGCGCTCAAAAAACGTGAGGCACGTCGCCCGCCGTGTCCGATCACCGAACGGCGTATACTGTTACATGGAGGCCGGAGTTGTAGGTCGGTCGGGAAGCCGGCAGGCCGCAACGAAGCGCCGCGGTTGTGAGAACCATGCGCAACGCCTCCATATAACTTCATCCGGCGGCAACGAGGCGACGGCGCCAGACACGCGAAGACAAACAGTCCAAGGCAGGCACAGCACCACGGAACCCCACCCCGACAACAGAACAACAACAGATGCGCACAGGGCGGTGCGCGGCACACGGCTTATCATGAGAACCTCCTTTCAGACGAGGGCCCGTACGGAACCGATCCGTACGGGCCCTCGTTCGTTCCGCGCCGGCATCGCATCGCGCCGGAACATGCGCCATGCAGCCATCATGCAGCAGGCATCACACGCAAACCAATCATCTCGGAGACATAGCCGCGCGGTAGACTCGCCTTCGCACGCGGGGCAACCCCGCCAGCCGAAACCGATCGCCGTCGTACGCAACGGCAACGCATCCAAGGAGCCGACATGCTGTCCTTCGAAAACGACTATTCCTGCGGGGCCACCCCCGAAATCCTCGCGCGACTCGCCGAGACGAACACGACCACGTTCCCCGGCTACGGCTCGGACGACATCTGCGCGTCGGCCAAGGCGAAGATCCGCGAGGCGTGCGGCGCACCGGACGCGGACGTGTGGTTCCTCGTCGGCGGCACGCAGACCAACCAGACCATCATCGACGCGATCACCCCGCCGTACGCCGGCGTCGTCGCCGCGGCGACCGGGCACGTCAACGTCCACGAGGCAGGCGCGATCGAAGCCAGCGGGCACAAGGTGCTCACGCTCCCCCATCATGAGGGCAAGATCGACGCAAAGGAGCTCAACGAATACTGCGCCACGTTCTACGCGGACGCGAACTACGAGCATATGGTCTTCCCCGGCTGCGTCTACGTCTCGCAGGCCACCGAATACGGCACGCTGTACACCAAGGCCGAGCTCGAGGCCATCGCCGAGGTCTGCCACGCCTACCATATGCCGTTGTTCGTGGACGGTGCGCGTCTCGGCTACGCGCTCACCGCGACCGGCAACGACGTGACGCTCGAGGATCTCGCGCGCATCGCCGACGTGTTCTACATCGGCGGCACCAAGGTGGGCGCGCTGTTCGGCGAGGCGGTCGTGTTCACGCATCACGGCGACTATTCCTACACGCCAAAGCATTTCCTCACGCTCATCAAGCAGCATGGCGCGCTGCTGGCGAAGGGCTGGCTGCTGGGCCTGCAGTTCGACACGCTGTTCACCGACGGCCTGTATATGCGCATCGCCCGCCACGCGAACGAGGTGGCCGACCGCATCCGCACGGCATTGCGGGAGAAGGGCTACACGCTCACGTTCGAGGCGCCGACGAACCAGATCTTCATCACGCTTGACGAGCCGACCCGCGAACGGCTCGAAGAGCATGTGCGGCTCGGCTTCATGGAACGCGCCGACGAGACGCACACCGTGATGCGCATCTGCACGAGCTGGCACACCACCGACGAGCAGGTCGACGAACTGCTCGCGCTGCTCTAGTCCGGGCAGTTCGCCGATCGAGAGGCTGATTGGGCACGTTGCCCCGGTCAGTTCGACGATCGAGAGGCCACCAGCCGACCAGACGGAGCACATTCGGCCATGTCATGCGCGGAATATCAAGGGATCCTACTGCCGTTCACA
>NZ_JAFEJT020000124.1 GCF_018555435.2 Bifidobacterium amazonense
AGGAACCTCGACAACCTCATCGGCCTGGTCATGCTCAAATGCGGCGGACTCAACCTCAAACTCCCCGGACACCAATAAGCAGTAAGCCAGACAGAAGATTCACACCCACACAAACACCCGAAGAGCCCTATAATCCGACTCTCTCCGGCAACGCGGTTAAGGATTTCAAAGAGAACACGGTCATCGGTTCCGCGTCGCAAAGCTACGCGGGCGGTTTTGTCGGCAATCAGGTCGGCGCGATCATCGAGGACTCGACGGTGGAGAGCGTGAACTCGTTCACGGTGAAGGCCGATTACTATGCCGGCGGTTTCTCCGGTGTGATGCGCAACGACGTCATGGACGGCGCGTTGCGTAATCTTGGCGTGGATCTGCCCGATCTGGCGAAACCGCAGAGCTTGGTCGAGAACTCGACGCTGGATGCGGGCGTGACGGTTGAGGCCGGTTCGTATGCGGGCGGTTTCGCGGGGGCGATGGCGAACAGTTTCGCCGTCAATGACACTGTTAATGGCAGCATCGGCGTGCATGCGTCCGGTGTGGTTCTCGCGAATGATACCGGCACGGTGAAGGCCGGTGAGACCGTCGCACTGGCCGGCGGGTTCACGGGTGCGGCCACGCTGGGTTGGACCACCGATCTGGGCACGCATGACGCGGCGGATACGAACCTGCTGAAGACGGTGAACAGTTTGCTGACTACCGCGTTGGAGGGCAAGCAGGACGTGAGCACGCTGCTGAGCCTTGTCGGTATCGACGAGTCCGTGATCGCCGGTGTGAAGATGGACGGATCGTTCGTGGTGTCTTCCGGAGATGATTACGCGGGCGGTGTCGTGGGCCGTGGAGATGGCCTGATTCTCGCTGCTTCCGACGGGCAGCATCTGAACGGTTTCTCGTTCTGGAAGCACGGCCGTACCCTGACCGAGTCGCGCGATAATACGGTGTCCGGTCTGAAGTCGGTGACTGCGAAGGGCGACTATGCGGGCGGTATTGCCGGTCAGCTCGGCACTGCGTCGATCGGCGGCATCGTCAATGACACGGTCGGCCTCGGCGGGTTCCTCCCGTTCGAGGTGAGCGCTTTGACTGTCAATGGCGTTGCGGACGATGGCTACACGGTCACCGCAACCGGTGATTACGCGTCCGCCGGCATCGGCAAGGCGACCGGCGGTTATATCGGCAAAGCCACGACCGCGTACAAATCGAAGGACGCGGACGGCAACGAGACGAACGACGTGCCCGAGACAGCCGCCGTCACTTTGAACGACGTGAAGTCGGTCGAAGCGAACAATTATGCAGGCGGTTTCATGGGCGCGTCCGGTCCGGGCGATCTGGTCGGTTCGGACGGTTTGAACCTGCTTGGTTTGGGCGTGCTGAAGATTAAAGGACTGTTGTCGGTTGCGCAAGGCGTCATGATCCAGTCCGAAGGCGTGACCGTCAACGGTGTCAAGACCGGTATGACGATCACGGCTACTGGCGAGCACAAGACGGGCGACGTGACCCAGTACGTCGCCGGCGGTTTCGTCGGTCAATCGAACAGCACGCAGGTGGTCGACGCGCATGTGACCGGTCTGTACACGGTATTCGCTGACATGGAATACGGAAACGCCGGCGGTTTCGTCGGTCTGTCCGAAACCGGCGGACTGGCGGACGTGGCTGACGATACTTCGATCATCGAACTCGTCAAGGTGAACGGGCTGGTCACCGCGGTCGGCTACATGGTTCCAAAGTATACGAACACGGATGTCCGCTACGTCAATGGCGGCAACGTAACCGCAAACATGGCAGGCGGTTACGCAGGCGATTTCCAGAGCGGCAAAGTCGAC
>NZ_JAFEJT020000125.1 GCF_018555435.2 Bifidobacterium amazonense
CGCGCCGGCCGCGCCGGCCTTACCGGACGTCTGAATGGCTGCGTTTGCCTCGCTCATAGGTTGCCTCGTTTCTT
Organism: Bifidobacterium amazonense; assembly: GCF_018555435.2. Lineage (GTDB taxonomy): Bacteria > Actinomycetota > Actinomycetes > Actinomycetales > Bifidobacteriaceae > Bifidobacterium > Bifidobacterium amazonense. The sequence goes on from NZ_JAFEJT020000125.1 coordinate 75, forward strand.
CAGCGATTGCGCGATGACGGTGATCGACAGCACGGTGAGCACCACGGTCAGGCCGGGCAGCAGCGGCACCCACGGGCTGGTCACCAGATAGCTGCGGCCGTCGTTGATCAGCGACCCCCATTCCGCGGCCGGCGGCCGTGCGCCGAATCCGAGGAAGCTCAGCGTGGCGACCGCCATGATCACGCTGCCGAAGTCCAGCAGGGCGAGCACGGACACCGGGCCGATCGCGTTGGGAATGACGTGGCGGAAGATCACCGATGTCACGGGGACGCCGCCGACCCGCGCCGCTTCGATATAGGAGCGTTCGCGCACCCTGAGCACCTGCGAGCGCGTCGTGCGGGCGAAGCCGGGCAGGATGCCGATGCCGATGGCGACGGCCACCGGCGTGGTGCCGAATCCGATGGCCGTCACGATGGTGATCGCCAGCAGCAGTCCGGGAATCGACAGCAACACGTCCACGCCGCGCATGAGCAGGCCGTCGATCCATCCTCCGAAATATCCCGAAATCACGCCGATCAGCAGGCCGCCGACGAACGCGATCGACAGGGAGATCAGACTGGCGAGCAGCGTCGCACGGCCGCCGTACAGCACGCGGGTGAACAGGTCGCGGCCGACCTGGTCGGTGCCGAACCAGTGCTGCGCCGAGGGGGCGAGCAGCTTGTCGGCCGGACTGGTCTTGTACGGGTCCAGTCGTGTGAACAGCTGCGGCACGGCGGACGCGACCGCCACGAATGCGAGGAAGATGCCGGAGACGATCACGACGAACCGCCCCCGCAGCACGTCGGCGATGCGCCGCAACGGCGACGGCGCAGGCAGCCGGCGTGCGGACCGTGCGCCACCATCCGCAGTCGTGCGGCCGGTCCGCGCCGCGGGGATCGTATGGACCGCGTGCGCCGCATGTTCGGCCGGCGGCGCGCCCGCCACCGCGGTTTCCGTTATGCCGATGCTCATTGTTCCGCCTTTCCGCGTACGTGCGAGATGCGCGGGTCCAGCAGGGGGTAGACCAGATCCACGATGAGATTGATGACGACGAACGCCGCGGCGGCGAGCAGCACGACCCCCTGCACCACCGGAATGTCCTGGTTTTCCACGGACTGCTGCACGAGCATGCCCACGCCTTGACGGGAGAACACGGTTTCGGCCACGATCGCGCCGGTGACGGTGTGCCCGATGATCAGGCCGAGCATCGTGAACGCCGGTAGCGATCCGTTGCGCAGCACGTGGGTGACGACGATCGTCCGGTAGCTCAGTCCGTGGGCCTTCGCCGTGGTGATGAACCCCTCGCGCAGCACCTCTTCGAAGCCGGTCATGAGCAGCCGCGAAAGCAGCGCCATCATCGGAATCGACATCGTGACCGTCGGCAGGATCAGCGTCTGCCAGCCGTCCGTGCCGACCGACGGCAGCAGGCCGAGGCCGAAGCTGAACACCTGCATCAGCAGCAGGCCGATCCAGAACGACGGCACGGACACGCCCAACGTCGGCAGCATGTTCAGCAGGTCGCGGACCCAATCGTGCCGCGTGCAGGCCGCGAAGAACGCGATGACGAACGCGCCCGCGAACGAGACCGCGATGGACAGTCCGCTGATGATCAGCGTGTTGGACAGTCGCTGGGAGATCAGTTGGCTGACCGGCACGCCC
>NZ_JAFEJT020000126.1 GCF_018555435.2 Bifidobacterium amazonense
CATTTGCAGGATCGATGGATCGCTAATCGTTGTGCGCTGCGCCGCGCGATAGGTAGTGCAGCGCACGGCGCGGCTTAACCTCTGACTATAGCGAAGAGGCCTTGCGCTTCATTCCCGGCGACCGTTCGACACGGTTCGTTCTTGACATGTGCGGACCGCGATTGGCCGGGTTCAAGACGGTTCAAGACTTCGTGTTTCGGCGGTCACCGTTCGCAACACGCGCGGACCTCACCCTCGCAAATGCCGCAGATTATGCGTCGAGAGTCCGCTCATCATCGCCGGCAGTAGTGAACGGTCGTCGAAATTGAGTTATCCACATTTCTCAACATATCCACAATTTCGCCGTACCGTGTGGTGCGACGACGATACGTCCCGTACGGTCAGACTATGGCTGACGACTCAATCTCCCTCAAAGCGCTCACCGAGCTGAAGACCCTCCGCGTACAGGCTTGCGCCGAACTGCAGCGCCGTACCCGGCAACCGTTGATCTACACGCGTTCCACCGCGTTGGAACTGCTATCCATCGAAAAGCCCAAACTGCCTTATTCGACGCGGCGGGATTCTACGGCGTGGGTTATCGTGCCATCGTTGCAACGTCGATGCCATGTGCCTGGAGTGACTTATCTGGCGTGGGTGGGGCCGATAGAAACGCAGGTCGTCGGACGGTATTTCGAATGCGTCACTCCGGTATGCGCATGGGCGCATTATGCGTCGGTGCTGCCGCTGGATGAACTTGTTGTGCTGGGGGATTCCATGATGCGGCGCGATCGGCGATTACAACGCGCTCGGCTTGAGGATTTCGCCCATTATCTTCAGCGGGCCAGTGGTTTTACGGGGATCAAGAAATGCCGTCGTGCCTTGCTGTTGATGAGAGAGGACACGGACTCCTCTCAGGAAACCCGTGTGAGGATCATTCTTCTTCGATACGGTTTGCCGGAGCCGACCGTGAATCATGCGTTGCATATTCCCGGAACCGCTCGCACGGTTTTCCTTGATATGGCGTATCCCGAACTGCGCATCGCCATAGAGTATGACGGTAATCACCATCGGTTCAGCAGTGCGCAGGTTTTAAGGGACGACAAGCGTCGCGAGGACATTGAATCCGCTGGCTGGACGTATATCAAAATCACGTATGTGGATCTGCTCGATGAGTCGGCTGAGGAGGCTTTGGCCCAGCGAGTGGCCACGGCGCTGGGAAAGGTTTTGGGGACTCCTGTGCCGTTGGAGCCGAGAATCGATGTTAACCGTTTGGGAGATGGGAATCGTGCTCGTCGTAGGCCGATATGGTCTGCGGGTGGTGACATCGAAGCACGTGGATCTGGTCGGTATTGATGTGATTCCGTGACGGTTCCGCGACGATTCCACTGTGTCGATCGCCGGAAACTATCGCCGGAAACTATGAGTTTGACGATTGAGAGGCTAAATATGCGGCTTGCTCTGGTCGGTTTGACGATTGAGAGGCTACTTTACTGAGATACCTCGTTCAAGAGCCTCGGATAACGGCATGATGACAGCCTCAGATCGGCCGCTATGCCAGCCCCGCAGCCTCTCAATCGTCAAACTGACCTCGGCAAAAGGCGAATTTAGCCTCTCGATCGTCAAACCGGCGGTCGCGCAGGCGTCAGGTGGTTCTGAGGTGTCTGGAGAACAGCCGGAAGATCTGGTTCACCGGTTCGGGTGCTATGTTCGGGCACGCGCCGGTCGGCGC
>NZ_JAFEJT020000127.1 GCF_018555435.2 Bifidobacterium amazonense
GCCTGCGTCTTCTGGCATGGCCGCCCACCTCCCTGTCGATGGCATGCATGGTGGCCATGCTCGTGGTGCCCATCGCGATACTCACCGTGCTTATGCTGGTGCCGCTCGTCCACTGGCAAGCTGCGGTGGTCATTGTCGTGGCCTGTCTGTGGATGGTGCTGCTCGACCGACTGTATTATCGCGAAATCCGACGCTACATCATGGCCGGCGGTTCCCTGTCGCAGTATCTGCTGGAGGATCATCACCGGCGTTACGGAAAGAATGGCGAACTGTGGACGATGGCGCGATTCCGCGCGCTGCCGGACGACGAACGACGCGAAGCCGCGCAACTGGTCGTCACGCCGTGGTGGCTGTATCCGGGCATCTCCGCCGGCGTGAGCGCCGCGGTCATCGCTATCAGCGAGGTGCTGGTGATGGCGGTCTCCGGTTCCTTCTCCTGGCAGCGCACAATCGACGCCGTGTTCCTGGCGTTGTGCGCGGTCGCGGTGTTCGATTACGGCGTGCGATACATCCGTGAACGGAATCTGGACATGCGCATGAAGCCGCCCACTAGACTGTGCTGGGCGTTGGCGATCGCCCTGTACGCCGTCTGCTGCATACCGATCGCTACGCTCGGATTCGTGACCGGCTATATGGCTCGGAACAGGGCGCTGCCTATGGTGGAACTGACCGGTTACAGCGTGGCGTTCGTGGTGCTGTTCTCGGTGATCGGCTGGGTGTACGACCGCAAGCAGCGCGACGCGATCGCCGCCGGGGTGTGATCGCGATGATCGGTATGATGGAATGCCGGCTTGGATGGCGGCTGACTGGCGAAGCGGCAGTGCCCTTCATGGCTGGGCGGATGCCTGGGCCGAGGAATGGGTGGCTGCGTGCGTGTGCTGGTGCGGTTGCGGATCCTGCCGGAGTGTGCGTCGCGAGACCAGGGGTTTATGCGTTGGTCGCCGCGACTGAATGGTTGTTCGCAAGGACGTGGAAAGGAGGTGCATCGTGGGTGAGCCGCAGTTCAATGAGGTGATCCATGCGCCGATGCGCCTGCGCATCTGCGGCATGCTGCACAGCGGCGGCGAGGTCGAGTTCGCGGCGATCCGCGAGATGCTCGGCGTGAGCGACGCCGTATGCTCCAAGCATCTGAAGGTGTTGGCGGAGAACGGGTACGTCACGCTCGACAAGCGTCCAGGCAAGCGCAACGGGCACGACATCACGTGGGTGTCGCTCACCGATGAGGGGGCGGAGGCGTTCTCCGACCATATCGCCGCACTTCAGAACATCGCCGCTGGCCTCGTCATGGCATGAGTTGCCGTCTGAAGCCGTTCTGCGTTCGGGGTTCGGAAGCCGGTTTGCCGGTCGAAAGCCTGTCGAGGGATCGAATATGGGCCTGTCGAGGTCGGTTTGACGATCGAGAGGCTAAATCCGGGACCTGCTGCGGTCAGTTTAACGGTTGAGAGGCTGCCTTCGGTGCTGACCGCCTCTGATATCCCCTCTCTATACCCCCGAAACGGTCTTTTTGGGTGTTGGCACCGTCGACGATAGCCTCTCGATCGTCAAACCGACATCAACATCCCACGAAATCAGCCTCTCGATCGTCAAACTGCCTCACTGTTGAAGCAACGGATCGATGCCGCCATCACAACATGCGCGGTGACCGATCGATTCC
>NZ_JAFEJT020000128.1 GCF_018555435.2 Bifidobacterium amazonense
GCGACGTGCCTCACGTTTTTTGAGCGCGTAGGGTGTGGTGGTGCCTCATCGGGAATGAGCGCGAACGGTATCGGTCCTGTTTGGCTTGTCTTATGGAAGACAGGATCAGCATGGCGACGAAGCGGCAGGTCACCCTGAGATTCAGGGATGAATACATGAAGGCGTCGAAGAAGGACAAGGGACGCATCCTCGATGAGATGTGCTCCGTGCTGGGAATCGGCAGGAGCACCGCGAGACGCAGACTCACGGAAGCCGGGCGCGGCAGGCCGTCGATGTCGCCCGCGGAGCGGCCGAAGCGGTATTCGGAGCAGTCGCGCGAGCTGCTGGTCCAGGTGTGGCTGATGATGGATGCGCCGTGCGCGAAGTACCTCAAGGCGATGCTGCCCCTGTGGATGCCCATGCTGCGCGCGCACGGCGAGCTCGCCGACTGGGACGGTTTCGCGTTCCGCGAGCTGGAGCGGATGAGCGCGGCCACGATGGACCGGTACCTCAAAAAGACGCGCGACGCGGCACGGCCCAGAGGCATCTCCACTACCCGGCCCGCCGGGGAGCTGCTGCGCAACTCGATCACGATCAGGAAGGCCGGCGACGAGCTGGACGGCCTGCCCGGCAACGTCGAGGCCGACACCGTGGCCCACTGCGGGCCGAGCGTCAGGGGCGAGTTCTGCCGCACCCTGACCGTGGTCGACGTCGCCACCGGATGGACCGAGAACGCGTCGTGCCGCAACAACGCGTTCGCGAACCTCTCCAAGGCCGAGGCGCTGGTCGAGGCCCGTCTGCCGTTCCGCATCCGCTCCTACGACACGGACAACGGCAGCGAGTTCATCAACCGCGACCTGATCGCCTGGCTGCAGGAGCGCGACATCGAGCAGACCCGCTCCCGCCCCTACAGGAAGAACGACCAGGCCACCGTCGAGTCCCGCAACAACCACGTCGTGCGCCGCCACGCGTTCTACTACCGGTACACCGTCGATGAGCTCGGCCTGCTCAACGAGCTATGGGAGCTGGTGCGCGTCAAGGCCAACCTGTTCACCCCGTCCAAGAAGCCGGTCGCGCGCGAAAGCACCCGGGACGGCCGTCCCCGCCGCGTCTACGACGCACCACGCACCCCGTGGGAGCGGCTCAAGGAGTTCGACGAGGCGGACAGGGCCGCCGGCGGCCCCGGCTTCATACCCGACGACAAGCGAGAGGAGATCGAACACACGCTCGCGACCGTGAACCCGGCCGAGCTCGTCCGCCGCATCCACGACATCCAGGACCGGCTCGAAGCACTGGCGGCACCGCGCACCGCGCGGCTGGCCAGACGCATGGGCCCGGACATGGCATACTTGAACAAGACGCTCGCCCGGATCGCGGGCGTCGAACCGGAAGACGACGAAACCCCACAAGCCGACGCGGACTAGGATTTCACGCTCACCACAGGTGAGGCACCACTCCGGATTACGCGCTCATTTTCAAATGAGGCACCTCGC
>NZ_JAFEJT020000129.1 GCF_018555435.2 Bifidobacterium amazonense
GGCTCTTCGGGTGTTTGTGTGGGTGTGAATCTTCTGTCTGGCTTACTGCTTATTGGTGTCCGGGGAGTTTGAGGTTGAGTCCGCCGCATTTGAGCATGACCAGGCCGATGAGGTTGTCGAGGTTCCTGTATCCGTAGCCGATCTTGATGGTGGTCTTGATCCTGTTGTTGACGGCCTCGAGTCGTGCGTTGGATAGTCCGCTGCGGATGGTCCTGAGGATGTCGAAGTGACGCCGGGCGATCTTCTCGCCGAGCGGCGTGAATCCCGGGATGCCCGACAGGAACGCGTCCGCGGCCCATTGGCGCAGCAGGGGCGCGGCCGTCTCCGGCGTCTGCCTGAGGATCATCCTGAGGCGTTCCTTGAGCTTGTATGCCTGCCAGAGGGTCTCGTCGGTGTTCGCGACGCATTCCAATTGCGCCTTCTGACCAGCGGTCAGGTCCGCTTCGTTCTTCAGCAGGGCCCACCGGGCGCCCTTGATCGGGTCCTTCGCGCCCTTCCTGGCCGTGCCCGTCTTCCTGGCCCGGCGCCATGCGGCGGTGCGGACCTTGTCGAGCGCGTCGGTCGCCCAGCTGACGATGTGGAAGCCGTCGAGGATGCGTTCGGCCGTGGGGCACCAGCGGAACGCGCACTCGTCGATCCACCGCGCCCCGTCCCCGGTGATCACCCGGATGGATTCGCGCTGTTCGGGCGTGAGCGTCTGGAAGAACAGGTCGAAGACCTTCTCCCCGTGACCCTGGTGCATCCAGACCACGCGTCCCCGGTCGTGGTCGACGACCACGGTCATGTACTTGTATCCCCGCTTGTAACTGGTCTCGTCCACGCCGATGGAACGCAGATGGTCGAACAGGCCCGCGCCCTGCTCCGCCCTGAGGTCGTCGGCGACCCGTCTGCAGACCGGCCCCACGCTCTTCCAGTCGATGCGCATCAGTTGGCTTACGGCGCTGCGGGGCGCGTGCACGCTCAACCATGCCGTCTGCCGTTCGAAATCACGCGTGTACGCGCTCCTGCGTCTCGCCCACGGCACCATCGCGACCGTCACCCCGTGCTCCGCGCAATCGACGCGCGGCGGCGCGTATTCCAGCAGGAGTTTCGCGCAGCCGACGTCGAGATGCCGCCAGCGCCGCGTGGGCAGACGGTCGTACGGTCGGCCGCGCCCGCCGCATTCGGCACACCGGCGCGTGTCCCTCGCGTACGGGCGCACCGGCACGATGACCACTTCGCCGCCACGCGGGTCCTTCTCGATGCGCGGCATACCGGTCACGACGTTCATGGGCAGGTGCAGCATGCGCTTGAGCGCGCCGGCTGATATGGTGGGCACAGGCGTTCCTCTGTTCTTCGGTTCTATTCTTGGCGGAAACAAACCTAACAGAAGAACGCCCCTCTCATACCCGCACACACGAAAGCCCCGGCAACGACGCCGAGGCCCACAACCTCACCACACAAACTGGCGAAGACTC
>NZ_JAFEJT020000130.1 GCF_018555435.2 Bifidobacterium amazonense
TGATGAGGACCCCGGTCGAGCCACACGGCTCCCGGGGTCCTTTCTCATACCCACACAACACAACGACGAACCAAGCGACGAAAAACACCCAGCCGGAACACCGCCAGCAAGACAAAAACACCACGCACGAGACTGCCTTGGGATGTACGGAGCGGTCAACACGCATTTGCGGGCTTACCGAATCAGCGAACAAACGAATATAATGATCGTTATCGGATCACGCAGCGCGGAGTCATCGATACAATCATCCAAATACTTCGATCGCGGCAATCGTACGCAACTTTTCCTCGTCGACGAGATCCCGTCCGTATGCGTCAAGAAAATAGTCTCGGTATGCATCCGTATGCAGATTGAACCGCAGCGTCCACAATGCCCAGAACACGTCGACGTGACGGTCGCCGAGTCCTGCGCAATCCAGATCAACGAAACCACTGAACGACCAGTCGTCAAGAATAACGTTCGGCAGACAATAATCGCCATGCAACAGCACATCCGAACACAACGCGGCACCTTGCTCCGCGATGCGGAATATCTCGTCGATCGTGGCATCGCCGTACCAGTCAACATAGAACGACGTGTCATATCGTCCGGCGTCATGATTGCGTTTCGCCGTGGCCACATATCGTTCCATGCGCTTCGGTTCCGGACAGTCACTGCCGTCCATGTCGTGCAATGAGCGCAACGTATGCGCCAGGATCTCCGTCATGCGATGCGGATCGGCCAGGTATTGCGGCGCAGTGCAGTCCTCACCCGCCACGCGCGGTGTCACCATCCAATCGTGTATATCGCCGCTGTCGCCGGTCTCCTGTCCGTAATACAGCACTTCCGCGGCCAGTCCCTTGCCATGGAAATAAGCGGTCAGCGTCGCCTCACGTCGCAGCGTGCCGGCTGCCGCGGTTTTGATGAAGTACCCATGATCCTGGTCGGAATAGTAGACGGTCGCCTGCGGCGATGAACTGCTGTCAAACAGACGGCCAGTGCATACGTACGGTTGCACCGACGCGGGGAAATGCAGAGTCTGTTGTTCGATGACGGTACGTTGCATGAATGCGATCCTTTGCGTTTGGCGATGCCGTTATGCCGGATGTCGTGACCAACGATAGTACGATGCCGTGGTGTTCCGCCGGGGGGGGGGCGACTGCTGCGATTGCGTATTGAAGTTGATTTGCCGGGGCATTCGTGCATGCCGATGATGGCGGTGGGCGAGGGCCCGGCATGATGAACAGATGGCGACACGCCGATGAATGATGTTTTTGCTGCCTTTTCCGGATGTGAATTAGGCGTATGGTGGTAGTTGAAGGGTGTTTTTGCCTGTTTTCGACACGCCGATGGATGTCTTGTTTTTCAAGGGTTTTGGTTGTTTTTTGTGGTGTTGGTTTGCGTTGGTGGCTGGGTTGGTGTAAGTTAATCACTCGCTGTCGCTGAGCGGTCCGGTTCCT
>NZ_JAFEJT020000131.1 GCF_018555435.2 Bifidobacterium amazonense
GCCTCGGCCGCACACGCCGGCCGGCTACACTACGTGTGCTACGACTCGGCTAGATTCGACGCCCTGCGCGAGGACGGCGCGACCGGCATCTTCCGAGGCGCGATCGTGATCTCGCACGGGTTCACCGAGTTCACGCGCAAATACGCCGAACTCATCTGGTATTTCCTGCTGTCCGGCTATTCGGTGTGCATGATGGAGCACCGCGGCCACGGCTATTCCGCGCGCGACGTCGACCAGGACTGGCTCGTGTGGATCGACGACTGGCACCGCTACGTCGCCGATCTTGCGAAGTTCGCCGACACGGTTGGCAAGCAGTACGCCGACGGCCAGCCGCTCAACCTGTTCTGCCATTCGATGGGCGGTGGCATCGGCGCGGCCGTGCTCGAACAGCATCCGACCCTCTTCGACAAGGCCGTGCTGTCCGCGCCGATGATCGCTCCCGCCACCGGCATTCCGAACTGGCTGGCCCGCGCGCTCGCGGAAGTGATGTGCGGCGTGGGACTCGGCCGCCACGCCGTGTTCGGACAGGGCCCGTTTGAATCGACGTTCAAACCGGAGGACCATCCCGGCGCGTCCGACGCGCGCGTGCGCTGGTTCCACCGGTGCCGCTGCGACGACGAGCATTACCAGACCAACGCGGCCGCGTTCGAATGGGTGCGTCAGGCGCTGCGCATGTCGCACGCCGTGCTGCGGCCGGGCGCGTGCGCGAACATCGAGACGCCGATCCTGCTGTTCCAGGCCGGGCGCGACGTGTGGGTGCTCAACGAGCCGCAGAACCGGTTCGTCGAGCGGGTCAGGGAAGGCGGTGGCAACATCCGTCTCGTGCGGTTCCCTGACTCGCTGCACGAGATCTTCAGCATGCCGAACGACACGATCGCCCCGTATCTCAGGCAGATCCTCGACTTCTACGGCTCGTCCGAAATCGCCGTCGCAGATTGAGCAGGACGCAGTTCCGCAGCGTCTCGTGACGTCGCGTTTTGCGCCGTAACGCTCCCCAGTCAGCCTGTCGGCTGACATCCCCTTCAGACGAGTGGGACGAGGATGGCGCCGGCATGCAGAACGCAGTTCGACTGATCGGTTGGTTCCGCGCGTGGCGTAACACGCGGGTGATTAAGCTACCTATCGTTTTGCGCCCGATTCAATGCGGGATCGGGTCGGCCTGTCGCGTGCGCGAACGGCGCGCGACAGGCGACGGACAGGGCAGCGTGACGAAAGGACGAGCATGACGACCTACGACTTCACCACGATCATGGACCGCCACGGCAAGGACGCCATCGCGGTCGACGGTCTCGGCCAGGATCCGGGCTTCGCGCCCGAGCCGCCCAAGCCGGGCTTCGACGTGATCCCGATGT
>NZ_JAFEJT020000132.1 GCF_018555435.2 Bifidobacterium amazonense
TGATATGACCTGGTTTTTGTTCCGTGTTTTATCTCATTGATGGGAGACTAGGAACATGACCGGAAAGACTCGTTATACGAAGGAGTTCCAGGCGAGGGCGCTCAGGCTTCTGGAGGAGGCGCGTGCGAATCATTCGTCGGAGACGAAGGCCGTGGCCTCCGTCGCGCAGAGTCTGGGCATCGCCCCGGAGACGTTGCGCAGGTGGAGGAACAAGGCCGACCGGACGACCGCCGAACAGTCCGCGATCAGCGCGGAGGAGACGGCCGCCGAGTTGAAACGTCTGCGCGCCGAGGTCGCGGAGCTGCGCAAGGCGAACGAGATACTGACGACGGCGTCGGCTTTTTTCGCGGCCAGGCTCGACCCGACACGGCGTTGAAGGCCGCGTACATCGACGCCTTCAGGGACCGTTTCGGGGTCGGGCCGATCTGCCGGGTCCTGTCGGCCGCGTTGGATTGCGGGTTCCTGACCGCGCGCGGCTACCGCATGTTCAAACGCCGTCCCGTCAGTCGTATGGGGGCGCGCCACGAGGCGTTGGCGCGTGACATCACTGTGATCCGGGAGGACGAGTTCATGCGCGTGTACGGATACCGGAAGGTATGGCACCAGCTCATCCGTCAGGGCTGGGATCCACGGGAGGTCGGCAGGGACCAGGTCGCCCGCATCATGCGCGGGCTCGGCTTCCAAGGCGTTCGGGGCGGCAGGAGGCCGGTCACCACGGTTCCCGCCAAGGGCCGTGGCGGCAGGCTGGATCTGGTCGAACGCAAGTTCGCCGCCTTGGCGCCGAACCGGCTGCACGTGGCCGACATCACCTACGTTCGCCTGGCGGACGGCTCGTTCGCGTACGTCGCGTTTGTCACCGACGCGTACGCCAGAAGAATCGTCGGCTGGGCGACGGCCTCCACGATGCGTACGGAGGAACTGCCGTTGCAGGCGTTGGAGCAGGCCGTCGTGTGGGCGAGATGCCACGGCGGCGCCGACGGGTGCGTGCATCACTCCGACCACGGCTCGCAGTACATCAGCCTCGTGTACTCCACGCACGTGGCTGACGCGGGCATGCTCCCCTCGACCGGCACGGTCGGCGACTCGTACGACAACGCGCTGGCGGAACGCACGAACAACACGTACAAACGCGAGCTGATCTGGGTCAACAAGCCCTACCGGAGTGTGGCCGAGCTGGAGTATGCGACGATGCGGTGGGTCTCGTGGTACAACTCGAAGCGACTGCACGCCTCCCTGGGCTACAGGACACCGGAACAGGTCGAGAACGAGTATTATCAAAAGCAGATGGCACAAGCCGTCTCATAGCAGAGACGGAACAAAAATCAGGCCACTTCA
>NZ_JAFEJT020000133.1 GCF_018555435.2 Bifidobacterium amazonense
ATCGACCTTGGCCCAAACGTTCTCGGTCTTGCCGTCAACGGTCTTCTTGACCTTCAGCCACTCGTACTCAGCCTTGACGTTGGAGCCGTCCTTGTACCAGCCGATGAGCTTCCAACCGTCACGGGTCACATCGGTCGGCAGGGTGAAGGTCTCACCGGAAGCGTACTCCTTGGTGGTCTGCTTGCCAGCGTACTGGTAGTCGTAGGTCACGGTAGCCTTATCCGTGGTCCACTGAGCGTACAGGGTGGTGTCCGCGTTGATCTTCAGCGAGGACAGAGACACGGTGGAGGCGCCGATCTCCGGCGTCTTGGACCAGCCCAGGAACGTCCAGTCGGCGTTACGCGACGGAGTCACGCCCTTCGGGGACTGACCGGCCGTGACGTACTCGGAGCCGACAATGGTATCCCAATCCAGAGCGCCAATAGCCGTGGTGCCGACCTGAGTCTTGTAGGTCACCTTGTAGGCCGCGCTGGAGGTGCCGGCGTACAGCTTCAGAACACCGTCCGCGGTCTTCTTGGCGGTGTCGCCCTTCGTCCATGCGATACGAGCGCCACTCACGTCGGAGTTCCAATACCACTGGCTGATGTAGCCGGCAGCAGTCGTGACGCTGGTCACGAGATTGTCGGTCGGCACGACCTCGCCATACTTGACGTCCACATCCTGGTTGTAGCTGTTGCCCTTAGCGTCCAGATACTTGACGGTCGTGGCGTTCGTGCCCGGATCCTGAGCTTCGAGGGCCACGTCGTACACGCCGGTGTCCTGATAGGACAGGGCCGGGGCGAAGTTCTTCGTCAGCTGGTCAAGCGTCACCGAATAGGTCTTGGTCGTGCTGCCAGCCGGATCGGCCTTCCAAGTCTCGACGATCTTGCTGTCGCCGGTCTTGTCGCCCGGAAGCTCCCAAGTAGCAACCTTGCCGTCCTGCTTCGCGACAGACAGCGTGTAGTTCGAGCTGAAGTCAGCGAACGGCGCAACAAACGGGCTACGGCTCTGATCGTAGTATGCGGTCTTGGTCAGATCATACAGAGAAGATGCCG